>NZ_JCASIL010000004.1:0-259007 GCF_059685725.1 Telluria sp. RT2P19
CGTCCATCTCAATCCCGAGCAGATGAACAGAAATGCAGCAGAAATCGAGGGAGACACACCGCTCAAAGAAGCAGCATGATTATCAGGTCAGGCGACAACTAGCTTGACAACCACCGGAAACCGAGTGTATTGGCATCCCAGCGTGTTCTACACCTGGCTCGACCTACGCTTGAGCACCATAGATGCGCAGGATGACTTAGTTGCCCAAAGCTGCGCGCTCCCGACCAACGGGGAACACGGCCGCAAGTCCAAAGTGGCCGCCAAAGCGCCAAAGACCGAGCTTGAAAAGCGGCGCGCTCGAGACCAGGAAAAATTGGACGCCATGCTTTCCTAAACAGTAGTTTCCGACTCCCACTGAACCGAAATTCGTGGAAAATTCGTGCCGGGAGCTCTTGCACGAAGCTACGCGAATCTGAACGCAGCCAAACGCAACCCATTGATTTATAATGGTTAGACCCGTCAACGGAGCGGGTCTATTGATGCTGTTAGGTCGTTCGGGACGTAGAGGCCGGAGGTTCGAATCCTCTCACCCCGACCAGAACTACCTTGATAGCCAAGGACCCACGAAGCCCAGCGATCTGGGGCTTTGTCGTTTCCGCCTCCGCTTGTCGACGCACGAATGCTTGTCATGACAAGCGCTCGACAGGCTTCTGCCGCTCGCCAAACCAGCGGCCACTCCCTTGTATTGCCAGGCAATGCCTGGACAACATCCGATATTGCTTGCGGCGCCGGCCGACGCGTCACCCTCGAGAGCGAATCTGTTCGGATCGGGCTTTCCATCTTATGATATGGCTTGCAACGGCCGGTTACCACGATTCCCACCGGCTGGCATTCCAATTTTTAACAATAAGGAACCCCATGTCCGAACAACTCACCGTCACCACCGGCGCAGGCAGCTTCGAGTGCTACGTCGCACGTCCCGACGTGGTCGGCGCCTATCCGGTCATCGTCGTGCTGCAGGAAATCTTCGGCGTGAACGGCGGCATCCGCAGCATCGCGGACAACTACGCCGCCAAGGGCTATATCGCCGTCGCCCCCGACCTGTTCTGGCGCACCGATCCCGGCATCCAGCTGTCCGAAGCAAATGAAGCCGACGTCGCCAAGGCCTTCTCGATGTACCAGGCCTACGACTTCGACCATGGCGTGCAAGACATCGCCGCCACCATCAGCGCTGCGCGCACGATGCAAGGCAGCACCGGCAAGGTCGGCGTCACCGGCTATTGCCTGGGCGGCCTGATGACCTACCTGGCCGCGGCCCGTACCGACGGCGACGCCTTCGCGGTCTATTACGGTGGCGGCACCGACAACTACCTGCACGAAGCCAAGCATATCGGCGCTCCCCTGCTGTACCACCTGGCCGGCGCCGACGAATACATCGGCCCGGAAGCCCAGGCGCAGATCAAGGCCGCGCTCGAAGGCAAGGCCGACGCCGAGGTCCATGTCTATCCGGGCCGCGACCACGCCTTCGCCCGTCCGGGCGGCGGCCACTACGACCACGACGATGCGACGCTGGCCAACAGCCGCACCGACGAATTCTTCGCCCGCACCCTGCGCTAATCGCTTCAACGCCTGCCGGCGCCAGTCCGGCAGGCGCTCCGCTCTCCTCGCGCGGCTCCTGGCACGACGCCACGCAAGCCCGACCGCCGTTTCTATCCACCCGGCACGTCAACCCTCCCGAAGCCTGATCTTCGCCAGAACCGCCGCGTACGCTCCGACTACTGTATCCCGAGCCACCCCGCCGTGCCCACCCGGGTGCGGCGGCATGGCTTTCCGACACGAAAGGAGAACCTCATGGCAAGGTTCGGTGTAGAAGCAATCCGGTACTTCAACCATGCGCGCGCCGCCGGCGTGAGCACGGCGGGAGACCTGACGTACACCTTCAATAGAAGTAATGGTTTCGACAGCAAGCTGCGCTCGGCCGGGCACGCGCGCGCCTTCTACTGGTCCAACACGGATGTCTGGGAAACCGATATCCGCGACACCGACCAGGGCGGAAACGACAGCAGCTGGGTCGATGACGTCGACCTGCTCTGGATCGAGACCCATGGCAATTCCAAGGCCGACGGACGGGCACGCATGCTGTACGACATCGCGCGCACCGACTGGCGCACCTGGTCCGACCGCTGGCAACTGGGCGAGGACTGGAACAGCGAATGGGTGATGGCCTATTCCTGCCACACGGTCAACCTGGACGCCATCGCCGGCCTGTGGAATATCTTCGCGCGCCTGCACATCTATTGCGGCGCCTGGGGCGATATGGTCGACGGTATCACCACCGACGAGTGCGGCGAGGACGTGGCCGACAACCTGGTCGACGGCGACACCGTGTCCGGCGCCTGGCACGACGGCGTGTCCGACTGGTGGATCGATAACCACCCCATTACGGTCTGCGTCGGCGACGCCGCCACCTGGAACGGCGGCAACATCCGCTGGAATCTCTCCGCCCTGAACCGCGACCACCTGTGGGGCCATGGCAGCGTGAGTCCCGACCTGGCGCCGGCGCAGCAGGCATGTCTCTTGTGGAAGTGGACGGAGGGCTGAACCATGAACCAGCAAACCTTGATCGATACCCTGATGAAGACCGGCGCCGATGCGACGCCCGGCCGCGCCGACGTGATCGCGCTCACCCCGCTCACCCGCGACGATGCGCGCGCGAGCATGAACCGCTTCCTGACCGCGCTGCACGAAGCCGACATTTGCCGCCACGACCGCGCCAACCTGGCCGAGCGCGGCGAACGCAGCGTCGTGCACCTGCCCGATGGCGCGCGCGCCGTGGTCTACCACGCCTCGGGCGCACTGCAATACGTGTCCGGCCTGGCACCGTTCCAGGCGCCGTACGAACGCCTCGAAGAAACGCCGCTGCTGGTGCGCCAGCTGGAACAGGCGGCGCAGCGGCTCGACCTCGCGGCCTGGGTGGGTGAGCGCGGCAGTCTCGCCTTCGAACGCCTGTGGCAGACCAAGGCGCGCGGCGCCGACCGCGAGCAGAAGCTGTCCGATACCCTGCTGCTGCGCGCCACCGGCGCCTGGCGCCATGCGGTGGGCGAGATCCCGGTGCTGGGCGCGGCCTCGGTGGCGCTACGGCTGGCCGGCGATGGCAGCGTCGATACGCTCGCGCTGCGAATCCGGCACCGCGATGCCGAAGTGCTCGATACCGCCCCCGTGATCGAAGCCGAACTGGCGGCGCGCCAGTTGGCCGAGCGCCTGGTCAGCGTGCTTGGCCAGTCGAAAGAGCGGCTGCCGGGTGACCTGGTGCAGTCGGCCACGATGCGCTTCGGCTACCTCGACCTGGGCAAGCGCAAAGCCCAGCGCGTGCTGGCGCCGGCCTATGTCGCGCAGGTCGTGCTGCAGCACCGGCTCGAGCGCCAGGCTTATGTGCTGGCGGTGCCGGGCACCGAGCGGCCGTATATCGAACTGCCCTTGTTCGGCAGCGAGGCGCCGGTGGTGCGGGGGCGTGGGTTGCATCCGGAGTGCCGCAATAACGCGTCGTAGATCGTAGGGTGGTTGGCTGGGCCGTAGACGACGTCTGCCAGTGGGTGGACGGTAGAGGCGTACGCAACGTCTACCCGTGGGGTGGACGGCGGCTCCGTATGCAACGTCTACCGTGGGGTGGACGGCGGCGCCGTATGCAACGTCTACCCGTGGGGTGGACGGCGGCGCCGTACGCAACGTCTACCGTGGGGTGGACGGCGGCGCCGTATGCAACGTCTAACCGTGGGGTGGACGGCTGCGCCGTATGCAACGTCTACCCGTGGTGTGGACGGCGGCTCCGCTTTCGTGCCGGATGATCTGGCTGCCAACCATCACCGCGTGGGCGGCTAGCCGCCCACCCTACGCCACGGCAGCGCGAGCTTCCTGCAGCAGTGTCTTGATCTCTGGAAGGCATGACCCGCAATTGCCGCCGGCCCGCAGGCAGGCCGTCACCTGGGCCGGCGTCGTCAAGCCCTGCTGTTCGATCGCCGCGCAAATCGTGTTGCGGCCGACGCCGAAGCATGCGCAGACGGTCGGCCCCGGGTCCGGCCCCAGCGCCGGCGCGCGGCCGGCCAGCAAGGTGGCGCGTTCGCGCGCGTCCAGTGCTGGCTGGGCGAACAGGCCGCCAAGCCAGGCCCGCGCCGGCAAATCCAGCCGGCGCGACACGAACAGGCAGGCGTCCAGTCGCCCATCCTTGACGAGCGCAGCGCGCAGCATGCCTTCCGCCTTGTCCTCGTACTCGATCCAGTCGTCATCCTCGCCGGCCCCCAGCAGGTTGCGCGCCAGGTCGGGCGACATCGGCTCGCGCCCGCCCAGTTCATAGCGCACGAAGCCGCTGCCGCGCACGCGCGTCCAGTGCGCCACCCGCTCCAGCTTCAGTTCGTCGCGGCTGAGGATGAATCCATACCAGGCCACGCCAAAGGGTTCCACCCGCACCGGCGTGTGCTTGAACTCGGGTTCTCCCGACACCGGATCGACTTCCGGATTGACCAGCGCCCCGACGCGCGCATCCGACGCCGTCTGGCCATTCCAGTGGATCGGCACGAACACCGCGCCGCGCGCGATGCCCCCGCCATGCGCCACGCGCGCCACCATCGCCCCCCATTGCGAGCTGACGCGGGCCAGCTCGCCTTCGCGCACGCCGGCCAGCAGCGCGTCGTGCGGGTGCAGGTCGACGAAGGATTCCGGCGCATGGCCGGCCAGGCGCGGCGACTTGCCGGTGCGCGTCATCGTGTGCCACTGGTCGCGCAGGCGGCCGGTATTGAGCGCCAGCGGATACGCGCCACCTGGCGCATGCACCGGCGCGCGCGGCGGCGTCGCGACAAACCGCGCCTTGCCGTCAGGGTGCGAGAAACGGCCGTCACCGAACAGGCGCGCCGTGCCCTCTCCCGGCGAGCGCAGCGGCCACTGCACCGGCTCCAGGGCGTCGTAGGCGGTGCGGTCCATGCCGACCAGCGGGTCGAGCCGGAAGGCGCGGCGGTAGCCGTCTTCGCCATTCTTCCAGGTCGACAGGCGCGCATGCTCGTCGAAGATCGCATGCGCGCCGTCGTAGCCGAAGCCGGTGTAGCCCATGCGCCGGGCGACGTCGCACAACGCCTGCCAGTCGGCGCGCGCCTCGCCCGGCGCCGGCAGGAAGGCGCGCTGGCGCGAGATGCAGCGCTCGGAATTGGTCACCGTGCCATCCTTCTCGCCCCAGGCCAGGGCCGGCAGCAGCACGTGCGCATACTGGCCGACGTCGGTGTTCGCGACCACGTCCGACACCACCACCAGTTCGCAGGCCGCCAAGGCGCGCCGCACCTGGTCGGCGTCCGGCATGCTGACAACGGGGTTGGTGGCCATGATCCACACCGCCTTGACCTTGCCCTGTTCCACCGCGCGAAACAGATCGACCGCCTTCAGCCCTGGCGTGCCGGCGATGCGCGGCGCGTCCCAGAACGTGCGCACCGCCTCGCGGTGCTGCGCGTTGTCCAGGTCGAGATGGGCCGCCAGCATGTTCGCCAGGCCACCGACTTCACGTCCACCCATCGCGTTCGGCTGGCCGGTCAGCGAGAACGGGCCCATGCCGGGCCGGCCGATACGGCCGGTGAGCAGGTGGCAGTTGATGATGCTGTTGACCTTGTCGGTGCCGCTCGAGGACTGGTTCACGCCCATTGAGAACGCCGTGACCACTTTCTCGGTGCCCGCGAACAGTGCATAGAATGCGCGCAGCTGCGCCGGATCGACACCGCAGGCACGCGCGACCGCGTCCACGTCGCTGTCCACGCCGGCGACGTCCAGCGCCGCCTCCAGCCCGCTCGTATGCGCCGCGACGAAGCCGTGGTCGATGGCTCCCTCTTGTGCCAGATACGCCAGCAGGCCATTGAACAGCCGCACGTCGCTGCCCGGCCTGAGCGGCAGGTGCAGGTCGGCCAGTTCGCAGGTGGCCGTGCGGCGCGGGTCGAGCACGACGATCTGCAAGTCGGGGCGCGCTTCCTTGACCTTCACGATGCGCTGGAACAGCGTAGGGTGGCACCAGGCGGCGTTGGAGCCGACCAGCACGATGACGTCGGCCAGCGCGAAGTCGTCGTAGCAGCCCGGCACCACGTCTTCGCCGAAGGCGCGCTTGTGGCCGGCGACTGCCGACGACATGCACAGGCGCGAGTTGGTGTCGATATTGGCGCTGCCGACGTAGCCCTTCATGAACTTGTTGGCGACGTAATAATCCTCGGTGAGGATCTGGCCCGAGACGTACAGCGCGACCGCATCCGGCCCGTGTTCGGCGATGATGCGCCTGAAACCGTCGGCGACGGTATCCAGCGCCGTATCCCAGCTGGCGCGCGCCATCACGCCATCGCGTCGAACGCCCGGGTACAGCAGGCGGCCGTCGAGGCCGAGGGTCTCGCCCAGGGCCGAGCCCTTGACGCACAGGCGGCCGCGGTTCGCGGCATGGCCGGCGTCGCCTTCGATCAGCGCGCCGCCATCGCCCAGCGGCGTGGCCTTGACGCCGCAGCCGACGCCGCAGTAGGGACAGGTGGTGCGGACTTCTTTCAGCGGGATCGGCATCTGCGACATAAGTGACTCTCTTCTACGCGGCCTGCGCTTCACACATGGCAGGCCCGAACAACAATCGATCGCGCAGCGCCGAGATATCGGCCCCGCGCTGGATCAGGTCGAAATACCAGGGGCCGTCGAGCACGTCCCCGTACAGCACGGCGCCCGTGATCCGGTTCCCATCGAGCACCAGGCGTTTATAGACGCCGGCGCGGCGGTCGCGCAGCACCAGGTCTTGCGTGCCCGGTCCGCCACAAAAGTCGCCGGCCGAGTACAGGTCGATGCCGGTGACCTTGAGTTTGGTGGCGGTGGCCTGCTGCACGTAGCGGCGGTGGCCCAGGCCGGCCAGGTGGGCGGCGCACACGCGCGCCTGGTCCCAGATCGGCGCCACCAGCCCGAAGGTCGCCTTGCGGTGCTGGACGCACTCGCCCACCGCGTACACGCGCGGGTCGTAGCTCTGCAGCGTGTCGTCGACCACGATGGCGCGCTCGACGTGCAGGCCGGCGTCCCGCGCCAGCGCCACATTGGGGCGCACGCCCGCCGCCATCACCACCAGGTCGGCCGGCGCCTCGGCGCCGTCCTTGAAGCGCACACCCTGTACCTTGCCGTCGCCCAGGATGGCCTCGGTCTGGGCGCCGAGCAGGATACGCAGGCCGCGCCCCTCCAGTGCGCTCTTCAGCAGCAGCGAAGCGTCGACGTCGAGCTGCTGGTTGAGCAGGCTCTGGGTGAGGTGGACGACGGTGACGTCCATGCCCTGCCGCAGCAGGCCGTTCGCCGCTTCGAGCCCGAGCAGGCCGCCGCCGATCACGACCGCATGGCGGCCGGCGCGCGCCGCCCGCAGCATGGTGTCGACGTCGTCCAGGTCGCGAAAACCCACCACGCCCGGCAGATCGGCGCCAGGCACCGGCACGATGAAAGGCTGCGAACCGGTGGCCAGCAGCAGGCGGTCGTACTGCACCTCCTTGCCCGAGCGCGCGCGCACGATGCGCCGCTTGCGGTCGATCGCCACTACCGGGTCGCCCGCATGCAGGGTGATGCCGTGCTCGTCGTACCAGCTGCGCGGGTGCAGCACGATTTCCTCGGCCGTCTTCTCGCCCGCCAGCACCGGCGACAACATGATGCGGTTGTAGTTCACGCGCGGCTCGGCGCCGAACACGGTGATGTCGAACCGCTCCGGGGCCAGCGCCAGCAGCTCCTCGACGGTGCGCATCCCGGCCATGCCGTTGCCGACCACCACCAGGGCGGGCTTGACGGCCGCTGTCATGCGGCGACCCACACCTGCCCGGCGTCGATCCGGGCCGGATAGCTGGCGACCGATTGCGCCGGCGCTTCCAGGCATTCGCCGCTTTGCAGGTCGAAGTGCTGCTTGTAGATCGGCGAGGCGACCACGATGCGTTCGCCGATGCTGCCCACCAGCCCGCGCGAGAGCACGGCGGCCTGCGAGTTCGGATCGAAGTTATCGATGGCGAACACGCGTGGCGTGTTGTCGCCGACGCGGAACACCGCCACCTGGCGGCCGTTCAGCAAGGCGCACACGCCGGTGTCGGGCACGATGTCGTCCACGCTGCAGATGGCGGTCCAGTGTTCGAGTTGAAGATCACGGTGCATGGAGGTTCTCCTGTTTCAGCTTCGTTAGACTGCGGCGGCGATGGGGATGGTGCGGCGACGTTCGTCCGGCGTGGCGGGACGCACCTGGCCGCGCTCCGGCACGAACACGACGTTCTCGTCAGCCTGCGCGCTGTTGACGAAATGACGGAAACGGCGGCGCACGTCCGGATCCGTGACCGCTTCCTTCCATTCGCAGGCATAGGTGTCGACCACGTGCTGCATCTGCGCCTCGAGCTCCTGCGCGATGCCGAGGCTGTCGTCGACCACGACCGCCTTGAGGTAGTCGAGGCCGCCCTCCAGGTTTTCGCGCCAGGTGCTGGTGCGCTGCAGGCGTTCGGCGGTGCGCACGTAGAACATCAGGAAGCGGTCGGTCAGGCGCACCACGTCTTCTTCGGAGAGGTTCGAAGCGATCAGCTCGGCGTGGCGAGGCTTCATGCCGCCGTTGCCGCACACGTACAGGTTCCAGCCTTTATCGGTGGCGATCAGGCCCACGTCCTTGCCCTGGGCTTCGGCGCACTCGCGGGTGCAGCCCGAGACGCCGAACTTGATCTTGTGCGGCGCGCGCAAGCCCTTGTAGCGGTTTTCGAGCGCGATGGCGAAACCCACGCTGTCGCCCACCCCGTAGCGGCACCAGGTCGAGCCGACGCAGGATTTCACGGTGCGCAGCGACTTGCCATAGGCGTGGCCCGATTCGAAGCCGGCCGCGATCAGCTCTTCCCAGATCGCGGGCAGCTGGTCCACGCGGGCGCCGAACAGGTCGACCCGCTGCCCCCCGGTGATCTTGGTGTAGAGCTTGTACTTCTTGGCCACCATGCCCACCGCGATCAGGCCGTCGGCCGTGACTTCCCCGCCCGGCATGCGCGGCACCACCGAATAGGTGCCGTCCTTCTGGATGTTGCCGAGGTAGTAGTCGTTGGAATCCTGCAGGCTGGCGTGCTTGGGCTTCAACACGAAATCGTTCCACACCGAGGCCAGGATATTGGCGGCGGTCGGCTTGCAGACGTCGCAGCCGAGGCCCTTGCCGTGGCGCGCCAGCAGCTCGCCGAAATCGCGGATAGACTCGACCCGCACCAGGTGGTACAGCTCCTGGCGTGAATACGGGAAGTGTTCGCACAGGTGGTTGTTGACCGCCACGCCCAGCTTCTTGAGCTCCGCGTTAAGCACCTGGGTCACCAGCGGCACGCAGCCGCCGCAGGCGGTGCCGGCCGAAGTGCAGCTCTTGAGCGCGCCGATCGTGGTGGCGCCGCCGGCCACGGCCTCGCACAGCGCGCCCTTGCTGATGTCGTTGCACGAGCAGACCTGGGCCGTGGCCGGCAACTTGTCGACGCCGATGGCCGGACGGGCCGCGCCGCCGCTCTCGGGCAGGATCAGGTATTCCGGCGCTTCCGGCAGCTCGATCCTGTTCAGCATCGTCTGCAACAGCGCGCCGTAGGCGGACGCTTCGCCCACCAGCACGCCGCCCAGCAGGTATTTGCCGCAGCTGGAGACGACGATCTTGCGGTAGACCTGCTTGCGCTCGTCCATGAACTGGTAGCTGCGGCTGCCCGGCGTGGCGCCATGGGCGTCGCCGATGCTGGCCACATCCACGCCCATCAGTTTCAGTTTGGTGCTCATGTCGGCGCCCAGGAATCCGCATTCGCCGCCCAGCAAATGGCGCGCGGCGGTGCGCGCCATGTCGTAGCCTGGGGCGACCAGGCCAAACAGCTGGCCATTCCACAAGGCGCACTCCCCGATGGCGTAGATGTGCGGGTCCGAGGTCAGGCAGCGGTCGTCGATCACGACGCCACCGCGCGGGCCGATCTCCAGGCTTGACGCGCGCGCCAGCTCGTCGCGCGGGCGGATGCCGGCCGAGAACACGATCATGTCGGTGTCCAGGTGCGTGCCGTCCGCGAACTGCATGCGGTGGGTGGTTTCTTCGCCATCGACGATGGCCAGCGTGTTCTTGCCGGTATGGACGCCGACGCCCAGTTCCTCGATGCGGGTGCGCAGCATGCGCGCACCGGGGTCGTCGACCTGCACCGCCATCAGGCGCGGCGCGAATTCGACCACATGGGCGTTCAGGCCCAGGTCGCGCAGCGCCTTGGCGCATTCGAGGCCCAGCAGGCCGCCGCCGATCACGACGCCCGACTTCGAGCGCGCTCCCGCCTCTTGCATGGCTTCCAGGTCTTCGATGGTGCGATAGACGAAGCAGTCCTTGCGGTCGGCTCCGGGCACCGGCGGCACGAAGGGATAGGAGCCGGTGGCCAGCACCAGGCGGTCATAAGCGACGTGCGAACCGTCGGCCAGGAAAACGCTCTGGGCCGCGCGGTCGATCCCCACCACCTTGGCATTCAGGCGCAGCACCATGCCCAGCCCAGTATCCGCGCGCTCGAAGAAGCCCGGCGCGACCAGCGACAGGTCGTCCGCGCTCTTGCCGGCGAAGAATTCCGACAGGTGCACGCGGTCGTAGGCCGGACGCGGCTCTTCGCCCAATACCGTGACGCGCAGGTCGTGCCGGCCGCTGGCGGCCAGGGTTTCGAGGAATTTATGGCCGACCATGCCATGGCCAATGACGACGATATGCATTTGCTGCTCCTTCTCAGACTGCCGCCGCGGCCGGCGCGCTGCCGGTGGCGGTGGTGGTATTGGTGAAACGGGCCGCGATGGCGCAGATGCTGGCGACCAGCACCAGGCCGCCGAGGATCGTGAACGTCTGCTTGATGTCGCCGGTGCCCTTCATCAGGAAGCCGGCCGCCACCGCGCCGACGTTGCCGCCGGCGCCGACGATGCCGGCCACGCCGCCCAGGGCCTTCGGCGCGATGAACGGCACCAGCGCGTAGGTCGCGCCGCAAGCCATGTGGGTGAACAGGCCGAACACCAGCATCGCGACCACCGCGAACACGACGCCCTCGGCCTGGGCGAACCACAGCAAGCCCAGACCTTCGCCGATCATCAGCACGAACAGCACGGTCACGCGGCGGTTCAGGTCACCGCCAAGCGCGGCCTTGTCGGACAGCCAGCCGCCCAGGGCGCGGGCGAACAGCGCCAGCAGGCCGAAGCTGCCGGCCGCCATGCCGGCCTGCGCCAGCGACAGGTCGAAGTGCTCGACGTAGTACACGGCGGCGATGTTGTGGATGAAGATCTCGATGCCGAAGCAGGCGCCGTAGGTGACGAACAGCAGCCAGGCGCGGTGGTTGCGGCAGCCGGCGGCGAAGCTCGCCCAGCCGCCCTTGCCGTCCTTGCCGCCAGCGTCAAGCATCAGGCCCGTCTTGCGCAGATCGTCGTAGTTCCCGGCCGGGCAATCCTGCGTGTAGCGCCAATAGAAGTAGGCCATCACGATCATCATCACGCCCGGCACCACCAGCGCCAGGCGCCAGCTCAGCGACTGGCTCACGCCCAGCATCACGATCGCGGTCAGCATCAGCGGCATCACCGCCTGCGCCGCGCCGCCGCCGGCATTGCCCCAGCCGGCCGCCGCCGCGTTGGCGGTGCCGACCACCTTGGGTCCGAACATGACGGAGGTATGGTACTGGGTGATGACGAAGCTGGCGCCGACCGCGCCGATGCCCAGGCGCGCCAGCAGGAAAGCCTCGTAGCTCTGCGCCAGCGCCACGCCCAGCACGGGGACCGCGCCGATCAGGAGCAGGCCGGTGTAGGTCTTGCGCGGGCCATAGCGGTCGCACAGGGGTCCTACCAGCAGGCGCACGAAGATGGTGATCGCGACGGCCGCGATATTGATGTTGGCGATCTGCTCCATGGAGAGCCCGAACTCGCCCTTGATCACCGGCATCAGCGGTGCGCAGGCGAACCAGGCGAAGAAGCAGATGAAGAAGGCTACCCAGGTCAGGTGGAAGGCGCGCATGGGCGCACCCTGGAATGAAAAGAGCTTGATGCTGTCCGCTTTGCTGGCCATTTTTCTTCCTTTGAAAAACGAAAAGGCGTCCGCGCTTGCTGCCGGGGGCAGTAGCTGCGGACGCCGTTGTCCTGTGCCGTCCCTGCATTGGGCCAGCGCTAAGTGAAAATAGTCGTGAAGAGAATCGCCATTGATCCTGTGATTGGTATGAGCAAGAGGCGTGCCACCGCTGCCCTAGGGGCGGCGAACGGATGATGGAAATGAAAATGCTGCATCGCGGTGCGCCATTCCCCACAATGATGCAGGAGCGTGCACCGCGTTCAGGATCATGCAGGTGCGCCCGCCCCTGCCCACGCATGCGGGTTGCTGCCGTCCCACACGCGCCCGTCGATCAGCGTCGAGCTGCGCATCGAGGACGAGGGCAGCATCGTTCCAGTGCGTTCGGCCGCCTCGCGGTACAGGTCGATGCGGTTGACCTGCGCCGCCAGCGCCAGGCAGGCCGGGTCTTCGCGCAGCAGCCCCCAGCGCCTGTGCTGGGCCAGGAACCACATGCCGTCCGAGAGCCAGGGGAAGTTGGCCTCGCCGTCGGCATGGAAGCGCAGGCCGTTGTGGCCGCGCACGCCGTTACCTTCCACATGGCGCCCGGCGAGGCAGAACTGCAGCGTCTCGCGGCTGGCGTTGACGTAGGCGGGACTGGCCAGCACCTCGGCCGCGGCTTCGCGGTTGGTGCGCGAGGCATCGAGCCAGCGCGTCGCTTCCAGTAGCGCGGCGATCATGGCGCGGCAGGTATTGGGATGGGTGGCGGCGAAATCGGCGCGCGTGCCGAGCGCCTTGCCCGGGTGGTTCGGCCATACCTGTTCGCTCGATGCGGCCTGCACCCCGGCGCCGTCGCGCTGCGCGCGCTGGCCCCACGGCTCGCCGGCGCAGAAGCCATCCATATGGCCGGCGGCGAGACTGGCCGCCATCTGGCCGGGGGGCACCGTCACCGCCTGGCAGTGATCGAGGGGATCGACGCCGTGCGCCGCCAGCCAGTAATACAGGAACATCGCGTGGTTCCCGGTCGGGAAGGTGTGGGCCAGGGTGAGCTTGCGCCCCTTTTCATCGATCTCGCGCCTGAGCAGGCCCGGATCCCGGGCGGCATTGGCCAGCGCGCGCGACAGCGTGATGTTCTGGCCGTTCTGGTTCAGGTTCATCAACACCGCCATATCGCACTGCTGGGTGCCGATGCCGTTCTGGACCCCATACAGCATCCCGTACAGGGCGTGGGCCGCGTCGAGCTGCTGGCCGATCAGGCGGTCGCGCATGCTGGTCCAGGACAGCTCGCGCGACAGTGCGAAGCGTACGCCATATTGTTCGTCGAAGCCCAGCACCGACGCCATCACCAGTGGCGCGCTGTCGGCCAGCGGCATGAAGCCGATGCGGACGATCTCGATCTCGGGGCGGTCGGTGCCGGCGATCCAGGCGCCCCTGCCTGCCAAAGTCATACATGTCCTTGTCTTTATATGTACGTGCCGGCTCAGCCGAGCAAGTCTTCGACGTCGATCAGGCGCTGCGCGACCTCGGCCAACTTCAGGTTCTTGTTCATCGCCAGGCTGCGCAGGCGCTGGTAGGCCTGCTCTTCGCTCAGCTTGTAGCGGCTCATGAGCAAGCCCTTGGCGCGGTCGACCGTCTTGCGGTCAACCAGCTTCTGGCGCGTGTCGCTCAGTTCATCGAGCAGCTTCTGCTCGCGCCTGAAACGCGCCAGCGCCACGTCCAGCACCGGCTTGACGCGCTCGGCCTGCAGGCCGGCCACGATATAGGCCGACACGCCGGCGTCCATCGCCGCGTCCATGCTTGCGGGAGCGTCGTCTTCGGTAAACATCACGATCGGCCGGCGCGCGTCGCGCGTCGCGATCACGATGTGTTCGAGCACGTCGCGCGCGTCGGACTCGCTGTCGGCGATGATCAGGTCGGGCTGCAGCTGCGCGATGCGCTCGGGCAGGAAGATATCCGCCGGCAGCGACGCGATCAGGTCGTAGCCCGATTCGAGCAAGCCGATGCGCAGCGCGGTGCTGCGCCGCGACTGCGCGGCCTGGGCGGCGTCAGGGTCGGTGCCGGCGGGTGTTGCGGAAAGCACGACGACGATCCGCAGGTGTGGTGAAGCACTGTCTCGCGATTTCATGTGCTAACGATATGCAAGATTCACACCAGCGTCAGGCCGAGGCGTGAGCCAGCCCTTCTTATGCGCCGCCCATTGCTCCAGATATACGTGCAACAAATATCTTGCATAAGAGCAACCATACAATCATTCACCAGGCGAATCGCGGGAATCACCAATCTAAAGTTTGTTTATGATGAAGACGCCGCTACACTGCACTGCAACATTGAAGAATTATCTCAGGGGAACAATCATGACTGCAGCCATCCAAGGCACCAGCTTCTTCGCGGCAGCCATCTCGGCCATCCGCACCTTCTCGCAAGACCTGTACGTCGCCCACGGCGGCTACGCTCCAGCAGTACGGGGTTGATATGAGCCCGCTCGAATACGTCACCATCGCCCTGGCCGTCGTCGCCGTCGCAGCGCGCGTCGCCATGTTCCTGCCGCGTCCGCCAAAAGGTCCGTTCAAGGCCATGTAAGACAGCTTTCATTGCAGCGCACCACCGCTGCAGTATGCGCAATGCATCCAGCCCCGGCCGTACTGAGGTACTGCCGGGGCTTGTCTTTACAGCAAAAAAAACCTGCCACATATCGCGGTCCCGGTGAGTGCCTGCGCTAGAATGCAAGCGCATTTCTGGCCAGAAAGCCATTTCTTCACTCATCAGACTCCACATGCGAACACCTGCACTTACCCTGTTTGCGGCCTCCTTCGCCGCACTGATCGCGTTGCCGGCAGCGGCATCCACCCCCATCACCCTCGACCAGGCCATGAGCCATCCCGACTGGATCGGCACCCCAGTGGAAGACGCCTGGTTCAGCTGGGACGGCAAGCAGGTGTACTACAAGCAGAAGCGCACCGGATCGCCCGTGCGCGATGTGTTCCAGGTCGCCGCCGGCAAGATCCAGCGCGTAAACGACGCCGAGCTGCCGAAGATCGACAGCGCCGACGTGGTCTATAACCGCAACAACACCCGCATGCTGGTCCTGCGCAATAACGACCTGTTCGAGCGCGACCTCAAGTCGGGCCAGCTGGTGCAGGTCACGCGCGGCGCCAGCCGCATCACCGCCGCCCAGTACTCGGCGGACGAGGCATCGGTCCAGTACCGCATCGGCACCGACTGGTATGTGTGGAACCGTGCCAGCAAGGTTACCGGCCCGGCCGCCCTGCCGCGCGCCGCCAAGGACCCGAACGCGCCTGAAGAGGATCCCTACCGTTCGACCGAGCTGCGCCTGATCGAACACCTCAAGCGCCAGAAGGATGACCGCGATGCCCTGCGCGCGCGCGCCGACGAGCTGCGCCGCGTCGACGCCTCGATGGGTCCCGGCCAGATCTACCTGGGCGACAAGGTCACCATCGAAGGCAGTTCGCTGTCGCCGGATGGCCGCTGGCTGCTGGTGGTCACCGCCGCCAAGGGCGCCGATAAGGGCCGCGCCGGCAAGATGCCGCGCTACGTCAACGAGTCGGGCTACGAGGAAACCGAAGACGTGCGCACCCGCGTCGGCCGCAACATGCCGGTGCCGCACGCACTGAAGCTGGTCGACCTGCGCACCAACAAGGTGCAGGACATCGCCTTCGACGCACTGCCGGGTATCAACGTCGACCCGCTGGCCGAGCTGCGCGCCGCCGCCAAGAAGGACCCATTGAAGGGCAACCGCCCGCTGGTGGTCTCGGGCGGGCGCAACGCGATCGACTGGAGCGCGAACGGCGCCCAGGTCGCCGTCATGCTGCGCTCGGTGGACAACAAGGACCGCTGGATCGCCGGCGTCGACCTGGGCTCCGCCAAGCTGAAACCCCTGCACCGCCTGACCGATAGCGCCTGGGTCAACTACGACAACGCCGAATTCGGCTGGCTGCCGGACAACCGCACGCTGTGGTACCTGTCGGAAGAAAGCGGCTACTCGCACCTGTATACCAGGGACAGCCTGACCGACGCCGCCCCGCGCGCGCTCACCACCGGCAAGTGGGAAGCCAGCGACGTGCGCTGGACCTATGACGGCAGCACCGCCTACATGCTGTGCAACCGCGAGACCCCGGGCGACTACGAAGTCTGCGCCGCGAACGCCAATGGCGGCAACGTGCGCGAAGTGACCAAGCTCGATGGCGTCGAGAAGTTCGCCCTGTCGCCGGACCAGAAGAAGCTGCTGGTGCACTGGTCGGCCAGCTACACCCCGATCCAGATCGCGACCGTACCGGTTTCCGGTGGCGAAGCGACCAGGCTGACCGACACCCGCAAGCCCGAGTTCAAGGCGCGCGAATGGATGGAGCCTCAATACGTGGCGGTGCCGTCGAGCGCCGGCGGCGATCCGGTCTGGGCCAAGCTGTATCGTCCGGCCCAGCTCGAGCCGGGCAAGAAGTATCCGGTCGTGATGTTCGTGCACGGCGCCGGCTACCTGCAGAACGTCAGCAAGCGCTATCCGAACTACTTCCGCGAGCAGATGTTCCACAACCTGCTGGTGCAGAACGGCTACGTGGTGCTGGATATGGACTACCGCGCCTCGAAAGGCTACGGCAGCAAGTGGCGCACCGCGATCTATCGCCAGATGGGCCATCCGGAGCTGGACGACTACATCGACGGCGTCAAGTACATGGTCGGCCAGCACCAGGGCGACGCGGCCAATGTCGGCATCTACGGCGGCAGCTACGGCGGCTTCATGACCTTCATGGCGCTGATGCGCGCACCGGATACCTTCAAGGCCGGCGCCGCGCTGCGCCCGGTGACCGACTGGACCACTTATAACCACGAGTACACCGCCAACATCCTGAACACCCCGGACATCGATCCGGAGGCGTACAAGAAGTCGTCGCCGATCGAGTATGCACAGAACCTGAAGGGCCACCTGCTCATCTCGCACGGCATGATCGACGACAACGTGTTCTACCAGGACTCGGTGCGCATGGCGCAGCGCCTGATCGAGATGAAGAAGGACAAGTGGGAACTGGCGAGCTATCCGCTGGAACGCCACGGCTATGTGCAGCCGGAGGCGTGGTATGACCAGTATCGCCGCATCCATGAGCTGTTCGAGCGCGCGCTCAAGCAGTAACGCGGTAAGATCGCAAGGCGCCCCCGGGCGCCTTTTTTCATCTCCAATGCCAATGCCTATGCCTATGCCTATGCCACGTCCAGCTTCGACCATCAGTTTCGTCCTGCTTCTTGCGGCAGCGCCGGCGCACGCCTACCAGGCATCTGCACAGGGCCTGCCGGCCGGCGGCGGACTCGATCCACAGCGAGTGACCGAGCTGCGCTACGGCGCCGTGGCCACGACCTCGACGACCGCGACGCCAGACGAACGCCAGTTGGCGCCCGGTGCGGCGCGCGTAGCGTCCGCACCGGGCGTGGCCAACCGTCCCCGGATCGATGGCGCACTGGCGACGCTGTGGCTGGAGCGCACCGCGGCAACCGGCGCCGACGACCAGGTGCCGCTGACATTCGGACAGGTCTTCGGGCCGGGCAAGCTGGCGCGCGAAACCCGGCTGGTCGCCAGGCTGGCCGACGGCGAGCCGATCGCTTTGCAGGTCGACGCGAAGGCCTTCCACGACGATGGCTCGGTGCGGCATGCGGTCATCTCGGGCATCCTGCCGGCGCCAGGCGCCAAACCGCTCGCATTCGGCCTGGTGAAAAGCGCGTCTCGCGGTCACGCCGAACCAGGATTTGCCGCGCCGGTCGATGCGTCGCCGGCCGCGCTGGTGCGCACCGGGCTGACAGCCAGCGTCAAGCTCGCTCTCGGCGAGAAGCATTACAGCGCATCGCTCGAACGGCTGCTGGCGAAAGGCAAGCCGGCTTCCTGGCTCAAGGGTCCGGTCGCGCACGAGTGGCATGTCAGCGCGCCGCTGGCCGACCGCAACGGCAGCCAGCATCCGCACCTGGCCGCGCGCTTCGCGGTGCGCTGGTATCCAGGGATCAAGAAGGCCCGCGTCGACGTCACGATCGAGAACAACTGGGCCTACGAACCGGCGCCGCAGAACTTTACCTACGACGCCGAGATCGAGGTCGGCGGCAAGACCGTCTACCGCAAGCAAAACCTCACGCACTACCATCATGCACGGTGGCGCAAGCTTGCGTGGTGGGGGGGCGATCCGGCGCTGCACCTGCGCCATGACAGCCGCCAGCTGATCGATTCCTATGCCCTGCCCAACTACGATCGCACGGTCGCGATCAGCGAAAGCATACTGTCGAAGACCAACGCCATATGGACTGGCCCGAGGACCGAACCGATGGGCGTAGGCCTGGCCATGCCAGGCATGCCGACGACGGGCGGCCGGGAAGACATCGGACTCCAGCCGGCGTGGGCGGTCAGTTATCTGCTCAGCATGGATCCGCGCGCGAAGACCTTCACCCTGGGGACGGCCGACCTGGCCGGCACCTGGTCGATCCACTATCGCGATCGCCGCACGGGCCTGCCGGTCAGCCTGCTCGACTATCCCTACATGACGATAGTCGGACGTTCGACCGACACCCACAATCCCGCCACAAAAAAACTCGAGGCGTTTCCAGAGTGTGTCAGCCACGAGGCATGCCGGACGCCCAACGAGCATGACATCCCGCACCAGCCAAATTTCGCCTATCTTCCCTACCTGCTTACAGGCGACTACTATTATCTCGAAGAGCTGCAGTTCTGGGCAATGTACGATGTTTTTGCATCCAATCCCGGCTATCGGGGAAACCGCAAGGGACTGCTCAAGCCGGAGCAGGTGCGTGGCCAGGCCTGGGCACTGCGCACGCTGACCGACGCCGCCTATATTTCGCCTGATGAGCACCCTCTCAAGCACCACTTTTTGCAGATCCTGAACAGTAACCTGGACTGGTATAACACCGAATACACCAACAACCCGCGCGCCAACGCGCTTGGTTTCATCGCCAATGGCTATGCCATGGTGTATAACGATGGCGTCGGCCTCGCTCCCTGGCAAGACGACTTCTTCACGTCGGCAGTGGGGCGCGCGGCGGAACTCGGCTTCAAAAAGGCAGTGCCGCTGCTGCGCTGGAAGTCGAAGTTCCCGGTTGCCAGAATGATCGGCAAGGGCAGTTGCTGGATTACAGGGGCGATGTACGCGATGCGTGTTCGGGATACGGCCGATGCGCCGTTCTATTCGACGATCGGCGAGGCCTTCGCCAAGAGCCATGAGCCGGAGCTGAAAGGGCTTGCGTGCGCGAGCGGCGCCATGGCATCCGCGCTCAAGTTGCGCCCCGGTGAAATGACCGGTTACTCCAGTAGCACGGCTGGGTATCCCTCGAATATGCAGCCAGCCCTGGCCTATGCCGTGGATGCATTGGGCGAGCCGGGCAGAAAAGCTTGGAAACAATTTATGGAGCGTAGCGTCAAGCCGGACTATGAAAACGGCGCCCAGTTCGCGATCGTCCCGCGCGATGACCAGGCGTCAGCCCCGCGGGCCGAGAAAATCGAGTAGCGTCAGCGCTACCACCTTGGTTGCACGGCGCAAATCCTCCAGCAGCAGGTGCTCGTCGGCCTTCTTGGCGTTCGATTCCGCGACCGTGCGCGGACCGGCGCCATACAGCACCGCCGGGATGCTGTGCTCCCCGTACAGGCGCGCATCGGCGTACAGGGGCGTGCCGTGTGCTGGAATCACCTCGCCCATGATCGCGCGGGCGTGGCGCTGCAGGCTGTCCACCAGCGGCGCCACCGCCGGCAAGGGCCGCAATGCCCGGGACAGCAGCAGGCGCCGGATCTCGAGCCGGATGCCCTGCATGCCACGCACCGCATCCTCGACCAGGCCGCGCACCTGGCTTTCCACCACTTCGGGGTCTTCTTCCGGAATCATGCGCCGGTCCAGGCGCAGCACCACTTTCCCCGGCACCACATTGGTATTCGTCCCGCCGTCGATGCGGCCGACGATCATGGTCGGCGAACCGATGCCGGGCACGCCGCTGTGGATGTTCTTCAGCGCCGGCAGCTCGCCATAGATCGCGTTCAAGACCCGCGTGGCCGCTTGCAGTGCGTCGACCGCCGTCTCGGGCATCGCGCCATGCCCTGCCCTGCCGTGCACGGTCACTTCCAGCTGCAGGCAGGCGTTGTGGGCGGTGACGATGCCATGGGCGAAGCCGGCGGCGATCACGTAGTCGGGCCGCGTGAGGCCCTGCGCCAGCAAGCGGCCCGGCCCGAGCAGGCCGCCGAATTCCTCGTCGTAGGTGAAATGCAGTTCGACCGCGCCCGCCAGCGGCGCGTCCAGCGCTTCGAGCGCGCGCACCGCGAACACATAGGTGGCGAAGTCGCTCTTGGACACCGCCGCCCCACGGCCGTACAGGCAGCCATCCTCGATGGCGGCGCCATACGGCGGCCGGGTCCAGCCCTCGCCGGGCGGCACCACGTCGCCGTGGGCGTTCAGCGCCAGCGTCGGTCCGCCGGTGCCATAGGGCCGGCGCACGATGAGGTTCGTGATGCTCTCGAGCCCCTGGTCACGCACTTCGCGTGCCGGCACCGCATGGCGCTCGACCGGCCAGCCGGCCGCTTCGAGCATGCCGGCTACCGCTTCGGCATGCGGCGCGTTATTGCCGGGTGGCGTATCGGTCGGGATGCGCACCACGTCCTGTAAAAACGTGACCTGGGCATCGAAATGCGCGTCGATCCATTGGGTCAAGCGGTCGTGCAAGGGATTGTTCATGGTGTTTTTCCTGTGCCCGCGCCGGCTTCGAACCAGGCGCCGACCTGGACGCGTTCGGCGTCGGTCATGTGGGTGAGGTTTGCCAGCGGCATCGCTTTGAGCTGCACCGTCTGCTGGTAGATGCGGGCCGCATGCTGGCTGACCAGTTCGGGCGTGTCGAGCATCACACCACCCGGCGCCGCCGCGAAGCCGGCCTGCGTCGGCTGCCGGGCGTGGCAGGACACGCAGCGCTGGTCCATGATCGTGCGCACTTCGGCGAAGCGCGCCGCGGCGTCAGGACGGGCGGCGGTACCGGCGTTGGCGCGCGGTGTTGGCGGCGCCAGCGCGACCGCCAGCGCCAGCAGCAGGGCCACGCCCGCGGCCGGATAACGCCATTCGGTGCGGCCCTTGTGGCGCAGGTTGAAGAAGTGGCGGATCAGCACCCCGGCCAGCATGATCGCCCCCAGCACCGCCCAGGCATGCGGGTGGTTGTAGGTCATCGCATAGTGATTGCTGATCATGATGAACAGCACCGGCAAGGTGAAGTAGTTGTTGTGGACGCTGCGCTGCTTGGCCTTGATGCCGTGGCTCGGGTCGGGCTGTCGCCCCGCCAGCATGGCGTTCACCATCTTGCGCTGGCCGGGAATGATCAGCATCGCCACGTTCGCCACCATGATGGTGCCGATCATCGCGCCCACATGCAGGTAGGCCGCGCGTCCGCTCAGCAGGTGGGTGAGCAGCCAGCTGCTTGCGACCAGGAACAGCAACACCGTGGCGCCGAACATCAGCGGGCGCTGCACCAGCCTGGTCTTGCACAGCAGGTCGTATGCGATCCAGCCGACCACCAGGCTGCCGATGCCGATGCCGATCGCCTGCCCGCTGCTGAGGTCGGCCACGCTGCGGTCGACCATCATCGCTTTCGCGTTCAGGTAGTAGACGACCACCAGCAGCGCGAAGCCCGACAGCCAGGTGGAATAGGCTTCCCATTTGAACCAGTGCAGCTCCTTCGGCAACGCGCCAGGGGCCACCAGGTATTTCTGCGGGTTGTAGAAGCCGCCGCCATGGACCGCCCACAACTCGCCGGACACGCCCTTGCGTTCGAGCTCGGAGCCAGCGGGCGGCGGCTTGATGGTGTTGTCGAGCCAGACGAAGTAGAAGGAAGCGCCGATCCAGGCGATGCCGGTGATGATGTGCAGCCAGCGCAGCAGCAGATTGCACCACTCGAGAGCATACGGCGACAGGTATCCGGGGTCGAACATGGGCTTCCCTTGTGAGCGCGGTGCGGCTGAGATGAATCGACGATACGCCGATTCCAATTTCTGCGACATGAAATGTAGCGTATATTCGACATATTCACCCTGTTATACGTGCCACTGCGGCCGCCTCCGATGTCCAGCCTGCCCCGCAACCTCGACCTGCACCTGATCCGCATCCTCTACCTGCTGCTGGTGGAGAAGAACGTCTCGCGGGTAGCGCTCAAGCTGAACCAGCCGCAGCCTTCGATCTCGGCCTCGCTGCGCAAGCTGCGTGAACTGACCGGCGACCCGCTGCTGGTGCGCGGCGCGCGCGGCATGGTGCCGACCCAGCATGGCGAGAGCCTTCTCAAGCCGGCCAAGCGCATCCTCGACGAGGCCGAGAGCCTGTTCGTGCGCAAGGCGCCCTTCGTGCCCGAGCAGGCGACGCGCACCTTCCACATCGCCGCCCCCGACTACCTCGACGCACGCTTCCTGCCGAACGTGGTGGCGCTGCTGCGGCGCGGTTCGCCCGGCAGCAAGGTCGTCATCCACGCCCTCGGCCCCGGCCTGGACTACCTGCGCATGCTGTCCGACGGCGACATGGACCTCGTCATCGCCAACTGGGACGAGCCGCCGGCCCACCTGCACATGTCCAAGCTGTTCGAAGACCCGATCATCTGCACCATGCGCGCCGACAGCCCATATGCCAGGCGCACCGCGTCCGACGCGATGACGCTGGAGGATTACCTCGACCTGCCCCACGTCGCCCCGACCCAGATGCTGCCGGGCTACCATGGCGTGATCGACGCTTATCTCGAGCGCCACGGCCTGCAGCGGCGGGTTGCTGTCGAATCCCCCTATTTCGGCGTGATCCCGTATATGCTGACCCAGAGCGACCTGGTGCTGACGACCGGTCGCCAGTTCATCCGCGCGTTTGAAAAGACGCTGCCGCTGAAGAGTTTCACGGTGCCGGTCAAGTTTCCGCCGATGCGCTTCTACCAGCTATGGCACCAGCGCGTGCACCAGTCGACCGAGCACAAATGGCTGCGCGACCAGGTCAGCAGCGCGGCGCGCTCACTCAACCAGGAGTAGTGCATGCCGACCATCCAGGACCTGAACCGGCTCGACGCCGGCGCCTTTACCGCCGCGCTGCATGGCGTCTACGAGCACTCACCCTGGATCGCGGCGCGCGCCGCCGCGGCCCGCCCCTTCGCCACCCTGGCGGCGCTCAAGCTCTCCTTGCAGGCGGCGGTCGACGGCGCGAGCATCGAAGAACGCCTGTCGCTGCTGCGCGCCCACCCCGAGCTGGCCGGCAAGGCCGCCATCGCCGGCGAGCTGACGGCGGAGTCCAGCGATGAACAGGCCAGCTCCGGCCTCGATCGCTGCTCGCCTGGCGAATACGCACGGCTGCGCGCGCTCAACGCGCGCTACAACGAACGCTTCGGCTTTCCCTTCATCCTGGCCGTGAAAGGGCCGACAGGACGCGGCCTGGCGCGGCAAAGCATCATCGACACCTTCGAGCGCCGCCTCGACAACGCGCCTGACGACGAGCTGCGCGAAGCGCTGCGCCAGGTGCACCGGATCGCCGAGATCCGCCTCAACGCCCTGCTCGGTGTCGCGCCATCGGTCGGCGCCACCGTGATGGGGTGGTGCGAGGCGCTCGGCGCCATCAGCGATACCGGGACCGGCCTGACCTGCGCCTACATGACGCCGGCGCACCGGCGTACCGCCGCGCAGATCGCCGAATGGATGGTCGGCGCCGGCATGACGGTCCATATCGACGCCGTCGGCAACGTCGTCGGCCGCTACGCCGCCGCCCAGCCGGACGCGCGGACCCTGGTCACCGGCTCGCACTACGACACCGTGCGCAACGCCGGCAAGTACGACGGCCGGCTCGGCATCCTGCTGCCCATCGCCCTGGTCGGGCAACTGGCCGCGCGCGGCCAGCGCCTGTCCTATGATCTCGAAGTGATCGCCTTCGCCGAAGAAGAAGGCGTGCGCTATCGCAGCACCTTCCTCGGCAGCAGCGCGGTGGCCGGCGGCTTCGACCTGGCGCTGCTCGATGCGCGCGACCTCGATGGCGTCCTGCTGCGCGACGCGCTGGCGGGCGCCGGCCACGATCCGGCGGCGATCGCCTCCATCGCACGCGATCCCGCCACCGTGCTGGGCTTCGTCGAAGTCCATATCGAACAGGGGCCCAGACTGCTCGAGCGCGGCCTGCCGCTGGGCGTGGTGAGCGCGATCGCGGGCAGCTCGCGCTACCTGGTCGAATTGAAAGGCGTGGCCAGCCACGCCGGCACCACGCCGATGAACCTGCGGCGCGATGCGGCCGCGGCGGCCGCCGAGATCGTGCTGCTGGTGGAAAGCCGTTGCCGTAGCCATGGATCGCTGGTGGGCACGGTCGGCCAGCTGGAGGTACCGGCGGGCTCGGTCAACGTGGTGCCTGGCGCCTGCCGCCTGTCGCTCGACATCCGCGCCGCCGACGACGAAACCCGGCTGGCCGCGGTCGACGACATCCTGGCCGGCATCACCGCCATCTGCACGCGACGCGGCATCCAGGAAAAACTGTACAAGCTGCTCGAGATCGACGCCGTGCCCTGCGCGCCGCAGATGATGGACGGCCTGGGCGCCGCGCTCGAACGCGCCGGCCTGCCGCGCTTTGACCTGCCCTCCGGCGCCGGCCACGACGCGATGCGCATGGCGCAGCTGACCCAGGTCGCAATGCTGTTCGTCCGCTGCGGCAATGGCGGCATCAGCCACAACCCGCTCGAGACCATGACCGCCGACGATGCGGATATCGCCGGCGCCGTGCTGCTCGACTTCCTGCGCGGATTCGCTCCGCCTGCGACGCCGGCAGGATCAGGGCCGTGAGCAGCTTCTCGGGCAAGCGTGCCCGCAGTGCAGTAGCTGGAAGCGCAGCCATGGTTTCACCGGCGACTGCGTCGAAGCTCGCTGCCTGGGCGCCACCTGCCGCCAGGCTGCGAGCCAGACAACCGCGTCTCGGAATATGCTGCGCATGCGGCGCTCTTCGGCGCAGAAAATGTCGTCCTAGTGCTGCGCGCCGCGTCCCTTCATCATGAGGCCATAGACCACGGCCGCGATCGCGACGCCGACGAACCAGGCGTAGGTGTAGATCGTCTTGAAAGCCTCGCCCACGTCGGGGAAGCTGGCCGGGAAGGCCGCATTCAGGAAGCCCGGGATATTGGGCAGCACGCCGGCCGCGAAGGCCGCCAGCGCGGCGCTGTTCCAGCCACCCAGCAAGCCGTTGGGATACGAATAGATGCCGTCATGGCGATACAGCTGGTCGACGTCGAGCCTGGTCTTGCGCACCAGGTAGTAGTCGACCACCAGCACGCCGGCGATCGGTCCCAGCAAGGCCGAGTAGCCGACCAGCCAGGTCATGATGTAGTTCTGGGTCGATTCCAGGATCTTCCACGGCATCATGACCAGTGCCAGAGCGGCCGTGATGTAGCCGCCGGTGCGGTAGCTGATGCGGCGCGGCGCCAGCGCCGAGAAATCATAGGCCGGGCCGACCAGGTTGGCCGCCAGGTTGACGCTGACCGTATCGACCAGCAGCACGATCAGGGCCACCAGCACCGCGACGCCGGTCATGCGGCTGGCCAGGTCGACCGGGTCCCACAGCGCCTTGCCGTACAAGACGACGGTGGCCGAGGTGACGATCACCGCCAGCGCCGCGAGCAAGCCCATGGGCAGCGGCAGGCCGACGGTCTGGCCGACCACCTGGTCGCGCTGCGACCTGGCGAAGCGGGTGAAGTCGGGAATGTTCAGCGCCAGCGTGGCCCAGAACCCGATCATGGCGGTCAGCGACGGCCAGAATGTGCTCCAGAACTGCCCTTCCTTCGGCCCGCCGGGGGCGAACTGCGAGCGCTGCTCGAGCAGCGGACCGAAGCCGCCCGCTTTATCGTGCACCCACCACAGCAGTACGAAGCAGATCGCGATCTTGAGCGGCGCGGTCCAGGTCTCGAGCTTGCGGATCGACTCCATTCCGTGTACCACGAAATACAGCTGGATCGCCCAGAAGGCGAGGAAACACAGCAGCTGCGCCAGGTTGATGCCGAGCCAGGCCAGCGTGTCGCCGCCGATCGGCGCGCCGTTCATCACGCCCAGCAAGGTGTAGATCATGCTGCCGCCGAACCAGGTCTGGATGCCATACCAGCCGCAGGCGACGATGGCGCGCATCAGCGCCGGCAGCTTGGCGCCGCCAGTGCCGAACGAGGTGCGCGCCAGCACCGCGTACGGGATGCCGTACTTGGCCCCGGCGTGGCCGATCAGCAGCATCGGCGCCAGCACGATGGTATTGGCCAAAAAGACCGTCAGCACCGCCTGCCAGCCCGACATGCCCGCCTCCACCAGGCTGGCCGACAGGGTATAGGCCGGGATGCACATCACCATCCCGACCCACAGGGCGGCGAAGTGATACCAGCGCCAGGTGCGCTGCGCTGCGGTGGTCGGAGCGAGGTCGTCGTTCCAGAGGTCGTTATGGGTGGAAATCGGGGGTATCACGGTGCGCGCCAGTCGAATCGATGCGCGCGAGTGTAACGCAAACGTCAATACGACGTGAAGACTCGGGCCTGGAGATCGGCGTGGATCGCCTGGGCCGCCTGCTGGCGTGGCGTGGCGCGTGCGCCTGTTCCAGCGGCGCCACGCTCTCGCCGCCCGCATAGACGCCCGCCAGCGCAGTACGGAAGCACCCGTCGACCTGGCTCCGGCCGCCCTCGCGCGACTGCTGGCGCACGGCCGGATCGCTTGCAGGCCCGGCCGTTCTTCCAACCTTGAACACGGCGAGGGCCGCGCTCTCGGTGAAGCCGCCGGTATCGACCACGCGATCGCCCGGCAGGCGGGTCTGCTCGAAACGCACGATGGCGGCGCGCGCCACCTCTTGTTCGCGGCCATCGGGCGCCAGGGCGTGGCGCAGCGCCAGCACCCGGCTGGAGGCCAGGCCGACGCCCAGGAAGACCGCGTCGCGCCACAGGCGCAGGTCGGCCAGCTTGCGGTTGGCGCCCTGCTTGCCGCCGTATTCGCAGCGGATGAATCACATCGCCACCAGGCGCTCGAACGCCGCCAGTTCGGCCGTGGCGGTGTCGGTGTCGGCCAATTCCGGGGATGCGGGCAAGGCCAGGGCGTCGGCGATGGCGATCATCGGTCCCTCTTTCTTGTGGCTCGACGCTGCTTCAGGCCAATTGTTTCAGTACGGCCGCCAGCTTGCCGAACAATTCGTCGACGTGTTCCCGGCCAAGCACCAGCGGCGGCGACAACGCGATGATGTCGCCCGTGGTGCGGATCAGGAGGCCGTCGGCGAAGGCCTTCTTGAGCGCCGCATAGCCGCGCGCACCGGGAAGGCCCGCGACCGGTTCGAGCTCGATGCCGGCGATGATGCCGATCGAGCGCAGGTCGATCACGTGCGGCAGGCCGCGCAGCGACTGCAGCGCTTCCTCGAAATAGGGCTGGATGCGCGCCGCGTTCTCGAGTACCCCCTGTTCCTGGAACACCTCCAGCGTGGCCAGCGCGGCGGCGCAGGCCAGCGGATGGCCGGAATAGGTATAGCCGTGGAACAGCTCGATGCCGGCCGGGCTGTCCATGAAGGCGTCGTGGATGAAGGCCTTGCTGAACACGGCGCCCATCGGCACCGCGCCATTGGTGATGCCCTTGGCCGTGGTCATCATGTCCGGTTCGACGTCGAACCAGTCGCCGGCGAACGGTGTCGTCAGGCGCCCGAAACCGGTGATGACTTCGTCGAAGATCAACAGGATGCCGTGGCGGTCGCAGATCTCGCGCAGGCGCTTGAGGTAGCCCTTGGGTGGAATCAGGACGCCGGTCGAGCCGGACACCGGTTCGACGATCACGGCCGCGACGGTCGACGGATCGTGCAGGGCCACTATCCGTTCGAGATCCTCGGCCAGCTCGACGCCATGTTCCGGCTCGCCCCGTGCGTAGGCGTTGCGCCCCAGGTCATGCGTATGGCGCAGGTGGTCGACGCCCGGCAGCAAGGGACCGAAATGCTTGCGGTTGGCGCCGATGCCGCCCACCGAAATGCCGCCGAAGCCGACGCCGTGGTAGCCGCGCTCGCGGCCGATCAGGCGCGTGCGTCCGCCCTCCCCGCACGCGCGGTGATAGGCCAGCGCGATCTTGAGCGCGGTGTCGACCGCTTCCGAGCCCGACCCGGTATAGAACACGTGGCCGAAGCGGCGCCCGGAAAATTCCATCAGCTTCTCGGCCAGTTCGAAGGCGGCCGGATGGCCCATCTGGAAGGTCGGCGCGTAGTCGAGCTGGCCGGCCATGGCGGCAATGGCGGCCGCGATCTTCGGCTGGCCGTGGCCGCAGGGCACGCACCACAGGCCGGCGGCGCCGTCGAGCAACTGGCGGCCGTCGACGTCGCGGTAATACATGCCCTCGGCAGAGACCAACAGGCGCGGATCGCGCTTGAAGTCACGGTTATTGGTAAATGGCATCCAGAAGGATGACATCGTGGTGGGCCTGGATTCGTGCATGGTGCGCTCCTCGCCTGGTGGCGCCTTGTCGACATTGAAGTTTGAACAAGAATGGCGCGTATTGCAACAGGCATCCGGAGGGCGCCCAATGCAGGCGCAAGAACATGCGGCGTGCATGATGTTAATGACAGGAAAGCAGCACTCCACGGCCCTGTCTACAGTCCCCAGAGCAGTGGTATGCTAACGCTTATCACACTGGCAATGCAAACCATGTCGACTTATACCACCCCTGTTCTCACCACCGAACGCCTGGTGCTGCGCCCGCTGGCCGCGAGCGATGCGCCGGCCCTCTACACGATCTTTTCCGACCCGGCCGTGGTGCGCTACTGGAGCGCCGAGCCGTGGACCGATATCTCGTTCGCCGAAACGGCCATCGCACGCGCACTGGAAGCCTACCGCGACGAGACCGAGCTGCGCTTCGCGATCGAACTCGCATCGAACCGTGAACTGGTCGGCACCGTGGCCCTGCACCACTTCTTCAACCAGAACCGCCGCTGTGAACTCGGCTATGCGCTGGGCAGCGCGCACTGGGGCAAGGGCTATGCCTTCGAGGCCACCCGCGCCGCGCTGGACCATGGCTTTCGCGAGGTGGGCCTGAACCGGGTCGAAGCCGATATCGATCCGCGCAACGAGGCTTCCGGCCGCGTGCTCGAAAAGCTGGGCTTTCGCCAGGAGGGTTATATGCCGCAGCGCTGGCTGGTGCACGGCGAGTATGCCGACACTGCATTCTACGGCCTGCTGCGCGACTACTGGCTGCACGGGACGGCCCGCTGATGGCAAGGCCCGCCACCACGATGAAGACCCTGGCGGCATGTTCGACGCTGACGCTGTCCCTGCTGGCGCTGGCGCCGCAATCGGTGGCCGCCCAGGCCACCTTGCCGACCTGGCGCGAGATCACGGTCTATGCAAGCGACGCCAGCTATCCGCAAGCGCTGGCGGCGCGCGGCGTGCAGGGCGACGTGACGGTCGAACTGGCGCAGGGCGACAAGGACCGCGCGGCGGCGGCCCTGGTGCGCGATTCCTCGCGCTCGGCCGAGCTCGATGCGCTGGCGCTGGCCATGGCCAGGCGGCTGGACATCGCCGCCGGCGGCGCGCGCAGCGGCCTGGTCACCATCCGCTTCAAGAAAGACCACACGACGACCATCGCCGCCAAGAGCTGCGCCGATTTCAACGCCGATGCGGCGTGGCAGGCGGCGACCTTCCCGGAGCGCAGCCTGCGCGAGTTGCCGGCGATCGCAGAGAGCATCGGCATGCTGGTCTACAGCCTGCACCGCAACGGCTCGGCGCGCCAGGCTTTCCCGGGTGTGGAAGCGATCGTGAACGCGACGGTGGCGGCCTGCGCCCGCGCACCCGAGGCCGGCATGCTCGACGTGATGCGCCAGGAAGCGCTCAAGCTGATCGAGTGAGCGTATGACGGGTTTGAACAGTCCCCGTTCATCCGTCCTCACGACCGCTCGGCCCCGCAATCGCACCGTTTGTCGGATCGATCTTGGCATGACATGGGTGCATCCCTACAGTAGGGCCATCAATGTCAGAAAGGACTTGCTCGCATGAAAACCATTCATACGCCTACCAGCCGCTTCCAGTCGATCCTGCGCAATATGGAAGTCGCCGGCCGCACCACCTGGCGCCTGGCCAAGTCCAGCGCGCGTTCGCTGCGCCGCATGCCGTGGCCGGTGCTGCTGGTGATCGCAATCGTGCTGGCCGCCCTGATCACCATCGTGCCGATCGTGCTGGCGCTGTTCGTCGGCCTGCTGCTGCTCAAATTCCTCGCCATCGCCATCTTTGGCCGTGAGCCGCGCCGTATCAGGCATTACACGCAAGAGTAAACACCATGGCCGCAGCCCAGATCAACCGCGCGCTCGACTTCGTCCGCGACGCCTTGCGCGAAGCGGGCGCCCTGTGGTGGCGCTTCTTCGACTGGCTCGCCCTGATCGAGTGGCGCCAGCTCTACCTGGTCTGGTTCCTGGTATTCGTCACGGGCATGTTCCTCAAGCTGACGGAGCCGGCGATCTGGTTCATCCTGATCTCGTTCGGCGTCAAGGTGCTGGCCGGCGGCAAGCGCCGCGCCGAGCTGCTGGCGCGCGACGCCTCGACCAAGGCCGACGTCGCCAACCTCGAGCGACGGCTGACCGAGGCGCAGATGGCCACGCTCCAGGCCCAGGTCGAGCCGCACTTCCTGTTCAATACCCTGGCCCTGATCGGCCAGCTGATCGAGACCGACGCGAAGGAAGCCGCGCGCGTCCACAGCCACCTGATCGAATACCTGCGCGCCTCGCTGCCGCAGATGCGCAGCGCCAAGGGAACGGGCGGGACCCTGGGCAAGCAGGTCGAGCTGTCGCGCGCCTACCTGTCCATCATGCAGGCGCGCATGAAGGAGCGGTTGGCGGTACGCTTCGAGGTGCCCGACTTCCTCGGCAGCGCGCCGTTCCCGCCGATGATGCTGCAGACCCTGATCGAGAATTCGATCAAGCACGGCCTGGAACCGAAGGTCGCCGGCGGCACCATCGTCGTGCGTTCGCGGGTCGAGGGAGCCACCCTGCATGTCGACGTGCGCGACGACGGCGTCGGCTTCAACCTGCATGCCGGCAACGGCGTCGGCCTGGCGAATATCCGCGAACGCCTGGCCCTGTTGTACGGCAAGGATGCGGAACTGGTGATCGAAACGCCGGTGGGCGGCGGCGCCTGCGTGTCGATCCGCCTGCCCTACCGCATGACGGAAGACGGCTGATGGCGGCCGCCCGCCCGACGGCCCTGATCGCCGACGACGAAGCGGCCCTGCGCGACCAGCTGCGCGCCCGCCTGCAAGAAGCCTGGCCCGAATTGCGCATCCTGGCCGAAGCGGCCAACGGCGTCGAGGCGGTAGCCCTCGGCCTGGAACACAAGCCGGACATCGCCTTCCTCGACATCCGCATGCCGGGCATGGGTGGCATCGACGCGGCGCGCCAGATGTATGAACGTTGCCACATCGTGTTCGCCACCGCCTACGACCAGTATGCGGTCGAGGCCTTCGAACAGGGCGCCATCGACTACCTGCTCAAGCCCGTCACGCTGGCGCGCCTGGAAACAACGGTGGCGCGCCTGCGCCGCCAGCTTGAACAGAAGCCGCAGGACATCGGCGCGCAACTGGCGCGGCTTGCCCAGCTGGGCGACCAGCTGCTGATGCAGAACGGTGCGCCCTCCGCCAAGCCGGCTTACCTGCGCTGGATACAGGCCCAATCCGGCGCCAGCCTGCGCATGGTGAGCACGCGCGAAGTGTTGTTCTTCCAGTCGGACGACAAGTACACGCGGGTGCAAACGGCCACTGCCCAGCACCTGATCCGCAAGACGCTCAAGGAACTGGAAGAAGAGCTGGACCCGGACGAGTTCTGGCGCATCCACCGCTCGACCCTGGTGCGCGTGGACGCGATCGCCGAAGTTAGGCGCGACTTGCGCGGCCGCCAGATGCTCAGCCTGCGCGGCTATCCCGAAGAGCTGGAAGTGAGCCGCAACCACGGGGCGCTGTTCCAGCAGATGTGACGTGCGTCAGGGCTGTCCGGTGGCCGCCGTCGGTGGTGGATTCAGGTAGTTGTCCTTGACCCGCACGTAGTGCTCGGCCGAGTAGCGCAGCCAGGTCTTCTCGGCGTCCGTCAGCGGCCGCACCTTCCCGGCCGGCCGGCCCATGTACAGGAATCCGCTTTCCAGCCGCTTGCCAGGCGCCACCAGGCTGCCGGCGCCGAGCATCACCAGGTCGTCGATCACCACATCGTCCATCACGATGCTGCCCATGCCGATCAGGCAGTCGTTGCCGATGCGGCAGCCGTGCAGGATGACCGAATGGCCGACCGTGACATGGTCGCCGATGACCAGGGGCGACCCCTGCGGCTTGTGGGGCGTGCGATGGGCGACGTGGCCCATCGCCAGGTCCTGGATATTGGTGCAGCGGCCGATCACGATGTCGTTGACGTCGCCGCGCAGCACGGCGTTGCACCAGACCGAGGAATCGGCGCCGATGCGGACGTTGCCGATGACCTGGGCCGATTCATGGAGATAGACGCCATCGGCAAGTTGCGGGCGGGCGTCGAGGTAGGATGCAAGCGGCATGGTGGTTCGCTGGATGACTGGGACGCGACATTCTAACGTGGGCCTGATTACTGCTATGCTCGACCGGTCTTGTCCACGGTCCACGCCATGCCGCCCCAAGCCACTGCTACCGCCGCCACACTGCCCATCTGGTCCATCTTCTGGATCTTCCTGAAGCTCGGCCTGACGTCGTTCGGCGGCCCGGTCGCCCATCTCGGCTACTACCGCAACGAGTTCGTCCTGCGTCGCCGGTGGCTGGACGATGCGCGCTACGGCGACCTCGTTGCGCTGTGCCAGTTCCTGCCCGGACCGGCGTCGAGCCAGGTCGGCTTTGCGCTCGGCGTCCTGCGCGGCGGGGGGCTGCCCGGCGGGCTGGCGGCCTGGCTTGGATTCACGCTGCCTTCGGCGCTGCTGATGTTCGCTTTCGCGCTGGGGACCGCGAACCTCGCCGGGCCACTGGCAGCGGGCGTCGTGCATGGGCTCAAGCTGGTCGCGGTGGCCGTGGTGGCGCAGGCGGTGTGGGGGATGGCGCGCATGCTCACGCCCGACCGCCAGCGCATCGCGATCGCGCTCGCCGCCGTTGCGGTCGTCGTGCTGGTCGATGGGCCGGCCGGACAGCTGGCCGCTATCGCCACTGGCGCATATGCCGGATACTGGCTATGCGGGAACCCCCTGGTGCAGCCGAGCGCCGAATTTCCCATGCCGGTCGGCCGCCCCGCCGGCGTCGCCGCACTCGTGCTGTCTGGCGTCCTGTTGCTCGGGCTGCCCCTGCTGGCTGGCCTCACGGCCTATCCGCCATTGGCGCTGTTCGATGCCTTCTACCGCTGCGGCGCGCTGGTGTTCGGCGGTGGCCACGTGGTGCTGCCCTTGCTGCAAGCCGAGACCGTGGCCGCCGGCTGGATTCCAAACCAGACCTTCCTTGCCGGCTATGGGCTCGCCCAGGCCTTGCCCGGCCCCCTGTTCGCCTTTGCCGCCTTCCTTGGCGCGCAAGCCGGCATGACGGCCGGTGCGCTGGCCGGCGCCGCGATCGCCCTGCTCGCGCTGTTCCTGCCAGGCCTGCTGCTGGTCTACGGGACGCTGCCGTTCTGGGACCATTTTCGCCGCCACGCGGCCGCACGCCACGCGATGATGGGCGCCAATGCCGCCGTGGTCGGCATCCTTGGGGCCGCGCTGGTCGATCCGGTGTGGACAGGCGCCGTGCGCGACGTGCGCGATGCCGGCGTGGCGCTGGCGCTCTTCCTGCTGCTGGCAAGGTGGAAGGCGCCATCGTGGAGCGTCGTCATCCTGTCGGTCGCGGCGGGTGTGCTGCTGGGGTCCGCATAGTTCCGGGGCGGCCATCCTGACGCGTTTTCCGCTGCACTTCCATGAAGGTCGACGAGTCGCCGTCATCCTTGCCTGCAAGGAGCATGCACCGATCCCGGGATCAGCCGAACAGCCCTTCATCGGAGCCGTCGCCATCGAAGAAGCCGCCCAGGCTATCCTCGTTACTGTTGTCGGCCAGGCTCTCGTCGGCGCCGCCCGGCTCGTCGATGGCGCCGATGCCGGCCTGGTCGGCCAACGCCCCGCCGCCGGCCGCCTCGGCCGCGCCACCCCCGGCGGCATTGTCCGCCAGCAGATGGTTCGAGGCGCCCTGCCCGTCATTGCTCAGCAGGTTGCCGATGCCATGGAACAGGAAGCTGCCAGCGGCCACGCCGGCCGCCGTCGCCGCTACCGTGCCGAGCATGCCGCCGCCGGCGCCGCCCAGGAAGCCGCCCCCTTTCGCGGGCTGGGCCTGCGCTGCGGACCCGGTCGGTCCGTTTTGCTGGTAGGCCCCCTGCTTGACTCCCGGGACCGGATTCGATGGCGCGCCCTGCGCGGAATTGCCCCATTGGTTCGCGTCGAGGAATCCCCCACCGCCCTTGGCGCCCTGGTTTTCGAGTTCGGCGATACGGGCCCTGGCATTGCCCAGCGCCTGCTCCACCAGTAGCGCGCGCTGCACCAGCAGGTAGGCCGCGTCCGGCTGCTGGGCCACGGCGCGCTGGATCAGCGCGTTCGCATCGGGGTCCTTCGTGACGCCCCTGGCCTCGACGAGCTGGCCGAGGAAGTCCTGCAAGGTTTTTTCGTCTGACGGATTCATGGCGGGCTCCTGTTCAAAGTATGGCTATCCCTTATATTGTGGTTCAGTTGTCCAGATTTCAAGCGACTAGCCGGCCTGCGTTACCATCGAAGGCGGCCCAACTCACAGGAGATTGCAATGAGCTCGACCGTTGTTCCCTGCCTGCGCTACCGCGACACTCCCGCCATCATGGAGTGGCTTTGCAAAAATCTTGGTTTTGAACAACGCCTGGTCATAGCTGGCAGGAACGCGGAGATCAGCCATGCCGAGCTTACCCTGGGCGACGGCATGGTGATGATCGGCAGCCAGGCGGACGATGCTTACGGCCAACTGCTGACCACCCCAGGGCGATCCGGCGGCCTGCAGACGCAGACCATCTGGATCCATGTCGACAATGCCGACGAAGTCTATTCGCGCGTGGTCGAGAGCGGCGCGACGATCCTCATGAAGATCGATGACGTGCCGCAGGGCGGCCGCGCCTTTGCCTGCCGCGACCCGGAAGGCCATGTGTGGCAGGTCGGCACCTACGATCCCTGGCAGGCCTGACGCTCGCCCGGGCGCGGCTAGTTTGCTATGCTAGCGAACGGTCGCCGCTCCGCCGCGAGCGGCATTCATCATTTCAAGGAAGCACAACATGGTCTCGCTGCAAGAGCAGTTATTGAAAGCCGGCCTGGTCGACAAAAAGAAGGTCAAGCAGGTCAACCAGGACAAGAGCAAGCAACACAAGGAAGTGTTGCGCACCGGCGTGGAAAAAGTCAACGCGTCGCGTGAAGCCGCGCTCGAGATGCAGCGCAAGAATGCGGAGCGCGCGCGCGAGCTGAACGCCCAGCGCGACGCCGACGCCGCCCAGAAGGCCATCCTGGCGCAGATCGCCCAGCTGGTGCAGCAGAACAAGCAATCCAAGGGCAAGGGCGACGTCCCCTATAACTTTACCTTCGGCACCAAGATCGAGCGCATCCACGTGACGGCCCAGATCGTGGAGCACCTGGTGGCGGGCCGCCTGGTGATCGTCCACATGAACGGCAGCTTCGAGCTGGTGCCGCGCGTGATCGGCGAGAAGATCGCCCAGCGCGACGCGTCGATCGTGGTGCAGATCAAGAAGAAGGTGCAGGAAGTCGAAGAAGACGATCCTTACGCGGATTACAAGATTCCTGACGACTTGATGTGGTGATCAATGGCGGCCCGGCCGGGGCCGCCATGGCGAAACGCTATTGTTTCGTCTTGTCTTCCACGTCTTGCGTGTCCGACCGGGTCTTGTTCGGGGCCCGTTCCCGTTCCCTCTTCGGCTGGCCCAGGCCGGATGCCGTGGTTTCCTGCTTGCTGCTGCCCTGGAAATCAGGATCCACGATATTCGCGCTTTCCGGCCCTTCGGCGGCCGGGTTCTCGCGTTTGTCGCGCTCGGTATTGGCCGGAATCTGCCGATCGACATTGCCGGTTCTCGTTGCCTCGGTGGTATGCGAACCGGTCTTGTCCGCCTGGGCCGCGGCGCTCGCCGCGATGACGAGACCACTTAACAGGACGATGACTTTCTTCATGGCTTCCTCCAAATCAACGTTGGTCATGCAAGGATGTCATCACAGTGGTGGCCGAATCCCGGATCACAAGGCCTGTTCAATGTCCCAGGTCACGTCCGCCGAAAGCATTCGGCAGTTGCGCCGCCGCGGTGGTCTCGAACAGCGCGCCTTCCAGGTTGGTCAATACCACCGGTAATGCGTTGCCGCCGAGCTCCAGGATCACCTGGCGGCAAGCGCCGCAGGGCGCGATCGGACCCTCGGTCTGGCCAATCACGGCCAGCGCCGCGAAATCGCCCGGCTGGTAGCCGGCGGCGATGGCGCTGAAGAAGGCGGTGCGCTCGGCGCAGTTGCACAGGCCATAGGCGGCGTTTTCCACATTGCAGCCGCGAAAGATGCGGCCGTCCCGGCACTCGAGCGCCGCGCCCACCTTGAATTGCGAATACGGCGCGTAAGCCAGTTCGCGCGCGGCGCGCGCCTCGTCGATCAGTTTCGTGTATTTCATGTTTCTACTCTCAAGGACGGATGGTGCGGTGGATCATCGGCTGCGCGGCCGGTTTCCCGGCGCCGATCCGATAGGCGGCCTGCACCTGGCGGATGGCCTGCTCGGCGGCTTGTCGGGTACGCGCGTGCACCATCGCCAGCGGCTGGCCGACGGCGATCTCGTCGCCCAGTTCGACCAGGCCGGTGAGGCCGACGGCGAAGTCGATCGCATCCTGCGGACGCACACGGCCGCCGCCCAGCGCGACCACGGCCAGGCCCAGGTCGCGGGTGTCGACCGACGTCGCGTAACCTGCTTGCACGCTTGGCGCCGGCACGATGACCGGCGCCGTTTCCAGGTACGCATCCGGCTTGTCCATCAGGTCGGCCGGGCCGCCCAGGGCGCTCACCATGCGCGCGAAACGCTCGGCCGCTTCGCCCGAATCCAGCGCGCTCTGCAGCTTGGCGTGAGCTTCGTCATCGGTCAAGGCCAGGCCGGACATCACCAGCATCTCGGCGCACAGCGCCATCGTCACGGCGTGCAGGCGCGCCGGGCGCGCCTTGCCGGTCAGGTAGTCGATCGCGACGCGCACTTCGACCGCGTTGCCGGCCGCGTGGCACAGCGATTCGTCCATGCCGGTCAGGATGGCCGAGGTACGGGTGCCGGCGCCGTTGCCGACGTTGACGATCGATTCGGCCAGCTCCAGCGATTTCTCCGGGGTCGGCATGAAGGCGCCGCTGCCGACCTTCACGTCCATCACCAGCGCGTCCAGGCCCGCCGACAGCTTCTTCGACAGGATCGAGCCGGTAATCATGGCCACCGATTCCACGGTCGCCGTGGTGTCGCGGATGCTGTAGAAGCGCTTGTCGGCCGGCGCCAGCTGGGCGGTCTGGCCGATGATGGCCACGCCCACGTCCTTGACCACCTGGCGGAATGTGTCCGGGTCGGGCACGGTGCTGTAGCCCGGGATCGCATCGAACTTGTCGAGCGTGCCGCCGGTATGGCCCAGGCCGCGGCCCGAGATCATCGGCACGAAGCCGCCGCAGGCCGCGATCATCGGTCCCAGCATCAGCGAGACCACGTCGCCGACGCCGCCGGTCGAATGCTTGTCGACCACCGGACCAGGGAGGTTCAGGGATTTCCACTCCATGACCTGGCCCGAGTCGCGCATCGCCAGCGTGAAGGCGACGCGCTCGTCCATGGTCATGTCCTTGAAGTAGACCGCCATCGCGAACGCCGCGATCTGGCCTTCGGTCACGCTGCCGTCGGGGATGCCGCGTACGAAGAACTGGATCTCTTCGGCGGAAAGGACACCGCCGTCGCGCTTCTTGCGGACGATTTCTTGGGGGAGGAACATAATGAACGTTACTTTCAGGTGTTAGCTTCAAAACGTCATTCCCGCGGAAGCGGGAATCCAGGGCGTCAGCGCAATGCTGGCTGGCCTGGATTCCCGCATGCGCGGGAATGACCTTGCTTCGGGTTGTCGGTAGGTCGACGCTACGGTGTCTTATACGCCGTACGGAATCCAGACATTCTTGACCTGGCTCGCATGCTGCAGCACCGCGCGGCCGCAGGCCTGCTTCACATCGAACCAGTCGCGGCCACGGGCGCCGCCGGTCCAGGTGCGCTTGAGCGAATCGCTTGATAAGCGCTCGACTTCGGCGCAACCCTCGGCCGAACCGTCATGGCGCCACACCGCATCGATGTCGCCGTGCGACGCCAGCGTACGCGCCAGCTCATCGCTTGATCCGGTGACGATATTCAGCGCGCCTCCCGGCAGGTCCGAGGTATCGAGCACCTGGTACAGGTCGATCGCCGACAGCGGATGCTGCTCCGACGGCACCGCCACCACCCGGTTGCCCAGCGCCAGCGCCGGCGCGACCAGCGAGATGAAGCCCAGCAGCGGGCTCTCGTTCGGGCACACGATGCCGATCACGCCGACCGGCTCATTGAGCGCCACGGTGATGCCGTGCATCGGCGGCTGGTGCGCCGCACCGTCGTACTTGTCGGCCCACGCCGCCCAATAGAACAGGCGCTCGATCGAGGCGGCCACTTCGCGCGCCGCATCCTTCGAGCCGGTCTGCTGGGCGATGCGCTGCGCGAATTCGTCGGCGCGGATCGCCAGGTTCTCGGCGATGTAGTACAGCACCTGCGCGCGGTTGTGCGCGGTCGCCTTGGCCCAGCCGGCCGCCTTGTGCGCCGCCTCGACGGCGTTGCGGATGTCCTTGCGGCTGCCTTCGCCGATATCGGCCAGGAACTCGCCATTGGCGCCGTTGATGGCGCGGCTGTAGGCGCCGTCCGGGCGGGCCTGCTTGCCGCCGATGTACAGCTTGGCGGTGCGGTCGACCGCGAACGGGCTGTCTTGCGGCGCTGGCTGGGCCTTGGCCTTCTCGGCCATCACGGGAGCGGAAGGACGCGCATCTTCGGCCAGCGGCACCAGGTACTCGAACATGCCCTCTTTACCGCCTTCGCGGCCGTAGCCCGATTCCTTGTAGCCGCCAAAGCCGCAGGCGGCGTCGAACTGGTTCGCGGTGTTGATCCACACCACGCCGGCCTTGATCTGCGGGACGACGTCCAGCGCCAGGCTGATCGACTCGCTCCACACGCAGGCCGCCAGGCCGTACACGGTGTTGTTGGCCAGTTGCACCGCCTCGAGCGGGGTGCGGAAGCTCATCGCCACCAGCACCGGCCCGAAGATCTCGGCCTGCGCCACGGCGTTTGACGTCGAGGCGCCGGTGATCAGCGTCGGCAGGTACCACGAGCCGGTCGCCGACAGCTCGGCATCCGGCTGCCACACTTCGCAGCCTTCGGCGCGGGCCGACTCGACCAGGCCGTGGATGCGCTGCTGCTGCACCGGATCGACCAGCGCGCCGATATCGTTCGACTTGTCGAGCGGCGAGCCGACGCGCAGGTTCTGCATGCGCGCCTTGACCTTGCCGATGAAGCGGTCGTACACCGATTCCTGCACCAGCAGGCGCGAACCGGCGCAGCACACCTGCCCCTGGTTGAACCAGATCGAATCGACCAGCCCCTCGACCGCCGCGTCCAGGTCGGCGTCGTCGAACACGATGAACGGCGACTTGCCGCCCAGTTCCAGCGACAGCTTCTTGCCGCTGCCTGCGGTGGCCTTGCGGATCAGGCGGCCGACTTCGGTCGAGCCGGTGAAGGCCAGCTTGTCGATGCCGGGGTGGTTTACGATCGCCTCGCCCACGCGGCCATCGCCGGTGACGATATTGACCACGCCGGCCGGCACGCCGGCACGCTGGCAGATCTCGGCGAACAGCAGCGCGGTCAACGGCGTGTACTCGGCCGGCTTGAACACGACGGTATTGCCGGCGGCCAGTGCCGGCGCGATTTTCCACGCCAGCATCAACAATGGGAAGTTCCACGGCACGATCTGGCCGACCACGCCCACGGCGCGGTAGTCGGCGAATTCCTCGGACTGCAGCTGGGCCCAGCCGGCGTGATGGTAGAAATGGCGCGCGGCCAGCGGCAGGTCGGCGTCGCGGGTTTCGCGAATGGTCTTGCCGTTGTCGAGGGTCTCGAGCACGGCGAACAGGCGCGCATGCTTTTGCAACAGGCGCGCCAGCGCGTACATGATTTTTGCGCGGCCATGGCCGCCGAGGGCGACCCAGCCCGGCTGCGCGCGGCGCGCGGCGGCGACGGCGCGGTCCACGTCGGCATCGAGCGCTTGCGTGACCTGCGCCAGCTCGGCGCCGTCGGCAGGGTTATTGGTGGCGAAGGTCTCGCCGGCGTCGCTCCAGGCGTTATCGATGAACAGCCCGAAACGGCGGCCGTGCTGGTCCAGCCACGCGAGCGCTTCCTTGGTGCTTTCAGGTGCGGGACCGTAATCCATGGTGTTGAGAATCTCTTTGATTGTTGGCATGACGGGTCCGGTTGTTATGGTTGCGCGTGGCGATGGGCGGCCGAGTAGTTCCCGGTCACGTAGTGCTCCAGCTGGCGCTCGATGTCGGTCAGCAGGCTGGAGGCGCCGATGCGGAACAGGTGCGGCTGCAGCCAGTCATTGCCCAGTTCTTCCTTCATCACGGTCAGGTATTGCAGCGCCGACTTCGCGCTCGACACGCCGCCGGCCGGCTTGTAGCCGATCTGGAAGCCGGTCTGCTCGTGGTAGTCGCGGATCGCGCGTACCATCACCAGCGACACCGGGATGGTCGCGTTGACGCCTTCCTTGCCGGTGGAGGTCTTGATGAAATCCGCCCCGGCCATCATGCACACCATCGAAGCCTTGGCCACGTTTTCCAGGGTGACCAGGTCGCCGGTGGCGAGGATCGCCTTCACGTGCGCTTCGCCGCAGGCCTGGCGGTAGGCCACCATCTCGTCGTACAGCGCCTGCCAGTTCCCCGTCAACACGTGCTGGCGGGTGATGACGATGTCGATCTCCGTGGCGCCGGCGGCCACCGACAATTCGATCTCGCGCAGCTTGGTTTCCATGCTCGACAGGCCGGCCGGGAAAGCGGTCGACACGGCGGCGATCGGCAGGCGGCCCTGGATCACTTTCACCGCCGGCTGGATCATCTCGTGGTACACGCACACGGCGCCGGTCGACAGGGTCTCGAGGCCGAGGGCCTGCATCAGGTCGGCGCGCAGCGGACGCATGGCCTTCATGCACAGGCGCTCGACGCGGCCCGGGGTATCGTCGCCGCTCAGGGTGGTCAGGTCCATGCACTCGATGGCGCGGACCAGCCAGGCGGCCTGGTATTGTTTCTTGACCGTGCGGCGGTTGGCCAGGCTGGCGGCGCGGCGGTCGGCCGCGTTGCGGTTGACCTTGACGCTGCCCACCAGGCCCAGGTCCAGCGCAATGCCGGTATTACGTTTGAAATCCAGGGGCTGGCTCATAACAGTGCGGTTCCGTTCGAAAGTGGTTTGACGCCGAGGTGCTTGGCCAGGGTGGCGCCGATGCTCGAGAAGGTGTCGGCGGTCGGCAGTTCCTGCGCCTGCACGCCAGGCCCGAAGAAGATCATCGGGATGTGTTCGCGGGTGTGGTCCGAGCCTGGCGCGGTCGGGTCGCAGCCGTGGTCGGCGGTGATCACGACCAGGTCGCCGTCCTTGAGCTTGGCCATGAATTCGGGCAGGCGCGCGTCCAGCTCGTGCAGCGCGTTCGCATAGCCGGCGACGTCGCGGCGGTGGCCGAAGTGCATGTCGAAGTCGACGAAGTTCACGAAGGTGAGCGATTTGTCGCCCGCTTCATCCGCCACTTCCAGCAGGCGGTCGAACAGCGCCATATTGTCCGGGCCCTTGACCAGGCGGGTGACGCCCTGGGCCGCGAAGATGTCGCTGATCTTGCCCAGCGCGATCATCTCGCCGCCGGCATCCTTGACGTGGTCGAGCAGCGTCGGTGCGATCGGCGGCACGGCGTAGTCGTGCCGGTTCGCGGTGCGCTTGTAGTCGCCGTTGGCGCCCACGAAAGGACGCGCGATCACACGGCCGATGTTATATGGCTTGACCAGCTCGTAGGCCGCTTCGCAGACCTGATACAGGCGCTCGAGGCCGAAGTGTTCCTCGTGCGCCGCGATCTGCAGCACCGAGTCGGCCGAGGTATACAGGATCGGCTTGCCGGTGGCGACGTGCTCGTCGCCCAGCTCGTTGATGACGGTGGTGCCCGAGGCGTGGCAGTTGCCCAGCCAGCCCGGCACGCCCGTCAACTCCTGCAGCTTGTCGGTGAGCGCTTGGGGGAAAGATGGAACGGTTTTTGGAAAATAACCCCAGTCGAACAGCACCGGCACGCCGGCGATTTCCCAGTGGCCGCTTTGGGTGTCCTTGCCGGTCGACTGTTCGCGCGCGACGCCCCAGGCGCCGGTGAAGCCTTCGCGCTGGTCGAAGCCGGGCGCCCACGCGCCGCTGGCCTTGTGCGCGGCGGCGGCCAGGCCCAGGCGTTCGAGGTTCGGCAGCGACATCGGCTTGCCTTCTTGCGCGGCCCACTCGGCGATGTGGCCGAAGGTGTTGGCGCCCGTGTCGCCATATTTGTCGGCGTCGGGCAGTGCGCCCAGGCCGAAGGAATCAAGCAGGAGGATGAATGCGCGTGACATGGTCTTCGCTCTTCAGATGGAGTTAAGCGTCCGCGCGCGGGGTCGAACCGACGCGCTCGATGTAGGCGTGGATCAGCGTCACCATGTCCTTGGCCGCGACCGCCGCGTACTTCAGGGTCTGCTCGTGCGACAGCGCGAACGGCGACAGGCCTTCGGCCAGGTTGGTGATGGCCGAGACGGCGGCGACCTTCAGGCCGCAGTGGCGAGCGGCGATCACTTCCGGGATCAGCGACATGCCCACGACATCGGCGCCCAGCGTCTTGAACGCGCGGATTTCGGCGACCGTCTCGAAGTGCGGACCGGCGGCGGCCAGGTACACGCCTTCGTGCAGCGTGATGCCCTTCTCAGCGGCGACCGCCTTCACGTGCTCGCGGGTCTCGGCGTCATAGGCATTCGACATGCTGAAGAAGCGCGGGCCGAAGCGCTCGTCGTTCGGACCTGCCATCGGGCTGCCCGGCAGGAAGTTGATATGGTCGGTAATCGCGACCAGGCTGCCGGCGTCGGCTTCGACGCGCAGCGAACCGGCGGCGTTGGTCACGAACAGCAGTTCGCAGCCGATCTGCTTGAGCGTGCGGATCGCCGAGGTCATCACGCCAGGGCCGTAGCCTTCGTAGAAGTGGCCGCGGCCCTTCATGCAGGCGACCGGCACGCCGGCCAGAAGGCCCAGCACCAGTTCGCCGGCGTGGCCGTGCACGGTGCTGATCGGGAAGCCCGGCAGCTCGGCGTAGCTGATCGACACGGCATCCACCAGTTGTTCGGCCAGCACGCCCAGGCCGGAACCGAGGATCAGCGCCACACGCGGCGCGAAATCTGGCTTGCGGGCGCGGATGATGTCGGCGGCTTCGAATGGGGTATTGCTGGACATGATATTCCTTGTTGAATGCTGGGAGTGGATCGCGGATGAGAGAGGCAGGAGCCCGGCGCGCGCGCGCAGCGCACTTGGACAACTAGATATTATAACTATGCATGAATGCCGATATGTATGGCAAATACACTTTTTCTTCCCGATTTATATCTTTTATGGATAAATCATGCGGTACCTGCAGAGGTGCTTACACTACGTGAAAGATTCGTTGACAGCCCCAAAACAATTGTCTAGGATAATTGTACATTTGTTTTATCCGCCTGACGGCGCACGAACACGATGCCGAAAAAAGAACAGTTATACGAGCTGATCCGTTCTAATCCCTTCATCTCGCAGCAAGACCTCGCCGGCCACCTGGGCCTGTCGCGCTCCGCGGTCGCCAATTACATCGCGACGCTGGTGCGCGAGCGGCGCATCCTCGGCCGCGCCTATGTGCTGCCCGACCACCGGCCGATCCTGTGCATCGGCGCCGCCAATCTCGACCGCAAGCTGCGCACCCTGGGCAAGCTCGCCCTCGGCACATCGAACCCGGCGCGCCAGACCGAATCCTTCGGCGGCGTGGCGCGCAACATCGCCGAGAACCTGGCGCGCCTGGGCGCGCCCACGGCGCTGGTCACGGCGGTCGGCGGCGATGCGTCCGGCCGCGCCCTGCTCTCGTACGCCGACGAAACCGGCATCGACACCCGCGGCGCGCTGCGCGTGGACGGCGCCGCCAGCGGCACTTATACCGCGGTGCTCGACCATGACGGCGACATGCGCGTGGCGTTGGCCGACATGGAAATCAACGAAGCGCTCACCCCCGACTTCTTCGCCACCCGCGAGCAGCAGCGCGCCGGCGCCGCCCTGATCGTGGCCGACCTGAACCTGCCGCGCGACTCGGTCGCCGCCCTGCTCGAAGGCAGCCGGCGCGATGGCGTGCCGATGGTGATCGTCGCCGTCTCCGAACCGAAGATCGAGCGCCTGCCGCGCGAACTGAATGGTCTGCGCCTCCTGATCCTGAACCTGGGTGAACTGGCGGCGCGCGTGGGGCGCCCGCTTGCGACCGAGACCGACATCGGCGCCGCCTGCGCCGAACTGCAGCGCGACGGCGTGCAGGACGTGATCGTCACGCGCGGCGCCCAGGGCGTCATGTTTACGCGTGCCGGCGGCCCGCGCTTGCTGGAGGCGCCGGCGGCCGCCCTGCCCGCCGACATCGTCGACGTGACCGGCGCCGGCGACGCCTTCGCCGCCGCCGTCTGCTGGAGTCTGTACAACGGCGAGCCAGACCTGGAACTGGCCTGCCGCCGCGGCCAGACGCTGGCCGCCATGACCATCGCCTGCGCGCACACCGTTTCACCGCAACTGGCGCCGGGACTGTTCGACAGCCCGGTGCACGACATCGTTACCGACTGAATAAAAGTAGAGACCCGCTCATGCAATCCTTCCTCCTGCTCTCGCCCGAAGTGGCGGCCGCCCGCACCGCCGGCAAGCCGATCGTCGCCCTCGAATCGACCATCATCTCGCACGGCATGCCTTACCCGCAGAACGTGCACACCGCGCGCGAAGTCGAGCAAATCATCCGCGACGCCGGCGCCGTGCCGGCCACCATCGCCATTATCAAAGGCAAGATCTGCGTCGGCCTCTCGGAAGACCAGCTCGAGACCCTCGGCGCGTCGCCCGACGCCATCAAGGTCAGCCGCCGCGACCTGCCCTTCGTGCTGTCGCAGGGCCGCCTGGGCGCGACCACCGTCGCCGCGACCATGATCTGCGCCGAACTGGCCGGCATCGAGGTCTTCGTCACCGGCGGCATCGGCGGCGTGCACCGCGGCGCACAAACCAGCTTCGACATCTCGGCCGACCTCCAGGAGCTGGCGCATACCAGCGTGGCCGTGGTGTGCGCCGGCGTGAAGTCGATCCTCGACATTGGCCTGACGCTCGAATACCTCGAGACCCATGGCGTACCGGTGCTCTCCGTCGGCCAGCCGGGCTTTCCCGCCTTCTTCACGCGCGACAGCGGCTACCAGGCCGACTTCCAGCTCGATACGCCCGAAGAACAGGCGTCCTTCATCCGCACCAAGTGGCAGCTCGGCCTGAAAGGCGGCGTGGTGGTCAGCAACCCGGTACCCGCGGACGAGGCGATGGCGCAGGACGAAATCGACAGCATCATTACCCAGGCGTTGAGCGAAGCCGACAGCCAGGGCGTGGCCGGCAAGCAGGTCACCCCCTTCCTGCTGGCCCGGATCAAGGAACTGACGGGCGGGCGCAGCCTGGCCACCAATATCGCGCTGGTCAAGCACAACGCCCTGGTCGGGGCGCGCCTGGCCGTGGCGCTGAACCACAAGGCCGCCTGACACGACCGGGCCGCCATGTCGATCGACCTGAAACAACTGAAGTACTTCCTGGCGGTGGCCGAAGAAAAAAGCTTCAGCCGCGCCGCCGAACGCCTGCACATCTCGCAGCCACCGCTCTCGCAGCAGATCATGAAGCTCGAGAGCGAACTGGGTGTGAAGCTGTTCACCCGCACCACGCGCAGCTTCGAACTGACGGTGGCCGGGCGCGCGCTGATGGTCGAGGCGGCCGAGCTGCTCGGCAAGATGCGCATGACGATCGACACGATCCGCCAGATCGACCGCGGCGAGGTCGGGCGGCTGCGGGTCGGCATCGTCGGCTCGGCGATGTGGGGGCCGATCCCCGGCCTGCTGGAGCAGTTCCAGAGCCAGTTTCCGCGCGTGACCTGGACCATCCACGAACTGGGCCCGAACGACCAGTGGGAAGCGCTGCGCAACAAGCAGATCGACGTCGGCTTCTGGCGTGAGCCGCGCATCGAATCGGATGTGCTCAAGCAGGCCAACCTGCGCCAGGAACTGTGCTTCAGGGAGCAGTTCTGCGTGGCGGTCAACGCACGCCACCCGCTGGCCGGGCGCGAGTCGATCGCCCTGCCCGAGATCGCGGGCGAGCCGATGCTGACCCTGCACCTGGACCAGTCGGCCGAGCCGCGCTACCTGATCGGGTGCTGCGTCAATGCCGGCTTCCAGCCGACCATCTTCCAGGAGGCGGCCGAGCCGCAAACGCTGCTGGCCATGGTCGGCGCCGGCCTGGGCGTGGCCCTGATGCCTGAAACCACCAGCCGCATCGGCTGGCCCGGCGTGCGCTTCCTGCCGATCCATGCCCACGCGCCGTCGGCCAACCTGTACATCAGCTATCCGGCGCTCGACGACGCGCCGGTGGTGCGCGCCTTCCTCAAGATCCTGTTCCCGGACCAGCAGCCAGACTGAACGATTCGGGCGCGACCGCCCGTCCACCGGGTGCGCGGCGAACCGTTTTTGTCCCGCCACAATTGCCGTAATGAATTTTTCGGCATGTTTTTCAAGCAAAACCCACCGCACGATTGAGCTGGGCCGAGTATTTTTTAACAATACCTCCGGTATGATGATTATCAAGTTCATCAACATTCCATGGAGGCTCGCATGACGACAGCATCACCGCGGTACGACGGGCTTCGCCTGGAACAGTTCGATGGCCCGCAGACCGATGACATCGCGGCCCTGCGCCTCGCCGTCGACCAGCGAATCGAGCAATTATTGACCGGGAACGGCGCGTCCGACCAGCTATCCAGGGCGATGCGCGTCTCCGCGCTCAGCGCCGGCAAGCGCATGCGGCCATTGCTGCTCATCCTGGTTGCGCGCGACCTCGGCTGTTCGTCTCCGGCCCTGATCGATGTCGCCTGCGCGGTCGAGATGGTGCACGCCGCATCGCTGATCCTGGACGACCTGCCCTGCATGGACGACGCCAGCTTGCGCCGCGGCAAGCCTGCCATCCATATCCAGTTCGGCGAAGACGTCGCCATCCTTGCCTCGGTCGCCCTGCTCAGCCGCGCTTTCGGGGTGCTGTCGCAGGCGCAGGACATCGCTCCCGCCACCCGTGCGCGCCTGGTCGCCACCCTGGCCCAGACGGTCGGCGACCAGGGCCTGGTGCGTGGCCAGTTCGAAGACCTGCACGGCGGCGCGCGTTCGCCCGAGGCCATCGCCACCACCAATGAACTCAAGACCGGCCTGCTGCTGGGCGTGGCGGTCGACATGGCCGCCATCATCTGCCATGCCGACGACAAGGTCGCGCAGCAGTTGCGCGCCTTCGCGCTGGCGGCCGGCCAGGCCTTCCAGATCAAGGATGACTTCCTGGACGGCAAGGACAGCGCCGTGACCGGCAAGGACAGCGGGAAGGACGTCGGCAAGGCCACCCTGATCAATACTCTGGGTCGCGACGAGGCCAAGCGCCGCCTGGCCGCCTGCCTGCTCGAAGCCGACCGCTGCCTCGGCGCCGCCATCGGCGCCAATGGCCGCACGCGCCATTTCGTGTCCCAACTATTTGCCAATGAAGGCAAGGCCAGGCGCTTCGCACCCGAGCTGGCCAAGGCGCGTGAAGCGCGTCCGAGCGCCCAGCTGGCCGAATTGCGCCTTACCTGAGCGGCGAGGGTCCGCATGGCGCATTTCGCGGTCGTCGCTCCGGCCCTCTACAGCCACTTCAACACGCTATCGGTACTGGCGCGCGAACTGGTCGCGCGCGGGCACCGCATCACCTTCGTGCACCGCCCCGACGCCATCGACTACGTCAAGGATGCACGCATCGGCTTCCATGCGGTCGGCAGCGACACCCATCCGGTCGGCTCGCTGCCGGCGATGCTCGCCAGGGTCGCCAATCCCGGCTCGCCGCTGGGCCTGCGCCGCGTGATCCTCGACATGGCGGCCAGCACCACGATGCTGTGCCGCGAACTGCCGGCCGCCTTGCGCGGACTGCAGGTCGACTACCTGCTCGCCGACCAGATGGAAGCGGCCGGCGGCCTGGTGGCCGAAAGCCTCGGCATGCCGTTCGTGTCGGTCGCCTGCGCGCTGCCGGTCAACCGCGAGCCGGGCATCCCGCTGCCCGTGATGCCCTTCATGCATGAGGACAGCGAGCGCGCCTTCAAGATCGTCGAAGGCAGCACCATGGTCTACGACTGGATGATGCGGCCGCACGAACGCGCCATCGCCGCCGCGGCCGAGCAGCTCGGTTTGAGCCCGCGCGGAAAACTGCACGAATGCCTGTCGCCGCTGGCCCAGGTCGCGCAGATCGTGCCTGGCTTCGACTTCCCCCGCCGCGCGCTGCCGCCGCATTTTCACCATGTCGGCCCGCTGCACTCGGGCACGGTCGCACCGGGCCTGGACGCGCAGGAGTTCGCGACGCTGCTGCCGCCCGTGTCGAGCCAGCGGCCTTTCGTCTACGCCTCGCTCGGCACACTGGTCAGCCAGCGCTTCGGCCTGTTCAAGCGCATTGCGCAAGCCTGCCAGCGCCAGGGCGCGCAGCTGCTGGTCGCCCACTGCGGCGGGCTGGATGCAGCGCAGGTGCGGGCGCTGGAAGCCATCGGCGACACCCGCGTGCACGCCTTCGTGCCCCAGCTGGCCGTGCTGGCGCGGGCCGACGCCGTCATCTCGCATGCCGGCGCCAACACCGTGATGGAAGCCGTCGCCACCCGCACGCCGATCCTGGCGCTGCCGATCGCCTTCGACCATCCGGGCGCCGCCGCCCGCGTCGAGTATGCCGGCGTCGGCCTGCGCGCTTCGCCCCGTTTCGCCAGCGTGAACGAACTGTCGCGCAAGCTGCGCCGTCTGCTGGACGAACCGCGCTTCAAGGCGCGCATGGCGCCGCTGGCCGACCAGATCCGCGAAGCCGGCGGCGCGCCGCGTGCGGCCGACATCATCGAAGCCGTGCTCGGCCTGCAACCGGCGCCACACAGGATGGCCAGCCATGGGTGAGCGCAACGCGGTCGACTACGACCTGATCCTGGCCGGCGGTGGCCTGGCCAACAGCCTGATTGCCTGGCGCCTGCGCGCCGAGCGCCCGCATCTGCGCATCCTGGTGCTCGAGCAGGGCACGCGCCTGGGCGGCAACCATACCTGGTCCTTCCATGAAACCGACCTCGATGCGGCGCAGCTGCACTGGATCGCACCGCTGGTGACGCACCGCTGGCCGCGCTATGACGTGGTGTTTCCCGAACTTACCCGTACGCTGGACGGCGCCTACGCCAGCATCGCCTCGGACGACCTGGCGCAAGTGGTCACGCCGGCGCTCGGCGCCGCGCTGCGCACCGGCGTGTGGATCGACGCGGTGACACCCACCAGCGTGCGCCTGGCCAGTGGCGAAACCCTGCAGGCGCACGCCGTCATCGACGGTCGCGGCATGCGCGCCAGCACCCACCTCGCGCTCGGCTACCAGACCTTCCTCGGCCAGGAGATGCAGCTCTCTGCCCCCCATGGCTTGTCGGCCCCGGTGATCATGGATGCCGGCGTGGCCCAGCAAGGCGGCTACCGTTTCGTCTACCTGCTGCCGTTCGGGCCGGATCGCGTGCTGGTCGAAGACACGCATTATGTCGACAACGCCGCCTGGGAACCCGAGCGGCTGCGCGCCAACATCGCCAGCTATGTGCAGGGACGCGGCTGGCGGGTGCGCGAAGTGCTGCGCGAAGAACAGGGCTCGCTGCCGATCGTGCTGGCGGGCGACTTCGAGCGCTACTGGGATGAATTGCAGGGCCAGCCCAGCGTCGGCCTGCGCGCCGGCCTGTTTCATTCGACCACCGGCTACTCGCTGCCGCACGCGGTGCGCCTGGCCGAACGCATCGCCCAGCTACCCGACCTGTCGGCGCCGACGCTGTTCGCCGCCATCCGCGGCCAGGCGCGGCACGCCTGGAATGAACAGCGCTTCTTTCGCATGCTCAACCGCATGCTGTTCCTGGCCGGCAGCCCGGATCACCGCTGGCGCGTGATGCAGCGCTTCTATCGCCTGCCCGCGCCGCTGATCGCCCGCTTCTACGCCGGCCGGCTGCATCTGGGCGACAAGGCGCGCCTGTTGACCGGCAAGCCGCCGGTACCCGTCATGGAAGCCTTCGACGCCGTCCGCAAGACTCACCCCTATCAAATCAGGACCGCAGAATGAACCAGATGAAAATCGAACCGAAACGCGCCGTCGTCATCGGCGCCGGCTTCGGCGGCCTGGCGCTGGCCATCCGGCTGCAGGCCGCCGGCATGCACACGACGCTGCTCGAAAAACGCGACAAGCCGGGCGGTCGGGCCTACGTCTATGAAGACCAGGGCTTCGTGTTCGATGCCGGTCCCACCGTCATCACCGATCCATCGGCGATCGAGGAATTGTTTACGCTGTGCGGCAAGAAGATGGGCGACTATGTCGAGATGCTGCCGGTCGCGCCTTTTTACCGCCTGTGCTGGGAAGACGGCAGCCACTTCGACTACGCCAACGACCAGGAAGCGCTCGACCGCCAGATCCATGCGCGTAATCCAGCCGACGTGGCCGGCTACCAGCGCTTCCTGGCCTATTCGAAGGCGGTGTTCGACGAGGGCTACCTGAAGCTGGGCGCCGTGCCCTTCCTCTCGTTCCGCGACATGATCCAGGCCGGCCCGCAACTGGCGCGCCTCGAAGCCTGGAAGAGCGTGTACGGCATGGTGTCGCGCTTCGTCAAGGACGAGCAGCTGCGCCAGGCGTTCTCGTTCCACTCGCTGCTGGTGGGCGGCAACCCGTTCGCCACCTCGTCGATCTATACCCTGATCCATGCGCTGGAGCGGCGCTGGGGCGTGTGGTTCCCGCGCGGCGGCACCGGCGCCCTGGTACGCGGCCTGGTACGCCTGTTCGAGGACATGGGCGGCAAGCTGGAACTGAACGCATCGGTGGCGCGCATCGAGACCGCCGGCAACCTCGCCAGCGGCGTGCGGCTGGAAGACGGCCGCTGGTTCATGGCCGACGCGGTCGCATCCAACGCCGACGTCGTGCACACCTACGCCGACCTGCTGAAAAACCACGGCCGCGGCAGCAGCCAGGGCGAGGCGCTGAAAAAGAAACGCTTCAGCAATTCGCTGTTCGTGCTGTACTTCGGCCTCGACAAGCACCACGAGCAGCTGCAGCACCACACGGTCTGCTTCGGCCCGCGCTACCGCGAGCTGATCAAGGATATCTTTAACGGCGACAAGCTGGCCGACGATTTCTCGCTGTACCTGCACGCGCCCTGCGTCACCGATCCCTCGCTGGCGCCGCCCGGCTGCGGCAGTCACTACGTGCTGGCCCCGGTGCCGCACCTGGGCAATGCGCCGATCGACTGGGAGACCGAAGGCCCGCGCTACCGCGACCGTATCTTCGACTATCTCGAGCAGCGCTATATGCCGGGGCTGCGCAGCCAGCTGGTGACCAGCCGCATCTTCACGCCGAACGACTTCCGCAGCGAACTCAATGCCCACCTGGGTTCGGCGTTCTCGCTTGAGCCGATCCTGACGCAAAGCGCCTGGTTCCGCCCACACAACCGCGACGCCGAAGTGCCCAACCTGTACCTGGTCGGCGCCGGCACCCATCCCGGCGCCGGCGTGCCGGGCGTGATCGGCTCGGCCAAGGCGACCGCCGGCCTGATGCTGGAAGGAGTCCTCGCATGACCATGAACACCGGCGCCCACGCCGGCGCCGACCTGATGCAGCACGCGACCCAGACCATCGAGGTGGGCTCCAAGAGCTTCGCGGCGGCCGCCCGGCTGTTCCCGCCCGCCACCCGGCGCAGCGTATTGATGCTGTACGCCTGGTGCCGCCACTGCGACGACGTGGTCGACGGCCAGGAGCTGGGCTTCGCCGCCGCCACGCCGAGCGCCTTCGGCGCCACCTTCGAGCTCGATCGCCTGTACGACGACACCCGGCGCGCCTATGCGGGCGAGTCGATGCGCGTGCCGGCCTTCGCCGCCTTCCAGGAAGTGGCGCTCGGCCACGCGATCGCGCCGCGCTATGCCTTCGACCACCTGGCCGGCTTCGCGATGGACGTGGGCGAGGCGCGCTACCGCACCATCGACGACACCATGCGCTACTGTTACCACGTGGCCGGCGTGGTCGGCCTGATGATGGCCTCGATCATGGGCGCGCGCGACGAGCTGGTGCTTGATCGCGCCTGCGACCTGGGGCTGGCTTTCCAGCTGACGAACATCGCGCGCGACATCATCGACGATGCGAAAATCGGCCGCTGCTACGTGCCGGCCGAGTGGCTGCTGGAAGCCGGCATCCCGCCCGACCACGTGGCCCTGCCGCGCCACCGCGAGGCCCTGGCCACGGTCGCTGCGCGCCTGGTCGACCATGCCGAACCGTATTACGAATCGGCCACGCTGGGCATCGCCGCCCTGCCCCTGCGCTCGGCCTGGGCGATCGCCACCGCGCGCAATGTGTATCGCCAGATCGGGATCGAAGTAAAGCGGCGCGGCGCGCGCGCCTGGGACGAACGGGTGGGCACCTCGAAGGCGGCCAAGCTGCGCCTGCTGGCCCTGGGTGGGGCCCAGGCGCTGGCGTCGCGCCTCAGCCCTGCTCGGGCAGCGACGGCGCGGCCGCGGCGGCGCGATCTGTGGCTGCGTCCTGGCCGCGCGGACGGCGCACCTGACCATGCTGCGCCTGCAACTGGCGTTTGAGCTTGGCGACCGGCGGCGCGTACAGGAAGCCGAACGACACGGTGCCCTCCTTGCCTTCCACCGCATGGTGCATGCGGTGGGCCTGGTACAGCCGCTTGAGGTAGCCGCTGCGCGGCACATAGCGGAACGGCCAGCGCTGGTGCACCAGGCCGTCGTGGGCGATGAAGTACAGGCCGCCGTAGGCAGTCATGCCAGCGCCGATCCATTCGAGCGGGTGATAACCGCGCGTGCCGTACCAGATCAGGGCGATGGCGACGCCGGCGAATACTACGGCGTACAGGTCGTTCTTCTCGAACCAGCCGGTGCGCGGCTCGTGATGCGAGCGGTGCCAGCCCCACCCGAAGCCGTGCATCACGTACTTGTGCGCGACGATGGAAAATACTTCCATGAACGCAATGGTGGCAAGGACGATGAGCGCATTGGCAAGCATGATAGTGGGTTCGGGAACACGGAAACAGGATGTCCACAGCCTATCACGACGAGGCCTCCGCACGGTTGCGCAGCAGCACCATACGGATGGTCAAACACGATTCACCCTTAATCTATGGAGTTTTCATGCAGTCGATTCATCGTACCCTGGGCCGTATCCTCATCCTGGCAGCGGGCGCAGGCGCGGCCAGCCTCGCTTCGGCCGCGTCGATCGAAGTCAGGGTCCAGGGCGTCACGAGCCCTCCCAAAGGCATGGTGCGCGTCGCCATCTGCGACAAGGCGACCTTCCTGAAGGATTGCCCGCATTCGGCGTCGGCCCGGGCGCTGCAAGGCGAAACGGTCGTGACCGTCGACAATGTGCCGCCCGGCAACTGGGCCGTGCTGTCGTACCAGGACGAGAACGATAACGGGGAACTCGATCGCAACGTGCTGGGCATCCCCAAAGAGCGCTACGCCTTCAGCCGCGATGCACGGGGCCGCTTCGGACCGCCGAGTTTCGAGGATGCGGCATTCGTCGTGCGCGATGAGAAGGCGGTCAGCCATATCAAGCTGCGTTGAAGTGCTCGAATCGCTGGCGCCAGCATGATTCCAGTCAGTTGAAGGCCTGTTGCCTCGGTATTGGTATGACGTCGGATCAAGCGCTCCGAAGGCGGCGTGTCGCTGGCCGACATCGCCGACGGTTCATCGCTGGTGATGAAACCGTCGGCCGGGCTGGATGACGCGACGTTCATCGCCCAGTTGACCCGGACGGCGCTCGAACGCGACGCGACGGCGACCGAACTGGCGGATCGGGCGGGCTGCTTGCACAAGGCCGTGTCGATCGCGGCGACGTATTGCTGGCGCTGGCCGGTTCAGCCGAGATGGTGGCCCTGGTCGGCGCAATGAGCACCTCGTTCGCGGTCAGTGGCGAAGGGCGCTACGCGATCTGCTGGCGACGAATGCGTCGGCAGGTCACCTCCAGTTCGGCGCTTCCCGTCCCTGGAGGATGACCATTGCAGGTCTGGCTGCGCACATGCTTGCGCAGTCCGCTGTGGGCACTGCATCGTCCGCAGTAGCTTCCTTCCCGCAGCTTTCTTGATGTATTTACCGCCCAGGCCTTCATCATCTCTCGCTTGACACGCAGTGAACGTATTTTATTCACCAAGTGCTCAGCAATGGTGCCAGCCGATGGACTCTTCCTTTGTCAGATTTATCGTACCCACAAACGGCAGGTGCGATTCGGCCTGTGGCCTAGTGCGTGGCTCCGCCCACTTCGCGCACGTCCAGGTCGACGTTCACGGTCGTCTCCACCGCCAGCTTGATGCCGGCAATGATGTCTTCCAGCGCCATCGATGGCGGCGCATCCGGCCGCGCGGCCGCTTGCTCCGGCAGGAAGGGCACGTGGATGAAACCGGCCTTGACGGGCTGCGGCTGCGGCTGGCGCGCCGCATGGTGCATCAGGCCATAGAACACGTGGTTGCACACGAAGGTGCCTGCGGTCTGCGACACGCCGGCCGCCAGTCCCCGGTCGCGCAGCGCGCGCACGATCGCCTTGACCGGCAGCGTCGAAAAATAGGCCGCGGGGCCATCGACCGCGATCGCCGCATCCACCGGCTGCTGGCCGCCATTGTCGAGAATCGAGGCGTCGTCGACGTTGATCGCCACCCGCTCGATCGAGATGTCGGGCCGGCCGCCGGCCTGGCCGACGGCGATCACGACGTCGGGATGCAGTTCGTCGACCATGGCCACAAGGTCTTCGATCGCCTGCCCGAACACGCAGGGCAACTGGCGCACCTCGACCCGGAAGTGTTCTCCTTCCCAGCCTTCGAGCGCCCGTACGGCTTCCCAGGCGGGGTTGATGGTGGCGCCATTGAACGGCTCGAAGCCGGTCAGCAGTACGGTCTTGATCATCACGGCCTCACAGATTCATCAAAAAATAGAGCAGGAAGATATTCGCTGTCAGGATCGGCAGCGCGCTCGGTATCTGGGCGCGGATCACCGCATTCTTGTCGGGCAGCTCGAGCAGCGCCGCCGGCACGATATTGAAGTTGGCCGCCATCGGTGTCATCAGGGTACCGCAATAGGCGCTGAACATGCCGATCGCCGCCATCACGGCCGGGTTGGCGCCATACATTCCGATCAGGACCGGAATGCCCACGCCGCCCGCCATCACCGGGAAGGCGGCGAAGCCGTTGCCCATCACGATCGTAAACAGCGCCATGCCGACGCAGTACACGGCCACCGCCACGAAGCGCGAATCCATGCCGATATACGTGGTCGTCAGGTGCGCCACCGCCTTGCCGACGCCGGCTTCCGAGAACAGCAGTCCTAGCACCGCCAGGATGTGCGGCAGCACCACCGCCCAGCTCATGGCGTCGACCAGGCGCCGCGCCTCGCGCACGCCCTGCAGCGGCGTGGCGCGCGTCAGCCAGCAGGCGGCGACCAGGGCCACGACGGCGCCGCAACCCATGCTGACCAGGGTCAGGTGGGCCGGGTCGAGCAGCGGCGACCCCGCTAACCGGACATCCTTCAACACGGTGGCGCCGATCACGGTCACCAGCGGCAGCAGCAGCGCCGGGATGAAAATGCGGTTGCCCAGGCGGGCGACACTGGCGCGGCGCTGTTCCGGGCCCAGTGTCTTCGGCGCGCCGGCTTTGACCCCGCCGAAGCCGGCCAGCAGCGCCATGCCGATCATCAGGGCGCCCACCCAGGCCGGCGCCATGCGCTCGCCGGCCAGGTAAAGCAAGGCATACAGGCCCCAGAACAGCGCGGTGGTGTAGCGGCGTGGATTGCTGCGGTCCACCAGGTTCATGATGGCCACGGCCGACAACAGCAGCCCGACCAGGATGTAGAAATGTTCGATGGTGAGGGTCATGGCGCATCCTTCGCGGCAGCCGCTTTCAGCTTGACCTCGGCCTGGACTTCGCGCTCGATCTCGGCGTCCAGGCGGCGCAGGTTCCAGGCATGGATCACGAAGGCCGTGATCGCGGTCGGGATGCCCCACAGCGCGATGTGCAGCGGATTGACCTCGATGCCCTCGGCCTGCAGGATGGTGTGCATCAGGACGATGGCGCCGAAGGCGACAAAGATGTCTTCGCCGAAGAACAGGCCGATATTATCCGTGGCGGCCGACATGGCGCGGATGCGGTGGCGCACGCGCTCGGGCAGGCCGCCGTGCTGCGTTTCGGCCGCCGCCTCGGCCATCGGCGCGACCAGCGGCCGCACCATCGTCGGGTGGCCGCCCAGGCTGGTCAGGCCCATCGCGGCCGTGCTTTCGCGCGCGAACAGGTAGACGATGAGCAGGCGCCCGGCGGTGGCCGAGCGCACCCTGGCGATCACGGATTGCGCCTGTTCGCGCAGGCCGAAGCGTTCGAGCAGGCCGATCGCCGCCAGCGGCAACAACAGGATCAACGGCAGGTTGCGCGTCTTGACGAAGGCGCTGCCGAGCGACTCGAGCAGGGTGATGACGGGCATGGCGGCCGCCACGCCGGTGACGCCGCAGGCGGCCACGGCGACCAGCACAGGGTTGGCCCGCAGCAAAAAACCGGCGACGACGACGACCACGCCGAGCAGCGGCCACAGATTGATAGCAGATTGCATGGATTCCCCGGCAAGATTCGACAAGCCGAGGATCTTACTCCATGTGGTGTGTTAATCCGGCAAGGCCGCGTAAAGATTCAGCCCGGCCGTACCGGGTTGCTGGCCAGGTCGCCGATGACCGTATTCCACTGGCGCACGTGGAAGGCGCGTACCAGGCCGTGGGTAACGTACGGGTCTCGCGCCGCGAACAGCTGCACCGCTTCGGCCGTCTCGCAATCGAACACCAGCACCGCATGATCGGCCGGCTCGGCCAGCGCGCCGGCCAGGACCAGTTCGCCGCGTTCCTGCGCCTCCCAGGCCAGCTTCAGGTGCGCGTCGCGAAACTCTGCGCGACGTTCGAGGTAGTCGGGGGCGAGGTCATACGTCAACAGGTAATGCACGGCGTCTCCGGGATGGTGATCAACGAGCCTCTATCGTAACCGCAAACGCACACACCGCGCACGGCCTGACAGGACCGGTTCGATGTTGGCTTAAAACAACCTTTTAACCCGTCCCGCATGGGCGAGTCGGCAGAGCGAGGTGTCACACAAACAAAACTCAGCAGCTGGCGTAGACTGTCGGTCATGGATATGTCGAAGAAGATGGCGGCGGGGATCACGGGCTTTGCCAGCGTGCTGTGGCTGGGCCTGACAGCTGCCGTGGCCGCCAACCAGCGCCGCCTGGTCTTCAACCCGACGCTCGAGCGCGAGGTGCAAAGCCCGCGCAGCAGCGGTCACCGCACCCGCCCCGTGGTCTTGCGCGCCGCTGACGGCACCCGCCTTTCCGGCTGGCTGATGACGCCCACCATCCCAGGTCCGCGCCCGGCGGTGCTGTATTTCGGCGGCCGTTCCGAAGAAGTGTCCTGGGTCGTGCGCGACGCCGGCAAGCTGTTTCCCAACATGACCGTGCTGGCCATGAATTACCGCGGCTATGGCGAGTCGCAGGGCGTGCCGGCCGAAATCCACATGATCGAAGACGGTTGCCTGCTGTACGATTGGCTTGCCACCCGCGGCCAGGTCGATCCGCACCGTATCGCCGTGATCGGCCGCAGCCTGGGTTCCGGCGTCGCGGTGCAGGTCGCCAAGGAGCGTCCGGCCCACTCGGTGGTCTTGATCACGCCCTACGATTCGATCCTGGCGATCGCCAAGCGGCGCTTTCGCGTGATGCCGATCGAATACCTGCTGCAGCACCGTTTCGAGTCGATCAAGTACGCGCCCTCGCTCAAGGCGCCGACCTATGTGCTGCGCGCGTCGAGCGACGACGTGGTGCCGCATACGCACACCGACCTGCTGGTGGCCAAGCTGGGCCAGTTGGTGGCGGACGACATCGTTCCCGACTCCGACCACATGAACATCCCCTATCTGCAGGCGACCCAGGACCTGATCGCCGGTTTCCTCACGCGCCAGTTCAACCAGCCGGTGACGCCGGCGGCGGCGGCGGCCGTGGCCGACGCCGTGGCCAGTGCCGAACCGCCCGCCGAGGCGGTTCCCACAGCGGCCGACTTTGTCCTCGCGACAAAATAATTGCTGAAAGTTGTCAGCAGTTATATTTCCAACGAATAAATTGGCTAGTAAAATCGTATTTGTCATCAACTTGTAGGTTGATGCATATTCGACAGCTTGCGCTGAGATGGCGTGAGTTTGCTCATATTATTGCTAAATTCGACCCGACGTCAGCCAAATCGACCCTCGCAGCCCGTTGTGGCCGTGCTACATAGAAGCCCATCTGCTGAGAAAATAGTCGCCAGAAACAAATCGTCACCCCCAGCGGATCGCCGGGCTGACACAATCGCGCAGCGCGTAGTGTCTTCTCCCGCCATACCGCTCGAGGTCGCAACTTGCGCAGCCCTTACCCATCGGACGACACGCCGCGGGTACAATACCGCTATTCCAGGAGCCCATTGATGAAATTTAAGCAACTCAGCATCACCATCGCGGCGCTGTGCGTCGCCGGCAGTGCCATGGCCGCGCCGGCAGCAGGTCCGATCGCGCAGCCGAAGCTCGGCATGGTCTACGATGCGGGCGGCAAATTCGACAAGTCGTTCAACCAGTCGGCCTTCGAGGGCCTGCAGCGCTTCTCGAAAGAGACCGGCGTCAAGGTGTTCGAAGTCCAGGCCAATAGCGATACCCAGGCCGAGCAGGTCATGCGCGGGCTGGCGCGCAAGAAGGTCGACATGATCGCCGCCATCGGTTTCTCGCAAACCCAGGCCGTGCAAAAAGTCGCCCGTGAATTCCCGAACGTGCGCTTCGTGCTGATCGACAGCGTCGCGCAAGGCGCGAACATCGAATCGGTGATGTTCAAGGAACAGGAAGGCTCCTACCTGGTCGGCGTGGCCGCCGCGATGGCCTCCAAGTCCAAGAAGCTCGGCTTCGTGGGCGGCATGGACATCCCGCTGATCCGCGCCTTCGCCTGCGGCTACAGCCAGGGCGCCAAGGCGCAGGCGCCGAAGGCAGAAATCGTCCAGAACATGGTCGGCACCACCGCCGCCGCCTGGAACGATCCCGCCAAGGGCGGCGAACTGGCGCGCGCCCAGTTCGCGCGCGGCGTCGACGTCGTGTTCGCGGTGGCCGGCGGCAGCGGCATGGGCACGCTGCAGGCGGCCAAGGAGCAGGGCAAGCTGGCGGTCGGCGTCGATTCGAACCAGAACTACCTGCATCCGGGCACCATGCTGACCTCGATGGTCAAGCGCGTCGACGTGGCCGTGTACGACTCCTTCATGGGCGTCAAGAACGGCACCTGGAAATCGGGCGTGCACTACAAGGGCCTGAAGGAAGGCGGCGTGGACTGGGTACTGGACAAGGACAACCGCAAGGTCGTCACGCCAGAGATCGAAAAGCGCGTCAACGCCGTGCGCACCGACATCATCAACGGCAAGATCAAGGTCATCGATTACCGCGCAGGCAGCAGCTGCCCGGTCTGATCTTTTTATTTCCATTCGAAGCGCGCCGCGCCGGCTCCCACCGGCCCGGCGCGCTTTTGAATGATAAGCACACATATATTTACGACAGATCGCAATGCAGCCAGCCGTAGAATTTCGCAACATCAGCAAGGCCTTCGGGCCCGTGCAGGCGAACGCCGAAGTCAGCTTCTCGATCGCCAAGGGCTCGATCCATGGCGTGATCGGCGAAAATGGCGCGGGCAAATCCACCCTGATGAGCATCCTGTACGGCTACTACCACGCCGACAGCGGACAGCTCGTCATCAACGGCGCCGAGCAAAGGATCCGCTCCAGCCTGGAAGCGATCGACCTGGGCATCGGCATGGTCCACCAGCACTTCATGCTGGTCGAGAACATGACCGTGCTCGATAACGTGATGCTCGGCACCGAAGGCGGCTTCAAGCTCTCGAAGAAACGCGTCGAGACCGAGGCCAAGCTGCGCGAGATCTGCACCCGCTACCACCTCGACGTCGATCCGCTGGCGGTCATCTCGACCCTGTCGGTCGGCGCCCAGCAGCGCGTCGAGATCCTCAAGCAGATCTACCGCAGCGCCGAGATCCTGATCCTGGACGAGCCGACCGCGGTGCTGACCTCGCAAGAGATCGCGTCGCTGTTCGACATCCTGCGACTATTCAAGGAACAGGGCAAGACCATCATCCTGATCACCCACAAGCTGGGCGAGATCATGGAGATTACCGACCAGGTGACCGTGATGCGCGCGGGCCGTGTGGCCGGCGCCGTCGCCACGCGCGACACCTCGAAGGAACAACTCGCCAACATGATGGTGGGGCGCCCGATCGAGGGCAACCTGCCGCGCAAGCCGCACGCTCCCGGGGCGCCGGTGCTGCAGGTCGAACACCTGCAACTGAAGGACGCGAACGGCGTCCAGCTGCTGGCCGACATCTCCCTGAACGTGCGCGCAGGCGAGATCGTGGCGATTGCCGGCGTCTCGGGCAATGGCCAGAGCGAGCTGATGGAAATCCTGTCCGGCATGCGCCTGCCGACCTCGGGCAACGTGACGATGGAAGGCAAGGCCCTGCCCTTCGCCGGCCGCGCGAACGCCGACGGCCTGCCCGCGGCGTTTCGCGACCTCGGCATCGGCCACGTGCCGGAAGACCGCCTGCGCGACGGCGTGATCAAGGATTTCTCGGTCATGCAGAACACCGTGTTCGGCTACCAGGACCGTGTCACCCGCGGCGTCGGCCTGTTCGACTTCGACGCCATCGCCAAGCGCTGCGCTCACTTGCTCGAGCAATTCGACGTGCGTCCGAAAGACCCCAATGTGCGCATCGGCCTGCTATCCGGCGGCAACCAGCAGAAGGTCGTGATCGCGCGCGAAGTATCCAGCGCGCCGAAGCTGATGCTGGTCGGCCAGCCGACCCGCGGAGTCGACATCGGCACCATCGAAAGCATCCACACCCAGCTGCTGCGCCTGCGCGACGAAGGCGTGGCGATCCTCTTGGTGTCGACCGAGCTGGAAGAAGTGCGCGCGCTGGCCGACCGCATCGTCGTGATGTCGGGCGGCCGCGTCACCGGCGAACTCCATATTGACGAATTCGACACCACCCGCATCGGCCTCCTGATGGGCGGGATGCACAAATCATGAAAACGACTGAACTTCCACGCTGGGCCTCGGGCTTTGTCCTGCCGGTCCTGAACCTGCTGTCCGCGCTGCTGGTCGCCGCGCTGGTCATCCACCTGCTGGGCGAGAGCCCGATCGAATCGCTGCAGATCCTCGTCAACAGCGCCGTGATCAATCCGGAAGGCTTGAGCTACACGCTGTTCTACGCCTCTACTTTTGTCTTCACCGGCCTGGCCGTGTCGATCGCGATGAAGGCGGGCCTGTTCAACATCGGCGCCGAGGGCCAGATGTACCTGGGCGGCCTGGGCCTGACCCTGGCCATGCTGGCGTTCGACGCCAGTCTATCGGCCTGGCTGCTGATCCCGCTGGCGATCGTCGCCAGCGCGCTGTTCGGCGCGGCCTGGGCCTTCCTGCCCGGCTACCTGCAGGCCAGACGCGGCAGCCACGTGGTGGTCACGACCATCATGTTCAACTTCATCGCCGCCGGCCTGATGAACTTCATCATCGTCAAGTACATGATCCCCGAGGGCGACCAGAACCCGGCCAGCCGCGTGTTCTCGGATGCCGCCGCGATCCCGCAGCTGTCGACCTGGCTGCCGTTCTTCGGCGAGAATACCCCATTGAACCTGGCCTTCATCCTGGCGCTCGTTGCACTGGTCGTGTACTGGGTCGCGGTGTCGCGTTCGAGCTGGGGCTACAAGCTGCAGGCGACCGGCCTGAATGCCCACGCCGCCCACTATGCCGGCGTGCGCATCAGCCGCACCATCATCGTCGCGATGCTGATCTCGGGCGCCCTCGCCGGCCTGGCGGCGGTGAACTCGATCCTCGGCTCGACCCATTACCTGAGCCTGAATTTCCCGGCCGGCGCCGGCTTCATCGGCATCGCGATCGCGCTGATGGGCCGCCAGCATCCGGTCGGCATCCTGCTGTCGTCGGTGCTGTTCGGCGCGCTGATCCAGGGCGGTTTCGACCTGTCGCTGGAAAAACCGAACATCCCGCAAGAGACCTTCATTTTCATCCAGGGCCTGATCATCCTGTTCTGCGGCGCCATGGAAAACATGTATGGACCGGCGCTGCTGAAACTGATCAACGCCACTCGTAGCAGCAAGGGATAAGCCATGGAAGACTTCCAGTTCGCCAGTATCGTCGTCTCGACCATCCGCAATGCGCCGGTGCTGATCTTCGCGGCCATGGCCGGCCTGTTCGCCGAGCGCAGCGGCGTGGTCGACATCGGCCTCGAGGGCAAGATCCTGGCCTCGGCCTTCGTTTCGGCCGGCGTCGCCTACACCTACCAGGACCCGTGGATCGGCATCGCCGCCGGCATCCTCGCGTCCTGCGCGCTGGCCCTGGTCCAGGCGTTCGTGTCGATCACGCAAAAGGGCAACCAGCTGGTGGCTGGCATCGCCATCAATATCGCCATGAGCGGCCTGACTTTTGTCGTGGCCCAGTACTTCTTCCAGCAAGGCGGGCGCACGCCCGACCTGGGTGAGGCGCGCCTGTCGGCGGTGGTGCTGCCGGGCTCGGACCTGGTGGCCGACATCCCGGGCCTCGGCTGGTTCTGGACGCGCCTGATCGGCGGCCATTCGCCGCTGGTGTATTTTGCGTTCGCGCTGCTGCCGATCGTGCACTGGGTGCTGTTCCACAGCCGCTTCGGCCTGCGCCTGCGCGCCTGCGGAGAAAACCCGCACGCGGCCGACGCCGCCGGCATCTCGGTCCAGCGCACGCGCTACACGGCAATGATCATCGCCGGCGTGCTGTGCTCGTTCTCGGGCGCCTACCTGTCGATCGTCCAGAGCGGCTTCTTCTTGCGCGACATGTCGGCCGGCGCCGGCTACCTGGCGCTGACCGCCCTGGTGTTCGGCAACTGGCGTCCGCTGCACACGGTGCTGGGCTGCATGATGTTCGGCTTCTTCGCCGCCGTGCAGATCCAGATCGAAGGCGTCGACCTGCCGGTCGTGGGCCGCATCCCGGGTTCGCTGATCCAGATGATCCCGTACATCGTCACCGTGGTCGTGCTGGCCGGCCTGATGGCCAAGTCGGTGGCGCCGAAGGCGCTGGGCAAGCCCTTCGTCAAGTCGCGCTAGACGCGGCTCGCCTGCCCGCGTCCGCGGGCAGGCTCTCGTCCTTCTCAGGCTCTGCGGGCACCTTCTTGCGCGCAACGCCGCACATAGATCAACTGATTGATATTGGACGTGATGATTCCGCCACGCATCGCGTTCGATTTCTCATCAATCGTCGAATCAGGTTCGGCAGCACCTCTCAACTCTGCGAAAATACTGACTTTCCTTACGGCAACGCACGGACAAGTGCATCGTAAAACCTAGAGGAACCAATGGCAATTGAGAATATTAAGCTGCGCAGCCTGCTTTTCACCGGCTTCGCGACCCTGCTGGCCGCAATGCTGCTCCTGATCGGCATCGGCCTGGTCCAGATGGAAAAGGCGGAAGATCTGACCGACAAGCTGACCGGTCAGAGCATGGAACGCCTGTCGATGCTGCAGGAATGGCAGGCCATCATCGAGACCAATGCGGCGCGCACGATCGCCGCCATCAAGATGTCCGACGCTGCAGACGAAAAATACTTCCTGGATGGTATCAGCACCTCGTCCAAGCGCTCGGACGTCTTGCACAAAGGCCTGGTCGAGAACCTGTCCGGCGATCCGGCCGCGATGGCCTTGTTCGCCAAGGTCGACGAGCAGCGTGAAGGCTACCGCGCCGCGCGCAAGAGCGTGCTCGCGAAGAAGGCCGCCGGCGACATGGCGGGGGTCGATGCATTCCTCGCCGCCGATATGCTGCCCCGGGTAGAGGCGTATGTCGGGAGCCTGCGCGCGATCGTCGAATACCAGCAAGGTGTCGTCGCCAGCGATGCGGCCGAGATCGACGACGGTTTCGCGGCCAATCTGCGCTTGCAGCTGGGCTTGGCCGCGGCCGCCCTGCTGGGTGGCGCCGTCTTCGCATGGTGGATCGGCCGCCGCATCACCGGCCCGCTGGAACAGGCCGTGGCGGTCGCCCAGACCGTCGCCACTGGCGACCTGAGCAGCCGCATCGTTGCCCAGGGCACGAATGAAACCGGCGTACTGATGGGCGCGCTAAAAGACATGAACGACAAGCTGGTGGGCATCGTCGGCCAGGTGCGGCGTGGCACCGAAACCATCGTCGAAGCGGCCGACCAGATCTCGGCCGGCAACCTCGAACTGTCTTCGCGCACCGAGCAGCAGGCCGGCGCGCTGGAAGAAACGGCTTCGTCGATGGAAGAGCTGACCTCGACCGTGAAGCAGAACGCCGATAACGCGCGCGAAGCCAATGCGCTGGCGCAGACCGCATCGCAAGTGGCAGGCCGCGGTGGAGAGACCGTCGGCCGCGTGGTGCAGACCATGGACGCGATCACCGACTCATCGAAAAGGATCTCGGACATCATCGGCGTTATCGACGGCATCGCCTTCCAGACCAATATCCTGGCGCTGAACGCGGCGGTGGAAGCGGCGCGCGCCGGCGAACAGGGCCGCGGCTTCGCGGTGGTGGCGAGCGAAGTGCGCAACCTGGCGCAGCGTTCGGCGGCGGCGGCCAAGGAGATCAAGACGCTGATCGGCGACTCGAGCGCCAAGGTCGAGGAAGGCAGCCGCCTGGTGTCGGACGCCGGCGCGACCATGCAGGAAATCGTGGACAGCATCGGCCGCGTCACGGCGATCATGTCGGGCATCGCCATGGCCAGCCAGGAGCAGTCGGCCGGCATCGAACAGGTGAACCAGGCGATCGCGCAAATGGACCAGGTGACGCAGCAGAACGCGGCGCTGGTGGAAGAAGCGGCGGCCGCATCGACATCCATGCGCGAGCAGGCGCAGTTACTGGCGCAGCTGGTGTCGACCTTCCGCTTCGAGGACGGTGCCCGAGCGGGCCGCCCATCCCTCGAGGGCGCCGCCCGCCCGGCGCTGACGATGCGCCAGGCCGCCTGACGCGAACAGCTTGTCTCCTCTTCACGCCGGGCTGGTCCCGGCGTTTTTTATGGCGTGACCGGATCGATCGGCTCGTAGCCGGCCGCACGCCGGCTTGACCGCGCCAGCGTCCAGGCGAAGCCGATGCCGGCCGAGGTGCCGGTATTCTTGAGGTGCAGCGGGCTGTCGCGGTTGGCGCCGCCGGCATACGACTCGACACGCACGAAGCCGAACAGCCGCACATCGGGATTGAGCTGGCGGGTGGCGAACAGGCCGACGCGGGTCAGCATCAGGCCGGCATCGGCCCCGTAGGCGGCGCGCGACGCGTTGGCATACTGCGGCTGCACCTCGTAGAAGTAGCGGTTGATGCGCTTGTCGCCGAACACGACCGACACATTCCCTTCCACGCTCCACAAGCCGCGCTCGCCGCGCGTTTCATAGGCCAGCTTGGGTTCGAAGGTCCAGCCCTGGCGCCGCAGCCCGCCGCGCGCTTCGATCACCGCCCGCAGGGGCAGTTCGGCGCGTAACCGGCTGGTGCTGTCGATGTCCGCAACCCGGATCTTCAACCTCGGACCGAATTCGAACAGGGCGCCCAGGTCGGGCATGCCGGCGCGGATATCGACGTCGTCCGAGTCGGACGGCAGCGCACCGGCCAGGCCCACGTCGAATTCGAGCCGGTCGGAGCGAAACAGGCGCGCTCCGATGCCCGACTGGTCGGCGCGCAGCACTTCGCCGCGGTACAGCAGGTAGGGTAATGGCAGGATGCGGTCATTGCGCTCGATCGCACCAGGATAGGCCGGGGCAGTGATGCCGAAGGCGCCCACGCCGACTTCCCACAGTGGCAAGCCACCCGGCTCGGTGGACTGGGCGCTGGCGTGGACGGCGGGGATCAGGCATGCGGCCGCGATGGCGGCGTGGAAGGTGGGATGCATTTGGCCTCGGAATCTGGTCGGTTGACGCGATTCTATCCGAGGCTGGGGCAAGTCTACGCACGTGCGCCCGATTCAATTGTCAGCGGCGCCGGATCCATCGACCCTGGCTATCGGTCGTTGAGGGTACTCAACTGCATTTCGGCGCTCGTCCGGTAGATGGGAAATCTTCGAGTCCGATCGGGATGGCTATGTTGGACAGGAATACCGGGCCGGTGAGGCGGGAGGAAACGACCATCTCCACATCAGTACAGGCCCACGTCTTCGAATGCGGAAGGAGAGAAGTGGCTGTTCAACGCCATGACAATGACGGTCGCCGGCCTGGCCTGGGTCACTGCACATGGGGACGACGATATCCTTGGAACGTGGCGATTACCAGGATGCTGGATGCTGGATGCTGGATGCTTGGAATATCACTGCGCCGGACCACACGCAAGCCTCCCGGCTGGTCGGGAAACTCTTTATCGTCGAGCCTGACAAAGTCTCGCTCAATGGCGAGTCCTGCAAGGAGCCCGAGTTTGTCCGCCACCATGAAGATACCGTGCGTTACTAGGCGAGGAAGCCCATGCCTCATCATGGAAACTGGGTTTGCCGCTGACGGTGGCGGTCATCGACCTGTCCTGCACCGAAGCACTCATCAAGGGGCACGACAACATTGTCGTGCTTTGGAAGGGCGTCTTCTTTGATGCTGTGAAGCAGTTGTCCGATACGCCTGGCAAGACATTGCGCTTGCACGGACACCCTGAACAATATTTCCGGTTCTTGAACATGCGTGTGCGCCGCAGCTGTCCGGCGATGGGCGGCGCACACGCCGTTATTACGGCCAGATCGCCTGCAGCATCGCCGCCAGGTTGTAGCCCCCCTTGACCAGCTGGGTCTTGGCGATCTCGGAACTTGGCACCGGATAATTCTGCGGCACCTCTAACGCGAAGGTGTAATACGTCTCGCCCTTCTTGCTGGTCTGCGGGGTGAGCTTGCCCGGCACCACGTCCTTGTAGGCCAGCTTGGCCGACACCAGGCCGTCCTCGACCCACTGCACCGGCCAGGTCGCGACATCGCCCTTGGCGCGCGCGATATGGGGCTTGCTCGCGATGGCCACGTCGGCGAACTGCTCCGGCGTGCGGGTCTTGATGCGGCGGAAGGCGTAATCGACCGTGGTGCTGTCCCAGTAGGAGTGGAACGGCTTGGTCAGCGCCGAAGGCACTCCTTCCTTGACCACCACCGGTTCGCCTGCCGGAATCACGCCCGACGACAAGGCCGACAGGCGCTCGTTATCCAGCAGCAGGTTGTTGCCGCCGCGCGAATCGAAGACCAGGGTCTCGTCGATCTCGGCGCGGTTTTTCGGCACCACGAACCGGCCGTCCCTGGAAACGAAAGCCGAACCCACGTGCAGCGGCTGGTGGATGTCGCCGGCAAAGTGGGCCAAGAGGATCAGCGCCTGGCGCTTGGTGAACTTGTGCGGGTTCAGCGCCGGATCAAGCTTGCCTTGCAAGACGGCGATGCACTGCTCCAGTGTCTGCACGATGTCGACGTCGCTCGTGCCCACGCCATGCTCATGGTAGTGGTCCAGCTGGAACGGCACATTGGTGTAGTGGTATTCGCTGTGGCGTGGATTGCCGGCCACGTACTCGACCATCTCCGGCGTCTGCGGGCCGCAGTAGGTGCCCTTCACGCAGTCGGCCCAGTTGGCGACCGAGGCCAGCGATTCGCCCGGCAGCAAGAGCTGGGCGATTTCCTTCTGGGCGTTGCTGCCCTTGAGCAGCCGGTCGGCGATCGCGCCGATGGCGCGGTGGCCGTCGCGGCCCCAGGCGGCGGCGTGGGGCGCGGCCACCGATGTGAAGACGCCGGTCAGCGCCAGCACGCATGCGAGTTTTTTCATGGTGATTCCTTGTCCAATACAGTGCTGCGGGATTACTTGATCTTCTGGATGCGTGGTGCAGCCGGCGCCATGGCGCCCTGCCCTTCGATCTTCTTGAGGTAGGCGATGAAGCCGTCCAGATCGCGCATGCCGGTGTCGACGCGCGCCGTGCCCTTGGCGAATTCGGGATAGCCGTCGCTGCCTTCGGCCAGGAAGTTGTTGGTGGCGATGCGGTAGGTGGCGCCGTCCTGCATCTCCTTGCCATTCAGCTTGAGGCTGCCCGGCACCAGGCGGCTGCCCGCCGGACGCTTCGGATCCCAGGCATAGCTCAAGCCCTCCGAAACCTGCAGCACCGCCGAATTCGAATCGACGCCGCCCGCCCACTGGCGTTCCAGCAGGGCGCGGATCTGGGCCCCGGTCAAGTCCATCACGACCGTCGTGTTGCCGAATGGGAGGACCACCTGCGCCTGGCCGAAAGCGACCGTGCCGTCGGGCCCGGCCTCGAGGTCGCGGCGGATGCCGCCGTTGTTCATGAAGGCCAGTTGCGCACCGAGGTCGCGCACCGAGTCGAGCGCCGCATCGGCGATCATATTGCCCAGCACCGACTCGCCGGCATCGTTGGTCCTGCGCAGCACCGGCGCCCCCGCCACCCTGGCGATCGGGCGCGTCAAGGCCTGCTCGCTGCGCTCCTTCACCTGCGCCACGAAGGCCGTCATCTTCGCATCAAGCGGATACTCGCCCGGCTTCATCACCACGTTATTCACCTTGAGGTTGCTGACAGCCCCCGTCTTCGGCTCGACCTGCATCGACACGCGCGTCAAGAGGTGGCCGGCGGTATCGGCCTGGGTCACGGTGCGGCCATCGACGTCGCACAGGTAGCCCTGGTGCGAATGGCCGGTCAGCACCAGCTTGACCGCCGGGTCGATCTTTTTCACCACGTCGACGATGTCGCCCTTGAGCTGCGAGCAGCCCGCCTGCAGCGGCGACTCCACGGTGCGGCCGCCCTGGTGCACCAGGGCCACGATGACCTGGGCGCCGGCCGCGCGCATCGCCGGCAGCGCGGCATTGATCGCCTCGGCCTCGTCGCCGAAGCGCAGGCCGGCGACGCCGGACGCGACCACCATGTTCGGCGTGTCCTTCAGCACCACGCCGACCAGGCCGACCTTGATACCCTTCACGTCTTCGATCTTGAAGCCCGGGATCACGGGCTTGCCGGTGGCCGAGTCGATCACGTTGGCGCCAAGGTAGGTGAACCTGGCGCCGCCGAAGTTCGGCGTCAGCTTGCAGGCCTTGGTCGGATACGGCGAATCGCAGCCCCCGTTCTGCTGGCGCAGCAGTTCCTTGCGGCCGCCGTCGAATTCATGGTTGCCGACCGCGCTGGCGCGCAGGTTCAGCATATTCATCACCTCGATGGTCGGCTCGTCGGCCCACAGCGAGGACAGCGCCGGGCTCGCGCCGACGATGTCCCCGGTCGAGACCAGCAGCAGGTCCTTGTCTTCCTTGCGCCAGGCTTGCAGCGCGGCGGCCACCGCCTCGGCGCCGCCGGCGCGCATGACTTCTTCCTTGCCGTCGGCGTGCTTCAGCACGTAGCGGCTAGGTTCGAGGTTGCCGTGGAAGTCGTTGAGCGACACGAGATTGAGGGTGACCGGGCCCTGGGGCGCGCTGACGCAGCCGGCCAGCAGCAGCGCCATGGTGAGGGTGGAAAGACTGGCGCATGCGCGGCGCGTAACGATCATGGGAACACCTTTAATGGATGCGGACCGGCGCGAACAGCGGGTCCGGAGAACGGAGTTCGAGCGAACTCGACAGCCAACATTATCCCACGCCGCTTGTGCGCAGGAAATCCTTACAGCAGCTGGTCTCTTCCTTTTGACAGTAAAAAAAGGCGTTGTTCGCGTTAGTTATGCGAACCTTTCCGATTCGCGCCGGTCTCAGCCACTGTCGAGTTAACTCATCAGGTGGCAATGATGCAAGGCTTGGTCTTCGAAGAAGTATTTGCCGCGCTGACCTCCCTGCACCTGCATACCGACGAGGTAGCCAGGTTGCGCGCCTGGATCGCGGCGATCGTTCACCCTGGCGAGTGCCTGCACCTCATCGCCCAGGCGGCGGCCACCCCATGCTGCCCGCATTGCCAATGTCCGCGTGTCCATCGTTGCGGTGCGGCCAGCGGCCTGCAGCGCTGGCGCTGCCTGGCTTGCCGGCGCAGCTTCAATGCGCTGACGAACACGCCGCTGGCGCGCCTGCGCAAGAAGGCCGCCTGGCTACCGTACCTGCAATGCGTGCTCGACTCGCGCACGGTCCGCGCAGCAGCCGAGCTCGTCGGCGTGCACCGCAGCACCAGCTTCCGCTGGCGCCACCGTTTCGTGCCGGGCGCGGCGCGCAAGCGTCCAGATCGCCTTGAAGGCATGGTCGAGGCGGACGAAACCTATCTGCTCGAATCGCAGAAGGGCTCGCGCCACCTGACGCGTCCCGCGCGGCGGCGCGGCGGCGTGGCGACGCGGCGCGGCATCAGCCGCGAGCACGAGTGCCTGCTCGTCGCACGCGACCGGGGCCGGCGGACACTGGACTTTCATACTGGCCGCGGGCCGGTCAGCGCCGTGAAGCTCATCGCCTGCCTGCGGCCGGTGCTGGCGCCGGACGCGGTGCTGATCAGCGATTCGGCGGCCGCTTACCGGGCCTTTGCCGCCGACGCCGGTATCGCGCACGAGGCGGTCAATCTGCGCGCCGGGATCAAGGCGCGCGGCGCGATCCACCTGAATAACGTCAATGGCTGGCACGCCCGCTTCAAGACCTGGATCAAGCGTTTCAATGGCATCGCCAGTCGCTACCTGGTGAACTATTCGGGCTGGCGGCGCTTCCTGGATGACGGCGCTTTGCATACGCCAGCGCAATTGCTGACGGCAATCATCCAGTGCGCAACTTGCCGTCGGAAAGAAACGAATTAACGCGCACAGCGCCTAAAAAAAACGGCCGGTGTTTCCACCGGCCGTACTTGACTACCTATGCTACTAATTCGGCTTGCTTAGAATTCGTACTTCAGGGTTGCCTGGATCGCCCACTGCGACTCGCCCTTCGACTGCTTCAGGTCTTGACGCTCGACATCGTTACGCACGACGTAGACGTAACGGCCCTGTGCATCGGTACCCGCGAAGTCGACGAAGCTGCGCGCCTGGCCACCGTTCGACTGGAACGCGACTTCTTCGGTACGGCCCCACTTCTTGTTCAGCAGGTTGCCGAAGTTCATGAAGTCGAGCGTGAAGGTCGCCTTGTTGCGCTTGAACAGGCCTGGAATTTCCTGGCTGACGCGCAGGTCGAAGGTGTTGACCCATTCCGAGGTGCTGTTGTTACGCTTCACGACACCACCGGCGGCGCCATGCAGGCCCTTGTTGGCGTTGACGACGTCCCAGAAGCGCTGCTCGTTCGAGCGGTTGGCCGCGGTGTCGCCGTAGAACACGACTTCGCCGGAACCGAACGCGGTCGGGATGTACATCAGGTCGTTACCGGCCAGGTTGTCGCCGTTCATGTCGTTATTGAACGTCCAGCTGTACGGACGGCCTTCACGACCTTCGTAGAACACGCCGAAACGGGTGTTGTAGTTGTCGAAGAACTTCTTCTGGAAGTTCAGCAACGCGTTCACGCGGTTCTTGATGGCGTAGCTCGAGGTCGCGGCGACTTCTTCGTTCGGGTTGAACACCGAACGGCCGTTGAAGTTCGAGTTCGACACCGACGAGGTCAGCGGCGAGACTTCGGTCGCGTCGGTGTAGGTGTACGACACCGACCAGCCCAGGCCCTTCGTCATCGGCTGCGACAGCGACATGGTGATCACTTTCGCGTCGCCCTTGTCGGTATCGCGCGCCACCAGCACGTTGTTGAAGCTGCGGTTGCTCAGCGCGCGGCTGGTTGCGCCGCTGTTGCTGATCACGGTCGCGGCGTTGTTCGTCACGCCGTAGCTCGACTGCGCCAGGCCGGCCGCATTCCAGAACAGCTGACGGCCGTCGGCTGCGCCGATCGCGGTCGGAGCGCCCAGGTTCAGGTGCTCGTAGTAGATGCCGTGCTTGTTCTTGGTGTACAGCAGCTCACCACCGAACACCAGGCCGCCCCATGGCAGTTCGGTGTCGAAGGCCAGGTTGGTCTTCCAGATCGCCGGCTGGCGGAAGCCCGGATCCAGGAAGTCGACGTTGGCGGCAGGCACGGCGCCCGACACGTTCGGCTGGGCATCCGGATTGGCGCTGAACAGGCCACCGGTGGTCGGGCAGCGGGTTGCGCCGGTGCCCGAGCAGCTGATGGTCGCGGTAGCCACGCCCGAGTTCGAGAACGGGTTCGACATCCAGACGGCGGCAGCCGCACCCTGGAACAGGCCGAAACCGCCGCGCAGCTGGGTTGGACGCGGCGACTTGTCGAAGCGGTAGTTGAAGCCGAAGCGCGGCTGGACCAGGTCGGTGCCGTCGATGGTCTGGGTGTTGTCCAGACCGAAGCCACCCGACTGGCGCGCGCCAGTTGCCGGGTTGCCGGCCACCAGCGGCTGGGCCGCGGCGGCGTTGTACAGCGGACGGTTGCCGATGTCGTTACGGTCGTAACGCACGCCGTAGGTCAGGGTCAGCTGGTCGTTGACGGCCCAGGTGTCCTGCAGGAAGAGACCGGTGTTCTTGGTCTCGAACTGGGCGATTGCGTCTTCGATCGATGCGCCTGGCAGGCCGCGCTGCACGCTGTAGCTCAGCGGACGGCCACGGCGGAAGTTCTCGAGCACGGCGGCTTCGACCTGCGCATTGGTCGCGCGGGCGCAGCTCGGCAGGGCGCCGAAGCTGTAGAAGTTGGCGTCGGTCGACTCCAGGCAGGCGAAGGTGTATTCACCGAACACGCCTTGCAGGAAGGCGTTGTAGATCTCGGTCTTGGTATGGTCGGCGCCGAATTTCAGCTCGTGGTCGCCCACGATCCAGTTGGCGCCCGCATACAGGTCGGTGGTCTTGTTGCCCAGCACGTTGTTGTGACGGCTGCGCTCGGTACCGAAGTTCAGGAAGCGGTTACCGCTGGCCAGGCCGGCCGGCGCGCCTTCCGGCAGTGCGCCGGAGAACTGCAGGGCCATCGATGGCGTGCGGGTCGCGTTGACCGGGGCCGAATCGTAGTCGCGGGTCGAGTACTTGAACTCGGTCGAGAAGTTCGGGGTCCAGTCCGAGAACACCTGGCCGACGACGGTCTCGATTTCCTTGCCCTGGTTGTAGAAGCTCGACGACAGGCCGACGCCGGTGTTCGAGAAGCCCGGGAAGAACGGCTCGCCCTGGGTGGTCTTGGCGTAACGCAGGTTGGCGCGGTGGTCGTCGGTGATGTTCCAGTCGAACTTCACCATGCGCTCTTTCGAGGTCAGCATGGCGCCGGTCGGGACGGCCGAGGTGCCGATGTCGACGCCATAGCCCTGGGCGATCTGCTGCGCGCCGGCGATGGCCGACTGGGTGATGCCGACGGTGGTGCCGGTGCCGGAGCCGATCGGTCCGAAGTCAGGGCTCGAACGCGAGCTCTCGAAGTTTTCGGCCAGGGCGAAGATGAACAGCTTGTCCTGGATCAGCGGACCCGATGCCCAGACACCCTTGGTGGTTTCTTTCGATTTCGGTGCGTCGCTGTAGACATCGGTGACCGGGTTGTAGCGGTCGCCCGACATGGTGTCGTTGCGGAACACGTAGTACACGCCGCCACGATAGGTATTGGTACCCGACTTGGTCACGGCGTTGATGTTGGCGCCGGTGTAGCCCTTCTGGGTGACGTCGTAGTTGGCGACGTTGACCTGCACCGACTGGATCGCTTCGATCGAGATCGGCTGGCGCGCGGTCGGGCTGCCGTTCGACTCCAGGCCGAAGGTGTCATTGATCGCGACGCCGTCGATGGTCATCGAGTTGTAGCGCGAGTTCTGGCCGGCGACCGAGATTTCGCCGCGGTCCTTGTCGGTCTGCGACACGCGCGGGTCGGCGCGGGCATAGTCCTGCAGGTTGCGGTTGATCGACGCCTGGGTCTGCAGCTGGGTGTTGCTGATCGAGGTACCCGAGCCCATGTTGTTGCTCGAGAAGATCTCCGAACGGACAGCGGAACCTGCCACCGTCACGGTCTGGATGCCGACGGTGGCATCGACGGTCGCGGTCTGGGCCAGTTCGACGAAGACGTTGTTGCGCGTCTCGGTGACGCCGTCCTTGGTGATGGTAATGGTATAAGGACCACCCACACGCAGGCCGCGCGCGGTGTAGCGGCCTTCCGCGTCAGTGACGACATTGCTGACAGAACCCGACTCGACGTGCAGGACCTGCACTTGCGCGCCGGCAGCCGGTGCGCCCGCAGCGTTCGAGATACGGCCGCCGATGGCCGAGGTGGTGTTCTGTGCGAACGACGGCGACGCCGCCAGTGCAACCGACAAAGCCAGCGCCAACTTGGTGAGCCGGATCTGTTGTTGAGTGATCATTGAATACCCCAAAAAGAACGTCAATTATTGTTGGGCGCCCGAGCGAGCGCCCTCCCCTACGATGTACTGCTTAATCTGTGCTTTGGTGCGTCGGCGTTTCCAGCCGACAAGCGGCTGCGATTGTATCGTCACAATATTTCAACAAAATGACGCGGTGGAGTGATGTCATACAGCGGAATTCCGCCAATATGCATGAGCTTTGAACAAGCCGACAAATTCGATTTGGCTTCGTTATTCAGAGCTTTTTCGACTAAATCCCCGGGTAAGTGTTGTCAATACACGACATAATCAGCGTCGTTTAGACCGGAATATGACAAGGCGGGATTATATGTGCGGCATTCCTCGCTGGAATTTTTTTGATAAAAATTCAGTGGAAGTGCGTAGGGAACAAAGATTTTTGTAGCGAGAAGGCGACATAAGTTAATTTTGCATTAACTTATTGCCAAAAAGTCGTAGAAGATTTATGACAAGCTATCGGCCCGACGCGCGCCGGACCGATGGTGTCACACATTATTTGGCGCGAAGGGCCGTCGCGTTCAGCGACGCGATCTTGGCCTCGAATTCCGTGTAACGCTGATCCAGCTGGCGGGTCAATCGTTGCTTTTCCGCCACGGGCAAGAAGGCATAACGGATGCTCGCGTACGAGGCTTTTTTCACTTCCGCGTAGCTCGGCTTGAACTGGCTGGCGAACTGTACATACTCATGCGACAGCGTGTGGCGGGTTACGCCGGCGTCGTCGGTCGAGATCACGTAGGGCACGCCGTATTTCCGGTACAGGTTGAGCGGATGGTCCGCGCCCGATACCCCGCTGATGAAGGCGTTCGAGGTCAGGTTGATCTCGACCGGGATGTCCTTTTCGCGCATGGTCTTCATGATCGCCGGTGCATTCGCCTCGTGCGCCAGGTCCAGGCCATGCCCGATGCGGTTGGCGCCGGCCACGGCCAGTGCCTGGTCGATGTGGAACTTCAGGCCCTCCGGCGGCACGTCGCCCAGGGCCAGCTCGCCGGCGTGCATCGCCACCCTCACGTTCGGATAGACCGACTTCAGGAAGCGGAACATCTTCATGTGCAGGGTGTAGTCGCGCATCGAGACGTGCGTGCTTTCCTGGCCGACGATGTTCAGGCCCACGACGCGTCCACCCTTGTCGGCGGCCTTGAAGCTCGACACCATCGCCGAGAACACCTGCGACGGATTCAGCAGGCGCAGCGTGTAGTTCTGGTAGCGCATGGTGAAGCGCTCGTCGTCGATGCCTTCCGACGCGTCGCGGATCTGCTTGACGAAATCGTCGATCGACTTGTTGAAGGCGGCGTCCTTGTCCAGCGCGGCCAGCTTGGCGCGCAGTAGCTTGTCGAGCGCCCCATCGTCGCCGGCGTCGGCCCAGGCCTGGCTGTCGAAGTCGGGGTTGGCCACGAAGGGCGACAGCAGGAACATGGTTTCGATGTAGCCCACGTTCTCGGCGATCGCGCGCTGCTTGATCTCTTGCAGGCCTTCGCGCAGGTTGTCGTTAGCCACCGGGCCGAAGTAGCCGAAGGTCTGGAAAAAGCGCTGGTCGGGCGCCGGCTGCAGGTTGGTGTGGTTATGGAAATCCTTGTTCGACCAGCGCTTGGCGACCTCGCGCCAGGTGTCTTCGTCGGCCCGCACCTCGGCGCCCGATTTGCACACGCGCTGGGGCGCCGGCTTGGCGCGCTCGGCGGCGATCACCGCCTTGTCGGTCTCGATGCGCCAGGTCTGCGTGTTGATGCAGAAGCCCTGCTGGTCGACGAACCCGGTATACGACTCGGCATACACCGACCCCGAATAATGGTGGTGCAGGTCGCCGCCTTTCGGCATCTGGGTGAAGAACATCGTCAGCTCGGACAGTTTGGGCTGGCTGCCTTCGATCAGGCCCGCATAGTGGCGGGCGGTGGCCGCTTCATTGGGGTTGGCGGCGGGTTCCTTGGCCCAGGCGGCGGCCGGGACCGCGGCCACGGCCACGGCCAGCGCCAGCAGCGTGCTGCCGGTCAAAGTGGTGTGCATCGTGTGCTTTCTGGATGAATATGATCGCGCAACTCTAACTGCTTCGTTCACCAATGGCAATATTGCCAAACTCATGTGGCGAATACGCGTTCATGCACCTTGCGTCCACCCGAATAGGTCGCCGCGATGGTGCGGTCGTCGCCCAGCAGCGCCAGTGCGAACAACTGCTCTTCGAGCGAGTTGCAATGACCCGTCCTGCGCGCCAAAAGCGGCGTCGCCTTCGGGTCCAGCACCACGAAATCGGCTTCCAGGCCGGGCTGGAAACTGCCGATCGTGTCTTCCAGGCGCATGCTGCGCGCAGCGCCGAGGGTGGCGAGGTAGAACATGCGCAGCGCCGGCAGGTAGCTGCCTTTCAGCCGCGCCACCTTGTAGGCTTCGTTCATGGTCTGCAGCATCGAGAACGAGGTGCCGGCGCCGACGTCGGTGCCCAGCGACAGCAGCGCGCCCGCGCTGTCGGCGCGCTCGAAGTCGAACAGGCCGCTGCCCAGGAACAGGTTCGAGGTCGGGCACACGGCGGCCGCCGACCCGGTGGCCGCCATGCGCGCGAAGTCTTCGTCGTCGAGCCAGATGCAGTGGCCGAACAGCGCGCGCGGACGCATCAGGCCGAAGCGCTCGTACACATCGAGATAGCTGCGCGCCTGCGGGAACAGCTCAGCGACCCATGCGCACTCGTCCCGGTTCTCGGACACGTGGGTCTGGATGAAGGTGTCCGGGTGGCGCGCTGCCAGTTCGCCGGTCAGGCGCAGTTGCACGTCGGTCGAGGTCGGGGCGAAGCGCGGCGTGATCGCGTACAGCGACCGCCCGCGCTTGTGCCATTTGTGGATCAGGTCTTCGCTCTGGCCAAGATCGCCTTCGAGGTCGCGCAGGAAGTCCGGGCAGTTGCGGTCCATCAGCACCTTTCCCGCCACCATTCGCAAGTTGCGCGCCTCGCTGGCCTCGAAGAAGGCGTCGACCGACTGCGGGTGCACGGTGCAGTACACCACGGCGGTGGTGGTGCCGCAGCGCAGCAGCTCGTCGAGGAAGAACTCGGCGGTGGCGCGCGCATGCGCAGGGTCCTCGAAGCGGCACTCGTTCGGGAAGGTATAGGTTTCCAGCCATGGCAGCAGGCCGGGCGACGGCGAGGCGATCATGTCGGTCTGCGGATAATGCAGGTGCGTATCGATGAAGCCGGGGGCGATCACCTTGCCGCGGTAGTCGACCGGCTCCAGGCCGGGCGGCAGGGTCGACGCCAGCGCGGCGTAATCGCCGGCGGCCTTGACGCGGCCATCCTCGACGACCAGCAGGCCGTCTTCGTGCCACAGCGCGGCCTGGTCGTCGAAAGCCGGGTCGGCGCGAAAGTGCAGCAAGCTCGCACGGTAGGCATGCAGAGGGGGTGATACGGTGGACATTACGTGAATTCCGGTTGTGCTTCAGGGTGATGGGCTGCTTCCCACACGGACAGCAGCTGGGCCGCGACGGAGGCGGCGATCACGGCCGGGGCCTTGCCTTTGACGCCGGGCAGGCCGATCGGGCAGACCATCTGGGCCAGGCGCCCGGCATCGATGCCGCGTTCGCGCAGGCGCGCCTCGAACTGGCCGCGCTTGGACCCCGATCCTATCAGGCCGAACCAATCTCTGCAGGACGAACCAAGTGGACGCGCCAGAATGGCGTGGCACAGGCGCAGGTCGAGCGCATGGCTATGGGTCATGACGAGGAAGCTGGTACCGGGGGCCGCGCGTTCGACCAGCGCTTCCGGGGTGTCGGTGGCTTCGATCGTCACGTTGGCGGGTACCTCGGCCGGGAACATGGCGTCGCGTTCATCGACCCAGGTCACGCGGCAAGGCAGCGGTGCCAGCGCGCGCACGATCGCGGCGCCGACGTGGCCGGCGCCGAACAGCATCAGGTGGTCGCGCGGGGCGAGCACGGCGTCGAGCAGCCAGCGGCGGCCGTCCTCGCCCTCCATGACGCGGGTCGCGGGCGCGGATGCGAAGGCCGGCGTACCGGCCGCGCCGCCGAGGTGGCGTCCGGCGTCGTCGAGCAAGCGCCACGCCGAAGCGCCATCGAGGGCGACCAGGCGCCAGGTATCGAGATTGCGGCGCGACCGCAGGATGTCCAGTTGCGCCGGTTCGGCGCGCTCGAACGCAAGCCAGGCCACGCCGCCGCAGCACTGGCCCAGGCCCGGGCCCAGTGCGAAGCGCTCGAAGCGGCGCGCTTCGCCCTGCAGCAGCATGGCGCGGGCGATATCCAGCGCGCGATGCTCGAGGTGGCCGCCGCCGATGGTGCCGTAGAAATCGGGGGCGCGCACCAGCATCTTCGCCCCTGGCTCGCGCGGCACCGAACCTTTCACGGCTGCGACGGTGACCAGCACGGCGGCCTCACCTTCGCAGAGATTCAGCCAGTCGTTCATGACGCGCGCGCCGCCTCGACAAAGGCGATCGCATCGAGGATCTCCTCGGACGTCGCCGGCGCATTGAGCGGCGGATTGACCTTGTGCTCGCCCACGCTCGAGATGGCGTCGCGGATCGCGAAGAACACCGAGAACGGCAGCAGCAGCGGCGGCTCGCCGACCGCCTTCGAGCGGTGGATGCTGTCCTCGACGTTGGCGTTGTCGAACAGGCGCACGCGGAAATCGTCGGGACAATCCGAGACGGCGGGAATCTTGTAGGTCGACGGCGCATGCGTCATGAGCTTGCCGGCCGGGTTCCACCACAGTTCTTCCGTCGTCAGCCAACCCATGCCCTGGATGAAGGCGCCTTCGACCTGGCCGATGTCGAGCGCCGGATTGAGCGAACGGCCGGCATCGTACAGCGCATCCACGCGCAGCAGCTTCCATTCGCCGGTGAGCGTGTCGAGCACGACCTCGGACACCGCCGCGCCATAGGCGAAGTAGGAGAACGGGCGCCCGGTCATGGTCTTCGGGACCCAGTGCAGGCCGGGCGTCGCATAGAAGCCGTCGGACCACAGCTGCACCCGGGCCAGGTAGGCCTTGGCCACCAGCTCCTCGAACGGCAGGCACAAGCCGCCGACGAAGACATTCCCGGCCGCAAAGCGCACCTCGCTGGCTTCGCCGCCATATTGGCCGGCGGCATAGTCCGCCAGGCGCGCGCGGATCCTGCGCGCCGCATCCTGGGCCGCCTTGCCGTTCAGGTCCGCGCCCGTGGAGGCCGCCGTGGCCGAGGTGTTGGCGACCTTGGAGGTGTTGGTGGCGGTGGCGCGCACACGCTCGAGGTCGATGCCGAGTTCGTGCGCCACCACCTGCATCACCTTGGTGTTGATGCCCTGCCCCATCTCGGTGCCGCCATGGTTGACCAGCACCGAGCCGTCCACGTAGACGTGCACCAGCGCACCGGCCTGGTTCAGGTGGGTGACGTTGAAGGCGATGCCGAACTTGAGCGGCGTGAGCGCCAGGCCTTTCTTCAATACGGGGCTGGCGCGGTTGTACTCGGCGACGGCCGCGCGCCGTGCGCGGTAGTCGCTGCCGGCCTCCAGTTCGGCCACCAGTTCATGGATCACGTTGTCGACGATTTGCTGACCGAACGGCGTGACGTTGCGCTCCTGCTTGCCGTAGAAGTTCAGGCGCCGGATGTCGAGCGCGTCGCGACCGAGATTGCGCGCGATCTCGTCGATCACGTACTCGATGGCGATCGCGCCTTGCGGTCCGCCGAAGCCGCGAAAGGCGGTGTTCGACTGGGTATTGGTCTTGCCGCAGGCGGCAAGGATCTCGACGTCGGACAGGTAATAGGCGTTGTCGAAATGGCAGACGGCGCGCGTGGCGACGGGCCCCGACAAGTCGGCCGAGTAGCCGGCGCGCGTGACCATGTCGACCTTCGCCGCCAGGATGCGGCCATACTCGTCGTAGCCGACTTCGTACTCGTAGTGGAAGCAGTGGCGCTTGCCCGTGACCAGCATGTCGTCGTCGCGGTCGGCGCGCAGCTTGACCGGGCGGCCGGTGCGTACGGCGGCGATGCCGGCCGCCGCGGCCCACAGCGCCGACTGCGATTCCTTGCCGCCGAAGCCGCCGCCCATGCGCCGGCACTCGACTGTCACGTGGTGCGAATGCAGGCCGAGCGCATGCGCGACCACGTGCTGCATCTCGCTCGGGTGCTGGGTCGAGCAGTAGACGTGCATGCCGCGGTCCTCGCCGGGGATCGCATAGGCGATTTGTCCCTCGAGGTAGAACTGTTCCTGGCCGCCCACATGCAGCTCGCCCTTGACCGTGTGCGGCGCGCGCGCGAATGCCTGCGCGGCGTCGCCCCGGGCCAGGCGCATGGGCGGCAGCACATATGACGCGGCGGCGCGCGCCGCCTGCGGCGTGAGGATGGCCGGCAGGTCTTCGTAGTCGACCAGCGCCAGGCGCGCTGCGCGGCGGGCGTTATCGTGACTATCGGCGACGACGATGAAGAGCGGCTGGCCCACGTACTGAACGAGGCCGTCGGCCAGGATCGGATCGTCGTGGATGATCGGGCCGCAGTCGTTCAATCCGGGGATATCGCGCGCTGTCAGGACGGCGACCACGCCACGGCTGGCTGCCACCTTCGCCAGGTCGATCGCATGCACGCGCGCATGGGCGCGCGCCGACAGGCCGAGGGCCGCGTGCAGGGTGCCGGCCAGCTCGGCGATGTCGTCGGTATAGGTGGCCTGGCCGCGTACGTGCAGCTCGGCGGATTCGTGCTTGCGTGCGCGGCCCACTTCGGCCCAGGCGTCCGTACGGTTCAAGCCGGCGTCGTTCATGGTCGTTTCCTCATGGGCGCGCGAAGGCATTGACCGCGCCGGCCGGCAGCGGATTGTCGGGGCGCGTCTCGAGCCAGAATCGGCGCAGGAGGTTTTGCGCCGTGCGCATGCGGTAGCTGCCGGTGGCGCGCGCATCGCTCAGCGGCGCATAGTCGCTGCTGAGCGCCGCCATGGCCGCGCGCAGGGTCGCTTCGCCCCAGTCCTGGCCGCGCAGCGCGGCTTCGGCTGCGGCGGCGCGCTTCGGCGTGGCGGCCATGCCGCCGAAGGCGATGCGCGCCTCGACGATGGTCTCGCCATCGAGCGTGATGGCAAAGGCGGCGCACACCGCCGAGATGTCCTGGTCGAAGCGCTTGGCCAGCTTATAGGTGCGAAAGTACCGGTCGGCGCGCGGCAGCGGCACGCGCACGGCCTGCACGAACTCGCCCGCACGCAGGTCCTTCTGCTGGTAGCCGAGATAGAAATCTTCCAGCGCCAGCACGCGGCTGCCCTCGGGTCCGCGCAAGACCACCTGGCTGCCCAGCGCGATCAGCCACGGCATCGAATCGCCGATCGGCGAACCGTTGGCGACGTTGCCGCCCAGGGTGCCGGCATGGCGGATCGGCAGCGACGCGAAGCGCTGCCACAATGCGGACAGTTCGAGCCGATAGCGTTCGCACAGCGCCGCATAGGCGTCCTGCAGCGATACGCCGGCGCCGATCTCCAGCATGCCGGCGTTCTCGGTCACGGTCTTGAGCGCCGCGACCTGACCCAGGTAGATGACGTCGCCCAGTTCGCGCATCTGCTTGGTGACCCACAGGCCGACATCGGTCGAACCGGCCAGCAGCACGGCGCAGGGATGGTCGGCGCGCAGGCGCACCAGCTCGTCGAGCGTGCGCGGCGCATGGAAGTGCTGGCCGTGGGCCGTGTAGGTGATACCGTTGCTGCGCTGCAGGCCGCGCAGGCGCCCGGCCAGCGCGGCGCGGTCGAAGGCGACCGGCGGCAGCTCGGTCATGCGGCGCGCGGCGTCGATGATGGGACGGTAGCCGGTGCAGCGGCACAGATTGCCCGAGAGCGCATCGTCGATTTCGCAGCGCTGCGGCGCGCGGCCTTCGTGCTTCAGGTACATGCCCCATAGCGACATCGCGAAACCCGGCGTGCAAAAACCGCACTGCGAGCCGTGGCATTCGACCAGGGCCTGCTGCACCGGGTGCAGCGCGCCGTCGGCTTGCGCCAGGTCTTCGACCGTGAACAGGGCCTTGCCGTCGAGCGTGGGCGCGAACTGGATGCAGGCGTTGACCGCCTTGAGCGCAAGTTCGCCGTCTTCGAGGGAACCGACCAGCACCGTGCAGGCGCCGCAGTCGCCTTCGGCACAGCCTTCCTTGGTGCCCGTGCAGCGCAGGTCCTCCCGCAGGTGCTGCAGGATGGTTCGCGTTGGCGGCGCGTCGCGCAATTCGCGCACCTCGCCACGGAAGAGGAATCGGATCGGTTCTGACATGCCTGTTATCGAATGCGGTTTCACTGTTCGCCAAGGGCGGAAGGCTACCATTGCACGCCCTCCCTCATATAATCAGCAATTGATATTGGTTATCATCAGATATGCATACTACCGGAGCGCGCCGCAATGTCCTGTTTCATAAGGATGCACCGTTTTCCAGTGATTGGCGATATCGATCCGGCGCGCCACCCACACCCGCTCATGCCGCGCCACGTAGTCGAGAAAGCGCGCCAGCGCCGCCGTCCGTCCTGGCCGTCCCGCCAGGCGGCAGTGCAGGCCGATCGACAGCATCTTGGGCCGGTCCAGGCCGTCGGGGTCGCCCTCCTGGTACAGCACGTCGAAGGCGTCCTTCAGGTAGTCGAAGAACTGGGCGCCGGAATTGAAGCCCTGAGCGGTGGCGAAGCGCATATCGTTGGTGTCGAGCGCATACGGCACCACCAGGTGCGGCACACTGCGGACGGAACCGTCCGCAGCGCGCGCCTCGACCCGCTGCCAGAACGGCAGGTCGTCGCCATAGTGGTCGGCGTCGTAGGCAAAGCCGCCATGCTCGACCACGAGCCGGCGCGTATTGGGCGAGTCGCGTCCCGTGTACCAGCCCAGCGGCGCGGCGCCGGTCAAGCCGCGCATGATCTCGACGGCTTGCTGCATGTGGGCGCGCTCGGTGGCCTCGTCGACATGCTGGTACGAGATCCAGCGCAGGCCGTGGCAGGCGACCTCGTGCCCCAGTTCGCGAAAGGCCGCGACCGCGTCGCGGTGGCGTTCGAGCGCCTGGGCGACGCCAAATACGGTCAGCGGCATGCGATGTTCCTCGAACAGCCGCAGCAGCCGCCACAGGCCGGCACGCGAACCGTATTCGTAGAGCGATTCCATGCTCATGTGGCGCGCCGGGAAGGCGCTGGCGCCGACGATCTCGGACAGGAAGGTTTCGGACGCCGGGTCGCCGTGCAGAACGCAGTTCTCGGCGCCCTCTTCGTAGTTCAGCACGAACTGCAGGGCGATGCGCGCGGCGCCCGGCCATCTCGCATGAGGCGGGTTGCGGCCGTAGCCGGCCAGGTCGCGCGGGTAGGATACGGCCATGGCGGCCCTCCAAGGGAAGAATACGCCTGATGATATATTGTAATGCCCACCATAGTATATGACCGGGCACATAAGCCGGCTTATCGCGCCGATATACGGCGTTTGATGCGCGCAAGGCCCCGTCAAGGCGATCGAAATCCAGATTCACCATGATTACACTGGCTTTTGCTGCCAGGTTCCTCATTCGAGCTAACGCCCTGTGCGCTTGAACAGGGCGTTATCATCGATCATCACCGAACCCGGCGTCATGCCATTTGCCGCATGCATACCGAAACAGTCATTCAACGGAGGCAGGATGGGAAAATTGACCACCCACGTACTCGACACCGCCCACGGCTGTCCCGGCGCCGGCATCAAGCTCGAGCTGTACACGATCGGCGCCGACGGCCGCACGCTGCTGAAAAGCGCGCTGACGAACCACGACGGCCGCTGCGCCGTACCCCTGCTGGAAGCGGCCGCGCTGCAGGCGGGACAGTACGAACTGGTCTTCCACGCCGGCGACTACTATGCGGCGCGCGGCGTCGACCTGCCTTCGCCGCGCTTTCTCGACCGCATCACGCTGGGCTTCGGCATCGCCGACCCCAGCCAGAACTACCACGTGCCGCTGGTGATGACGCCCTGGTCGTATTCGACCTATCGCGGCAGCTAGCAAACTTGCGGGCGTCATGAGTCGTTGATCGGAAGTAATATACTCATCAAGACAACGACCAAGAAAGCGACGCCATGCAGCACACTGCGCCTACCGCCATGCCGGCGCCCTCGCCCGCCGGCGAAGACGACGGCGTCCCGTCCTGGCTCGGCCCGACGCGCATCGGCATCGGCCTGGCCCAGGGCCTGCTGCTTTACCTGCTCTACACCGCAGCGCAAGACAAATTCTGGCCGGCGAGCGCGCCGCTGCTGTTCGCGCCGCTGGTGATGGCCGGCGCGCTGCTGCCGGTGATCCTGATCAGCGGCCTGGGCCATATGGGGCGCCGCCAGCTGCTCACGTGGGCGCTGTGCGCGGCCGCGGTCATCGCGCTGCTGGCCGTGTACGACGTCTGGCGCCGCGTCGGCGTGCCTGGTTGGGACAGCGCGAAGCCCTCCGGCGTGCTGGCCTTCTGCCTGGCGGCCGGGTTCTTCATAGCCCATGCGCTGGTGCTGGCGGGCAGCCGCGAACGGCGCCGCATCGCGCCGTATGCCAGCTATTTCGAGGTCGCCTGGAAGTTCAACCTGCAAATCCTGTTCTGCCTGGTGTTCGTGGGCGCCACCTGGCTGGTGCTGCAACTGGGCGCCGCGCTGTTCGACCTCGTAAAACTGGATTTTTTGAGCCAGGCCATCCGCAAGGCCTGGTTCTTCATTCCCGTGACCGCCTTCGCCTTCTCAGTGGCAATGCACCTGACCGACGTCAAGCCCACCATCGTGCGCGGCATCCGCAACCTGCTGCACGTGCTGCTGTCGTGGATCTTGCCCGTGCTCACCCTGATGGTGGGCGGCTTCCTGGCCAGCCTGCCGTTCACCGGCCTCGAGCCGCTGTGGGCCACGCGCAGCGCCGCCGCCAGCATGCTCGGCGCCGCGGCGGCCTTCGTGATCTTGATCAATGCCGCCTACCAGGATGGCGCCACCCCGCCGGCGCGCGTGCTCGCCCTCTCGGCCCGCATCGCCAGCCTGCTGCTGGTGCCGCTGGTCCTGCTGGCCGGCCAGGCCCTGGCATTGCGCGTGATCGACCACGGCTGGTCGGCCGACCGCGTCATCGCCGCCGCCTGCCTGCTGGTCGCGGCCTGCTATGCCGGCGGCTACGCGGCCGCGGCGCTGCGCCGCGGCTGGCTGCGCACTCTGGCCGGCGTGAACATCGCCGCCGCCTTCGTGGTACTGGGCGTGCTGGCGCTGCTGCTGTCGCCAATCCTCGATCCGGGCCGCATCGCGGTCGACAGCCAGATGACGCGCCTGGCGGCGGGCCAGGTCACGCTGCCGCAGCTCGATGTCGCCTACCTGTACCACCACGGCGCGCGCTACGGCCGCGACGCCATCGCGCGGCTGGAGAAATCCGCCAGCGGTCCCGACGCCGGCTGGCTGAAGGTGGAACTGGCGCGCCTGCGCCAGCCGAACGACTTCGACGCCGGCCAAGCGGTGCCGGACCTGGCCGCCAACCTGCGCGTATGGCCGGCCGGCACCTCCCTGCCCGCCGGCTTCGTCGGCTTCGCCTGGACGACGATCAAGGATCAATATCGCCTGCCCCTATGCCTGCGCCGCCAGGGAACGATGTGCGACGCCTTCGTGATCGACCTTGGCGGCGACGCGCGGCCAGAAGTCGTATTGGTCGGCGCCACGAACCACGGCAATGCCGTGCTGCGCCAGGGCGAAGGCAAGGCCTGGGAATTCGCCGGCACCGTCCCGGCGATGCTGACCGCCTGCAAGCCGCTGCTCGACGCCATGCGTGCCGGCCAGATGCGCGCGATCCCGCCTGCCGTGTCCGACCTCGAGATCGCCGGCCAGCGGATCGTGATCGGCACCAGCTACACCCGGCCGAAGTGCGGACCGGAGCCGGACGCGGTCGACGACGAGCTGCTCGAGGAAGACGCACCGCGCCAGCGGCAGTGACACCGGCATATCTGTATCGCTGGAACCACATCTGTTGGCATTTTCGCGATAAATCTCGTCGATTGTAATAAAACTATTGCTGAGCAAATTGGCGGCTGGATAGAATCACGCCGTCAACGACGGGCGCGCCTGCCTGCTGCCCTGGTCAGCGCCCTCTCTCTCAGCAGCCCACGTAATACGCGCAGCACCTCCAGATGAAGAACACACTCCGCGCCGCCCTGCTGGCGCTTTCCCTGCTCGCGCCTGCGGTTCACGCGCAAGACGGCGCACGGGTCGACGCCAGGCCCGACCCGCGCGCCGACTACGCCGTCAATAACTGGCAATCGCTGGCCGCGCGCGACACGGTGCGACAGGAGCAACAGGAAGAACGCCGTGCCGCACCGGATCGCGCCTGCACGCAGTTGCGCATCTCGAACGACATGAACGCCGGCGCCGGCCGCATCGGCCTGCCGGTCTTCATGCTCACGAACCACCGCAACCCCGGCGACGCCAGTTCCCTGCAGCGTCCGGCGGTCATCATCCGCGCATCGGACCAGGCGCTGGCGGAAGCACCATAAGCGGCGCACACAAGGCCGGCTGGTCGGACACACCATCGTCGTGAACGCTTTGCCAAGACTGTTTCATCGCGGTTAACGCAATCACTCTATCCAGCGCAAACCGCGCGCATCGATTCCGGGCGATCCTGCCCGCCATGCCAATTCGTCCACGTGGTACGGACGCATCTGAACCGCACCAAATCCTTTACAAATTTAGTGCCCGTAGGCATGATCCGTTGGGTCCGCCGGTCCGCCCGGCGCCCTTGTCGTTACTCCTGAGGTTCCCCACACGACGCATATGGCAGCAGTCCTCCCCAACACGACCACCGGCACCCCGCTGTCGGGCCTGGCGCGCGCACTGGTACAGGCCAATCGCCTGAGCGCAGCACAGGCGGACATGCTGCACAAGAAGGCGGTCCAGGAGAAGACCGCCTTCATCGACGCCGTGCTCGCCAGCGGCGCGATCGAGCCGCGCGCGCTCGCCGCGTTCTGCGCCGAGACCTTCGGCTATCCGCTGCTCGACCTGTCCGCCTTCGCGCCGGAGTCGCTGCCCACCAGCGCCATCGACGCCAAGCTGATGCAGGCCCAGCGCGTGATCGCGCTGGCCAAGCGCGGCAACAAGCTGTCGGTCGCGCTGTCCGACCCGACCAATAACCAGGCCCTGGACCAGATCAAGTTCCAGAGCGAGGCGACGGTCGAGCCGGTGATCGTGCCGCACGACGCCCTGCTGGCCTTGCTGGCCGCGATCGCCAAGGGCGCCGAGCAAGACTTGAGCGAGCTGGCCGGCGACGATGCCGACATCGAGTTCGCGGAAGAAGACCAGCAGTCGACGACGTCGCCCGAAGCCGCGAGCGACGTCGAGGACGCGCCGATCGTGCGCTTCCTGAACAAGATCCTGATGGATGCGGTACAGATGGGCGCCTCGGACATCCACTTCGAGCCCTACGAAAAGTACTACCGGATCCGCCTGCGGGTCGACGGCGTGCTGCGCGACCACGCCATGCCGCCCTTGTCGATCCGCGAAAAACTGGTCTCGCGCATCAAGGTACTGGCGCGGCTGGACATCGCCGAAAAACGCGTGCCGCAGGATGGCCGCATGCGCCTGATCCTGTCCGCCACCCGCACCATCGATTTCCGTGTCAGTACGCTGCCGACCCTGTTCGGCGAAAAGACCGTCATGCGTATCCTGGATGCGACCCAGGCGCAAATGGGCATCGACGCGCTCGGCTACGACCCGGACCAGAAGGCTTTGCTGCTCGACGCGATCGCCCGCCCTTACGGCATGGTGCTGGTGACCGGTCCGACGGGCTCGGGCAAGACCGTGTCGCTGTACAGCTGCCTGAACCTGCTGAACAAGCCCGGCATCAATATCTCGACCGCGGAGGACCCGGCCGAGATCAACCTGCCCGGCGTGAACCAGGTGAACGTCAACGAAAAGGCCGGCCTGACCTTCCCGGTGGCGCTCAAATCCTTCCTGCGCCAGGATCCCGACATCATCATGGTCGGCGAGATCCGCGACCTGGAAACGGCCGACATCGCGATCAAGGCCGCCCAGACCGGCCACATGGTATTTTCGACCCTGCACACCAACGATGCGCCGTCGACCCTGACGCGCCTGATGAACATGGGTGTGGCGCCCTTCAATATCGCCTCGTCGGTGATCCTGATCACGGCCCAGCGCCTGGCGCGGCGCCTGTGCAGCTGCAAGCAGCCCCTCGAGATCAGCCGCGAAGCCCTGCTGTCGGCCGGCTACCGCGACAGCGACCTGGGCGGTGACTGGCGGCCGTATGGCCCGGTCGGCTGCGAGCGCTGCCTGGGCTCGGGCTACAAGGGCCGGGTCGGCATCTACCAGATCATGCCGATCTCGCCGGCGATCGAGGCGCTGATCCTGGCCAACGGCAACTCGATGGAGATCGCGGCCCAGGCCGACAAGGAAGGCGTCAATTCGCTGCGCCGCTCGGGCCTGATGAAAGTGAAGCAAGGCATGACCAGCCTCGAAGAAGTGCTCGGCTGCACCAACGAATAAGACCGCAGTAAAACTGCAAACAGGAACTCGAACAATGGCAACTTCCCGACAACCCAAGAGCCGTGGCGCACAGGTCAAGGAGAATGTGTACGCCTGGGAGGGCAAGGACAAGACCGGCCGCGTCGTGCGCGGCGAGGTGCGCGCCGGCGGCGAGGCGATCGTTAACGTGACCCTGCGCCGCCAGGGCATCATGGTCACCAAGGTCAAGAAGAAGGTCTACCGCAGCGGCCGCAAGATCACGGACAAGGACCTGACCATGTTCACGCGCCAGCTCGCCACCATGATGAAGGCCGGCGTGCCGCTCCTGCAGTCGTTCGATATCGTCGGCAAGGGCCACAGCAATCCGTCGATGGCCAAGCTGATCCAGGACTTGCGCAACGACGTCGAGACCGGCACCAGCCTGAACCGCGCCTTCCGCAAGTTCCCGCTGTACTTCGATCCGCTGTTCTGCAACCTGGTCGGCGCCGGCGAACAGGCCGGCATCCTGGAAGACCTGCTCACGCGCCTGGCGATCTACAAAGAAAAGACGCTGGCGCTCAAGAGCAAGATCAAGTCGGCCCTGACCTATCCGATCGCCATTCTCGCGGTCGCCCTGATCGTGACCGCCGTCATCATGATCTGGGTGGTGCCGGCCTTCAAGCAGGTGTTCTCGAGCTTCGGCGCCGATCTGCCAACCCCGACCGTGGTGGTGATGGCGATCTCGGACTTCGTCGTGCAATGGTGGTACGTGATCTTCGGCTCGCTGTTCGCCGGGCTCTATCTGTTCTTCCAGGCCTGGCGCCGCTCGCTCAAGATGCAGCAGGTGATGGACCGCCTGCTGCTGCGCCTGCCGATCTTCGGCAGCGTGATCCGCAAGGCGACCATCGCGCGCTGGACGCGTACGCTGTCGACCATGTTCGCGGCCGGCGTGCCGCTGGTGGAAGCGCTCGACTCGGTCGGTGGCGCGTCGGGCAACGCGGTGTACCTGGAAGCGACGCGCAAGATCCAGAACGAGGTCAGCACCGGCACCAGCCTGACGGCGTCGATGCAGAATGCCGATGTGTTCCCCAATCTCGTGATCCAGATGGTGCAGATCGGCGAAGAGTCGGGTTCGCTGGATGCGATGCTGGGCAAGGTGGCGGATTTCTTCGAGGATGAGGTCGATGAGGCGGTGGCGGCGTTGTCGTCGCTGATGGAGCCACTGATCATGGTCATCCTGGGGGTGCTGATCGGCGGGCTGGTGGTGGCGATGTATCTGCCGATCTTCAAGCTGGGCTCGGTGGTATAGCGTCCAGCTGTAGGTTCTCAGAATACTTCGCAGTGTCTCAGAAAACTTCGCAGTGAGTTCGCAGCCGCTCTCAAGTAGTTCGCAGTAGCTCTACCTCAGCTGACGTAGAGCTACTGCCTAGCACCCCTGTCTCCGTTGACAAACATTATGGCTCAGGAATGTCTACGATAGTCGTGGCGATTCACAGAACCATGCCGACTGTGCTGCAACCCAAGCAAGACCTAGTGGCCGTACCTTCGCAAAACGAACGCATTGCAGGCAGTGTTGGGTAAAGCGTTTAACGCGCTTCATCACGGCTGGCTGGTGCGCCAACCGACGTGCTCAACAGCGCCCCCCGCGGACTTTCAGGACGCACTCTGCATATTGCTCCCGCACGCCATGCCGCTGACGCATAGTCGCATCGCTTCAGGCGCCCACCACGGTTGCGACGCGTTCCTGCGCCGCTTTTGATCCAACTGGTTTGTAGAGGTCGAGCGAGTGGATTGCACCCCAGCCTAGAACTGTCACTAGAGCGACGATGCCGATAGGAATGGTCCATGCCTTAACTTCCGTCCTGATCGATTCCATATTCCGTGATGCGTGCTCGGTGGTCGCGTTGGATACACTGAGACGCGAGATTGAATAAATGTTCAAGACAATGATCGGAATGACCACCAGCAGCGTCAGGGCCGATGCGATGATCATCAAATTCTTTTCCTGGAAACCAATACCACCTGCCGAATTCATTAGTTGTACGGCATAAGTGCCCAGCATAGCGATGCTGGCATACGCGCCGACACGCTTAACCGATTTCAAGTGGCCAAGTGTCATTGCCTTTTCCACATGAGACGGAAAGGATGTGATGCTCTGCACAGAGTTTACGTTTTTCATTAGGTCTACATTGAGATAACAATGGCGAACCCGTTGGGTTTCGCCTAACACACACAGATGAGGAGGGGTGTTGGAAACGTGTATCACTGGTTCTTTCACGCCTTCTGCGGCATACTACCCCGAAACAATTTCCATACATTGGGACAAAATGTCTCACTTGAAAACCATGCAAGAGCAATCTGTACCATCATGGCCGCCGCACCTACGATCGGGCGCTGGCCCCCGTTTTCTCCAGATCGCAGATGCATTGCAGCAGGCAGTGACCGATGGTCTGCTCAAGCCCGGCGATCGCCTACCTCCGCAGCGCGAGTTGGCTGCGCAACTGAACGTAGATCTGACGACGATCACCCGGGCATACGACGAAGCCCGGCGCAGAAATCTGCTGGAAGGGCGTGGCGCTCGTGGTACCTATGTTGCAGCGCCGAAGGTGGAGCTGACGTCGATCCTTGACCTGAGTATGAACACACCGCCCGCGCCGGACGGGGTCGACTTCGACGACCTGCTGAAACAAGGTCTCGCGCAAGTGCTGATGCGGGCGGATAACGAACTGCTGATGACTTACCATCTAGGCGGCGGCAGCGTTTCCGACCGCGAAGCCGGAACCAAGTGGATTGAGCCGATGTTTGGAAGCATGGAACCGGACCAGGTAGTCGTCTGCCCTGGCGCACAGGCAGCAATTGCAGCATTGATCCTGGTATTGACCCAGCCTGGCGATGCCATTCTCGTGGAGCCGACGAGTTACCCTGGGCTGCGTGCAGCTGCGATCCAGTTCGGACGCCATGTCGTTCCGGTCGAAACGGACAAGCATGGGATGCTACCTCAGGCTCTTGAAAAAACCTGCCGGCAGCATCAATCCAGACTTGTCTACCTTAACCCGACACTACAGAACCCGACAACAGTAACGATGCCAGGGAAGCGACGTAAGGAATTAGCCGTCGTGGCGAAACGCTGCAACTTGCGGATCATCGAGGATGACCCTTACTGGCTGCTCGCGGAGTCGCCGCCGCCGCCCATTGCTACCCACGCGCCAGAACACGTCTATTACATTTCTACTTTGTCGAAATGCCTTACGCCTGGGTTGCGCGTTGCTTTCGTGCTCATGCGTGACCCGGTCGAGCGTGAACGCTTCTTGGTGGCCCTGAGGTCTTTCGCATTGATGGTCGCGCCTCTGACGGCGGCGCTGGCCACCCAATGGATCCTCGACGGCTCGGCAAACACATTGATGCTAGCCGTGCGAGACGAGGCACGTATACGTCACAAGATATCCCGCGATGTTCTGGCAGGACGATATGCTGGACCTGGCGACGGGCTGCATATATGGGTTGAGCTGCCGACATACTGGGGGTCATACCAGCTCGCGCAAGCCGCAGAGGCGGAGGGGCTAACGGTCACACCGGCGGAGGCATTCGCGATCGATGGCGAATCCCTGAACGCGATACGGATCTCGCTCGGCGGCGTTACGGACCGTTCACGCTTACGGATAGGTCTGCAGCGCCTATCCCAATTGCTGGCGCGGCGGCCTGATGCATATAACGCCGCTGTTGTATGAACGCATTCGAACTGCGTGGCCCGGTCGCATGTGCGGGACATTCTCACACCGACGTCGGGGCATACTGCCAACCTTCCTTGCGGGCCTAGATGGTCTCCCGGCTTGAACAATTCTTTCACCACCTCTGCCCAGCTATCCGGATTCCGGATGAAACGCAACGGCCCACGATGCAAGTCCTGTCAACCATATTTGCGCGCTGCCATCTTGCATGGGCATCAACTGGGACAGTTTGTCCCGATGTATGGATATTGTTTTTGAGTAGAATGCCTCAGAACGTGCAGCATGGCGATACTTGCACGGCATTCCGCTGAGGTTCCCGGAGGCTTGAACAAAAATGGAGCTGTTGAAGCAGCGTTTTGAGGTGTCGCTCCTCACGTTAAATAGTGTCAAGTAATAGCTTGGAAATACCAAAATGACGGCGGAATGGTTCCCTACAGTTTTCTATACGTTCAAATTTCTCGCGTTAGGCGTGGGCATGTTCTTCGCCATTAAATGGCATTACGATCAAGGGAAGAAGGAGAACGGGGCGAAGAAGAGGCGCGAGGTGCTGATAGCGGCCGGCAAGGCGGCCGCAATCTTCGTGCTATCGCTCCTGGTCGTGGGGCTCATCGCCTTCGCCCTTGTCAGGAAGCTCGGTTTGGACATCAGCTTGCCCTGATTGCAAAAAATAGTCGACCGATTGAATGTTAAGAATAGCTGCTGAAGTCGAACTAACTGGGAGTTAGCCATGGAACAGAAACGCTCATTCCTTGCGACGCTTGCTGCGATCGGCTGGTCCTTCATCGGCCTTCGCCGCAAGAGGGATTTCGACATCGATGCGGAAGGCGCATTCAAACCACTCTATGTGTTCCTCGCGGCGCTACTGGCATTAACCGTTTTCATCGGTGCGCTGATGCTGGCGGTGCGGCTGGCTATTTCATAACGAGATACCCCACACGACGCGAATAACATGAGCAATTGTTGAGCGAACGCCCCGCTGTACGGCTTGACGAGCGCACTGGACGGAGGCGGCTACGGCGGTCACGGCCCGCAGTACAGTCGAGTAGTTTATTGGCCGGCCAGCTCTCGCTGGCACTACCCACTTAAACCCAGGCTGGCCATATCGAGCTCATCGACGAATACGTCGAGCACGCAAATTCTACGAGAAAAAAGCACTGCGAAATGCCTGAGAATCCTTGGGAGCGAGAGGGACGCGACTGCAAGCTATCGTGAGTTCCTACAGGAATCGGCCATGGGCGCTCATGACGGCGTGCGTCTCACGAGCGCTGTCGTCAGCCTAGTGCGGCGCGAATTCCCCGCATCGCCCATGCCAGCGTCGCCCTCAGCAGCACGCTTCCCGTCGCCCACGGTCGTTGGCGGTCCAGCCCCCTTCGCCCCATGCGCTGCGGCAGGAAAAACCGCCCGAACGCCGACAATCCGCGGCCCCGCATGATCCAGAAACTGCCCCCCGCATAGGTGGTATCGAATCCATCCTCGGCGCGCAGCAGGTACAGCGCCGTCCCCGAACACATCGCCACGTCGGCCGGCGCCTCGCGCGCCAGCAGGCGCAAGCCGCGCAGGTAAGACAGTTCGATGGTCTGGCGCAGGTCGGGCAAGGTGAGCACCAGCGGGCGCAGCAGGCGCAGGCGCTCGAGCAGGCGCGGCAGGCCATGCAGCCGCGCCCCCGCCTTGTCGCGATACCGCAGGAACGCTTCTTTCAATTCAGCCACCGTCGCCTGGTTCGGGCGCGGGAGCGGCTCGGGCCGGTCGCGCCAGCAACGCATCCAGTGCGCCAGCGCCTGCTCGTGCTGGGCCGCAAGGCTGGCCGGACTGTCGAACTCGAGGTCGAGGCGCGCCCCCGGCTGCAGGAAGCGGATGACGTTGCGCTGCGCCTCGAGCCGTGGCGCCTCGAGCACCCCCAGCGGGGTGCGGCGGCCGTGGTTGAGCCAGGTGTTATCGACCCGGCTGAAGCGGGCAAACGAAGCGACCGGCACGATCAGGCGCGGCTTGAATGTGTCGGCCTGCAGCGCCAGGCGTTCGATCCCCTGCTCGGCCGCTGCTTCGCGCCGCGCGAAGTTGTCGGGATTGCCGCACCAGGCCATGTCGGCGAAGCCCGTCAACAGCAGGTCGACGCGGACGTTTGCCCGGCGCAGCCGCTCGGCGGCGGCGCGGCAGGCGGCGTGGGTGGACAGCGCCCGTTCGCCCAGGTTGAGGATGGACCGGCGGCCGCAGCGGATCAGGCACCAGGAGTCGCCTTCGCCGTTCGCATAGGCGGTGAGTCGCAGGTCGCGCGCGAGCGTGCGCGGCTGCCCTTCGGCGCATTCGGCCACTGCGAAGCGGTTGCGCCGCAGCTCGCCCAGCAGGCGCCAGTCGCGGCCCTGGCGGTAGAGAAACGTGGCGATGCCGCGGAACTCGGCGCGGAAGCGGCGCACGAAAGGCGTCGACAGGCGGTCGGGCTGGGCCCGCGAACACCAGATGAACACCGGCAGGCCGCTTGCATTCAGTTCGGCAATCAGTTTGGCGGTGTCGGTGGAACGATCGAGCAGGCTCCAGGCGTCGTTCAGCACCATGCCATCCAGCCACGGATCGGCCAGCAGCAGCGCACTGTCAGTGCGCAGCAGGAAGCCGGCGTGGTTCAGGAAGGTAAAGGTCGGGCTCGGCATGGCGGGGCGACGTCTAAGGATCGCTTCAGCCTATTCCGACGCCGCACGCCATTCATGAGGTATCGCAATCGTGCGAAGGTGTTTGCCACACTGGCACCGTCGCGACCAGGCCCGGCTCGGGACAACACCTTCGCCAAACGGGAGCAAAACCCCTACAATGAGGTTGATGTAAAGAATCACTGCGCTGCAGCGCACTGCGCACCCTCGAATCGGACCGGATCGACATGCCCTTGGAATCACTTTTGTTTGCGCCCCCCGCCCTGCTGGGCCCTACCCTCGTGGCCGCCCTGCTCGGCCTGCTCGTCGGCAGCTTCCTGAACGTGGTCATCTACCGCATCCCGAAGATGATGCAGCGCGAGTCCGACAATTACGTGGCCCAGGAAAGCGGCAAGGAGCCGCCGCATACCGACCGCTTCAACCTGATGGTGCCGCGCTCGAGCTGCCCCTGCTGCGGCCACCAGATCACGGCCCTCGAGAACATCCCGGTCGTCAGCTACCTGGCCTTGCAAGGCAGGTGCCGCAAGTGCAAGACGCGCATCTCGCCGCGCTACCCGGCGATCGAACTGTTCACGGCCATCGTGTCCGGCCTGCTGGTGTGGACCTTCGGCAGCGGTGCGGCCGGTTGCAGCAGCCTGCTGTTCGCCTGGCTACTCATCGCGATGACCTTCATCGACTTCGACACCCAGCTGCTGCCGGACGACCTCACCTATCCGCTGCTGTGGGCCGGCCTGGTCATCAATCTCAACGGCACCTTCGTGCCATTGCAGGACGCCGTGATCGGCGCCGCCGCCGGCTACCTGGTGCTGTGGTCGGTGTATTGGCTGTTCAAGCTCGCCACCGGCAAGGAAGGCATGGGCTACGGCGACTTCAAGCTGCTGGCCGCGCTCGGCGCCTGGCTCGGATGGATGGCGCTGCCGACCATCATCCTGCTGTCGTCGATCGTCGGGGCGATCGTCGGCATCAGCCTGATCGTGTTCGCCAAGCGCGGACGCAATAACCCGATTCCCTTCGGCCCCTACCTCGCGGCGGCGGGCCTGCTCGCCATGCTGTATGGCGAGCAGCTGGGCCAGTTCGGGCGGGGCCTGCTGGGATGAGCGCCAGGATGTTCTCGGTCGGCCTTACCGGCGGCATCGGCTGCGGCAAGAGCACCGTCGCCGACCTGTTCGCCGGGCTGGGCGCCTCGATCGTCGACACCGACGCCATCGCCCACTCCCTGACCGCCCCGCATGGCGCGGCGATGCCGGCCATCGTGGCCGAATTCGGGCCTGACTTCGCCACGCCGGATGGCGCGCTGGACCGCGCCCGCATGCGCAGCCTGGTATTTTCGGATGCCGGCGCGCGCGGCCGGCTGGAAGCGATCCTGCATCCGCGCATCCGCGACGCCACCGCCGCGGCGGCGCTGATCGCGACCGGACCCTACGTGATCTATGCGGTGCCGCTCCTGATCGAATCGGGCGCCTGGCGCGAACGGGTATCGCGCGTGCTGGCGGTGGACTGTTCGGAAGACACGCAGGTGGCGCGCGTCATGCAACGCAGCGGCTTGAGCGCCGACCAGGTGCGCGCCATCATGGCGACCCAGGTCACGCGGACCCAGCGCCTGGCGGCGGCGGACGACGTGATCGACAACGACGATGGCCTGGAAGCCCTTTTACCTCAGGTAAGCCGTTTGCATGAGCGGTATCTGGCATTAAGTATGTAACAAGAGTGATGCAGTGTTTGTAATTTTGCTTCGTATAGTTCAGAATCACCAAGTTACTTGCCAGCCTACATTCAGAGGAATGTCATTTTGATCGTCTACGAATATCCTTTCAACGAGCGGATTCGCACGTTGTTGCGGCTGGAGGACCTGTACGATAAATTCAAGTTCTTTGTGCATCAAGAACACCCGATGCAGCACCATGTCGCCCTCTCGACGATCTTCGACATGCTGGAAGTGGCCGGCCGCGCCGACCTGAAATCCGACCTGCTGCAAGAACTCGAACGGCAAAGGCAAAGTCTGCTGGCCTACCGCAGCAATCCCGCGGTCGCCACCGACACCCTCGACGCCGTGCTGTCCGAACTGGACACGGCCAGCAGCGCCCTGGTGGCAAGCCAGGGCAAGACCGGCCAGAACGTGCGCGACAACGAATGGCTGATGAGCATTCGCGGCCGCACCATCATCCCTGGCGGCGCCTGCGAATTCGACCTGCCGTCCTACTACGCCTGGCAAAAGCGCCCGGCCGGGAAGCGCCATGCGGACATCATGGGCTGGTTCGGCCCCCTCGCGCCGCTGCTGGACGCGCTGTCCCTGGTGCTGCGCCTGCTGCGCAATTCCGGCGCGCCGGTCAAGATGTTCGCCTCGGCGGGCAGCTACCAGCAGATGTTACAGGGTAAAATCTACCAGATGCTGCGCTTGACCCTGGACGAATCGACGGGCGCGATCCCCGAGATCTCGGCCAACAAGTACATGCTGTGGGTGCGCTTCACCAGCCAGGACGGCGATTGCAAGCCGAAGCCGCTGGAAGAAGACGTGCCGTTTGACCTGACCCTCTGCAATTTCTGATTGCTGATTTTTACGTTTGATTGAAAGTGCAATGACCGTCGTAGCCTGCCCTACCTGCAGCAAGCAAGTCGAATGGACCGAAGCGAACAAATTCCGTCCGTTCTGCTCCGAGCGCTGCAAGAAAATCGACCTGGGCGCCTGGGCCGAAGAGAAGTTCGTGATCCCCGGCGCCGCGCCGGCCGATCCCCTCGACGAACCGTCCGACGAGCGTTAGACCGTCATCCCCGCCGGTACCACCACCGGCCTGTTGCGCCGCCCGTAACGGTCCATGAACAGGCCTTCCAGCCCGATCTCGGGCTGACGCCCCGACAGCAAGTCCGCCAGCACCCTTCCTGATCCGCACGACATGGTCCATCCGAGCGTGCCATGGCCCGTATTCAGGAACAGGTTGCGGTACGGCGTCGGCCCGATCACTGGCGTGCCGTCCGGCGTCATCGGCCGCAGGCCGCACCAGAACGAAGCCTGGCGCACGTCGCCGCCGTCTGGGAACAGGTTGGTCACCGAGTGTTCGAGCGTGTCGCGCCGCGCCTGGTGCAGGCGCAGGTCGTAGCCGCACAGCTCCGCCGTGCCGCCGACGCGAATACGGTCGCCCAGGCGCGTGATGGCCACCTTGTAGGTCTCGTCCATCACGGTCGATTCCGGCGCGCCCGACGGATCGCTGATCGGCACCGTGATCGAATAGCCCTTGACCGGATACACCGGGATGTGGATGCCGATCTGCTCGAGCAGCAACGGCGAGTAGCTGCCCAGCGCCAGCACGAAAGCCTCGGATTTCAGCTCGCCTTTATTCGTGACGACGCCGACCACGCGGTCACCCTCGACGTTCAGGCGCTCGATCCTGACCTCGTGGCGGAACTTCACGCCCAGCCCCTTCGCCAGTTCGGCCAGCGCCTGCGTGAACTTGAAGCAGTCGCCCGTCTCGTCATTCGGCAGCAGCAGGCCGCCGACGTACCTGCCCGGCACGCGCGCCAGCGCCGGCTCGTACTGGGTGCAACCGACCGGATCGAGCAGCTTGTAGGGAACGCCCGAACGCTCCAGCACCTCGGTATCGGTATGCGCGCCATCGAGCTGCTTCTGGGTGCGGAACAGCTGCAGCGTGCCCTGGCTGCGTTCGTCGTAGGCGATGCCGGTGTCGCGGCGCAGCTGGACCAGTACGTCGCGGCTGTACTCGGCCAGGCGCACCATGCGGCCCTTGTTGACCTGGTAGCTGCTGGTGTTGCAGTTGGCGAGCATCTGCAAGATCCAGCGCCATTGCTGCCAATCGAGCCTGGGCCGGATCACCAGGGGGCTGTGCTGCATCGCCAGCCATTTGATCGCCTTCATCGGCACGCCCGGTCCGGCCCACGGCGTGGCGTAGCCGGGCGAGATCTCGCCGGCGTTGCCGAAGCTGGTCTCCATCCCGGCGCCGCTCTGGCGGTCGATCACGGTGACGTCATGCCCGGCCTGGGCCAGGAAGTACGCCGATGCGGTTCCGATGACGCCACTGCCGAGGATGATGATTTTCACGCGTGTTCCTTAAGATTGACGATCCGGATAGCGTACCCGGTCGAGCCATTCGAGCAGCGGGATGGTGGCCGGCAGCAGCGGGCTCACGCCGAAGGCGCCCTGCCAGGCGAAGGCCTGGCCTTCCAGGCTTTGCGGTTCTCCCTGCCACTCGCGGCAGATGTAGAAGTACAGGCGCACGTGGGCGTGCTCGTACACGTGCTCGACGCAGCACCAGGCCTCGCCGCTCACGACCTGCACCCCGAGTTCTTCCATGAACTCGCGCTGCAGGGCGGCGAAGATGTCCTCCCCGGCTTCGACCTTCCCGCCCGGGAATTCCCAGTAGCCGGCATAGGGCTTGCCCTCGGGACGCTGGCCGAGCAGGACATCGCCGTCGGGCCGCATCAGGACGCCGACGGCCACGTCGACCGGCGGTTTGTTGGTACGCATATTACCCATTGCTTGCATCATCCGGCAGCTTGCCGGCGTAGTCTTTCGCGAATTGCCAGGCCACGCGGCCCGAGCGCGAGCCGCGCTGCAACGCCCATTGCAGGGCCTCGGGCCGCGCTGCATCGATCTGCTGCGGCGTGCAGCCGAAGCTGGCCAGCCAGTGGCCGACGATGGCCAGATAGTCGTCCTGGCGGAACGGATAGAACGACAGCCACAGGCCAAAACGCTCGGACAGCGAGATCTTTTCTTCGACCGTCTCGCCCGGATGCAGGTCGCCGTCCTCGCCGTGGCGATAACTGGCGTTGTCCGACATTTTCTCGGGCATCAGGTGGCGCCGGTTCGAGGTCGCGTAGATCAGCACATTGTCCGATTGCGCCGTGATGCTGCCGTCGAGCGCGACCTTCAATGCCTTGTAGCCGGCCTCTCCCTCTTCGAACGACAGGTCGTCGCAGAAGACCACGAAGCGCTCCGGCCGGCCGGCGACCAGGTCGATGATGTCGGGCAGGTCGGCCAGGTCGGCCTTGTCGACCTCGATCAGGCGCAGGCCCTGGTCGGCGAAGGCGTTCAGGCAGGCCTTGATCAGCGACGACTTGCCGGTGCCGCGCGCGCCGGTGAGCAGCACGTTATTGGCCGGGCGGCGCGCGACGAACTGGCGCGTGTTCTGCTCGATCTGGCGCTTTTGTGCTTCGACGTGATGCAGGTCGCCCAGCGAGATGGTCGACGCATGCAGCACCGGCTGCAGGTAGTGGCCGCCCCCGAAGGAACTGCCGACAGCACGACGGCGCCAGCGGAAGGCGAAGCTGCGCTTCCAATCGGGCTCGCGCGCCGTGGTGGGCGGCAGCACCGCCTCGAGGCGCTCGAGCAGCGCTTCTGCCCGACGCAGAAAACGGTCCAGCTGTGGCTCCAGCGGCGTCATCGAATCAGGAACGGTAGTCGGCGTTGATCGAGACGTAGTCGTGCGACAGGTCGCAGGTCCAGACAGTGGCCGAGGCGTCACCTCGGGCCAGCTTGACGCGCACCGTGATCTCGGATTGCTTCATCACGCGCTGGCCGTCTTCTTCCTTGTAATCCGGATTGCGGCCACCGCTCTTGGCGACCCAGACGTCGTCCAGGTAGAGATCGAGCTTGGTCACATCGAGGTCGTCGACGCCGGCATAGCCGACCGCGGCCAGGATGCGGCCCAGGTTCGGGTCGGACGCGAAGAAGGCGGTCTTGACCAGCGGCGAGTGCGCGATCGCGTAGGCGATCTTGCGGCACTCCGCCACGTCGCGGCCTTCGTCGACCGTGATGGTCATGAACTTGGTCGCGCCTTCGCCGTCGCGGATGATCTGCTGCGCCAGGTTGCGCGAGATGTCGGTCACGGCGTCCTTCAGCGCTTCGTACTCGGCGCCGCTGGTGCTGTCCACGACCAGGCCGCCGGTGCCGGTGGCGACCACGATGAAGGAATCGTTGGTCGAGGTATCGCCATCGATGGTGATGGCGTTGAACGAGTGGTCGGCCGCGTGCCTGACCAGTTCATCCAGCACCGGCTGGGCGACCCTGGCGTCGATCGCCAGGTAGCCGAGCATGGTCGCCATATTCGGCTTGATCATGCCGGCGCCCTTGCTGATGCCGGTCATCGTGACGGCGTGGCCGCCGATGGTCACGGTGGTCGATGCCGCTTTCGGCTGGGTGTCGGTGGTCATGATCGCCTCGGCGGCGTTGAACCAGTTATCGAGCTTCAGGCTCGCCGCGGCGGCGGGCAGGCCGGCCAGGAGCTTTTGCATCGGCAGCTGTTCCAGGATCACGCCGGTCGAGAATGGCAGCACCTGGCCGGCCTCGATGCCCAGCAACCTGGCCACTTCGGCGCAGGTAGCCTGGGCATTGGCCAGGCCCTGCTCGCCGGTGCCGGCGTTGGCGTTACCCGTGTTGACCACCAGCGCGCGGATCGGCGCGGCGCCGTTCCTGACGGCTTCGAGATTGGCCTTGCTGACCTGCACCGGCGCGGCGCAGAAGCGGTTCAGGGTAAACACGCCGGAGACGGTCGCGCCTTCGGCCAGCTTCATGATCAGGACATCCTTGCGGTTCGGCTTCTTGATGCCGGCTTCGGCAAAGCCGATCTCGACACCGTTGACAGGCTTCAGGTCGGCGGCGACTGGCAGGGGGGAATTGACGGCCATGGTGATCTCGTTGGAAAAATTGTCGAATGCGTTATTGTAACGCCAGCGCGGGGCCTTGAGAGCCGCACTGGCCCGCATTGCCGTGCAAACGCGCGCTGGACGCCACGACCAGCAGCTAAGATGGTGCAATCCTCATTCATCGGCGCAATCATGTCCGCTACCGCGCGTCCGCTTCTTCGCCATGTCGTGCTGTTCTCGTTCAAAGACGACGCCAGCGCCGAACAGGTGTCATCGATCGTCGCCGCTTTCGGCGCCCTGCCCGCCGCCATCCCGGGCATCGTGAGCTACGAATGGGGCACCAATGTCAGCCCCGAAGGGCTGAGCGACGGCTTTACCCATTGCTTCACGCTGAGCTTCGCCAGCAGCGAAGAGCGCGACGCCTATCTCGTCCACCCTGAACACCAGCGTTTCGTGGGCACGCTGGGCGGCTGCCTGGCGCGCTCGCTGGTTGTCGACTACTGGGCAGGCTAGCCCAGGCTCGCCGCCATGAAAAACGGCCGGGTCACCCCGGCCGTTTTTCATGCTGCGGTCGATGGCTTACGCCAGTTTGCCGTGGCACTGCTTGAACTTCTTGCCGCTGCCGCAAGGGCATGGATCGTTGCGGCCGACCTTCACGCCCATATAGCTGCTGTGGTCCTCGGCCGACACGGCCTGGCCCGCGCCGCTGGTGTTCGGATTCGGATTGAGCAGTTCCTCGGGCGCCGCCGACGGGTTGAAGTCGGCATGCTGGTAGTTGACGTTTTCCAGGTGCGCGGCCTGGGCCGCCATCGCCGCCTCGGCTGCCTCGACTTCTTCGCGCGACTGAATGCGCACGGTCATCACGGTGCGAATGACTTCGTTCTTGATCAGGTCGAGCATGCTGCTGAACAGCTGGAACGCTTCGCGCTTGTATTCCTGCTTCGGGTTCTTCTGCGCATAGCCGCGCAGGTGGATGCCCTGGCGCAGGTGGTCCAGCGCCGCGAGGTGTTCGCGCCAGTGGGTATCCACGCTCTGCAGCATGACGTTGCGCTCGAAGCCGCCGAACGATTCCTTGCCCACCACGCCGACCTTGCTGCCATACGAAGCCTCGGCCGCGGCCAGCACGCGCTCGAGGATGTCGTCGTCGTTCAGGTTCGGCTCATCCTGCAGCATCTGCTGCAGCGGGACATCCAGGTTCCATTCCGACGACAGCGTGCTTTCCAGCGTCTTGACGTCCCATTGTTCCTCGACCGATTCGGCCGGCACGTAGTCGCGCACCAGGTCGGTGAACACGCCCACGCGCAGCGAATTGATCATCTCGCTGATGTCGGCCGACTCCAGCAGTTCGTTACGCTGGGTGTAGATCACCTTGCGCTGGTCGTTGGCGACGTCGTCGTATTCGAGCAGCTGCTTGCGGATGTCGAAGTTGCGGGCCTCGACCTTGCGCTGGGCCGACTCGATCGAGCGCGAGACGATGCCCGCTTCGATCGGTTCGCCTTCCGGCATCTTGAGGCGGTCCATGATGGCGCGCACGCGGTCGCCGGCGAAGATGCGCAGCAGCGCATCATCGAGGCACAGGTAGAAGCGCGAGGAACCCGGGTCGCCCTGGCGGCCCGAACGGCCACGCAGCTGGTTGTCGACCCGGCGCGATTCGTGGCGCTCGGTGCCGATGATGTGCAGGCCGCCGGCATTGACCACGTGGTCGTGCAGCGACTGCCATTCGTCGCGCAGCTGCTGCGACTGGGCCGCTTTCTGCTCCGGCGACAGGTTGGCGTCGGCCTCGATGATCTGGATCTGCTTGCCGACGTTGCCGCCCAGGACGATGTCGGTACCGCGGCCGGCCATATTGGTGGCGATGGTGATCATCTTCGGACGGCCGGCCTGGGCTACGATCTCGGCTTCGCGCGCGTGCTGCTTCGCGTTCAGGACGTTGTGCGGCAGCTTGGCCTTGGTGAGGATGCCCGACAGCAGCTCGGAGTTCTCGATCGAGGTGGTGCCGACCAGCACCGGCTGGCCGCGCTCGTAGCAGTCGCGGATGTCGTTCAACATCGCGTTGTACTTTTCTTCGGACGTCTTGTAGACCTGGTCCTGGCGATCCTTGCGCTGCGATGGACGGTTCGGCGGCACGACGACGGTTTCCAGGCCGTAGATCTCCTGGAATTCGAACGCTTCGGTATCGGCGGTGCCGGTCATGCCGGCCAGCTTGCCGTACATGCGGAAGTAGTTCTGGAAGGTGATCGAGGCCAGGGTCTGGTTCTCGTTCTGGATGCGCACGCCCTCTTTCGCCTCGACCGCCTGGTGCAGGCCGTCCGACCAGCGGCGGCCCGTCATCAGGCGACCGGTGAATTCGTCGACGATCACGACTTCGTTGTTCTGCACCACGTAGTGCTGGTCCTTGTGGTACAGGACGTGGGCGCGCAGCGCCGCGTACAGGTGGTGGATCAGCGAGATATTGGCGGCGTCGTACAGCGAGGCGCCTTCGGGCAGCAGGCCCATTTGCGTCAGGATCGCCTCGGCGTGCTCGTGACCCGACTCGGTCAGCAGCACGGTGTGCGCTTTCTCGTCCTTCAGGTAGTCGCCCGGGACTTCGATCTTGCCCTTGCCGTCCGGAGTCTCTTCGCCGATCTGCTGGGTCAGTTGCGGCGGAACTTCGTTCAGGCGCTGGTACAGGTCGGTGTGGCTCTCGGCCTGGCCGGAGATGATCAAGGGCGTACGCGCTTCGTCGATCAGGATCGAGTCGACCTCGTCGACCACCGAGAAATTGAGGCCGCGCTGCACGCGCTCGCGCAGGTCATAGACCATATTGTCGCGCAGGTAGTCGAAGCCGAATTCGTTGTTGGTGCCGTAGGTGATGTCGGAACCGTAGGCCTTCTGCTTGCTGTCGTGGTCGAGCTGCGACAGGTTGACGCCCGTGGAGAGGCCCAGCCAGCCGTACAGCTGGCCCATCTGGTCGGCGTCGCGCTGGGCCAGGTAATCGTTGACGGTAATCACATGCACGCCCTTGCCCGACAGGCCGTTCAGGTAGACCGGCAGGGTCGCCATCAGGGTTTTGCCTTCACCCGTGCCCATTTCCGCGATCTTGCCCTGGTGCAGGACCATGCCCCCGATCAGCTGCACGTCGAAGTGGCGCATCTTGAGGACGCGCTTGGCCGCTTCGCGGCAGACGGCGAATGCCTCTGGCAGGATGTCGTCCAGGGACTGGCCCTTGGCCAGGCGATCCTTGAATTCAGGCGTCTTGGCTTGCAGTTCGGCATCCGAGAGCTGCTCCATCTGTGGCTCGAGCGCGTTGATCTGACGCACGGTCTTTTGATACTGCTTGAGCAGACGCGAGTTGCGGCTGCCGAAAATCTGGGTCAGGAATGACATGCTGTGTTCTAGAAAAATACGCCGCAAAAAGAAGCCACGATGATATCAAAGTGATAAGCACCAGAGACCGCGTCAGGCAAATAACCACCGATTTTATCATGCAAGCCAGACACGCACTTGGGGACTGGTGCACAGATAACAAGGTTTTTCTATTAGGAATCCTTTATTTATTTGCTTCTCGGGAAAACTCCGGGAAGGATTCCGGGAACAGCAGGGCGAGGTCGGTGCCCACCCTGCCCCACAGGACAGTGGCGTCATGATAAAGGAACAGGACCTCGTCATCGCTGCCCGGCACGAGCATCAATTTGCGCAATTGCGCCACTTCGGCCGGGTCGAGACGCGCGAGCGCATTGGTCGACACGTACACCACTTCGCGATGGTAGCGCGCGAACATCGGCGCACCCATATAACCGAAGGAGTCGGAAAAAATCACCAGGCGCGGACCGAGTCCCGGCGCGCTGTTGACGTAGCGGCCGACCACGGCCAGCTTTTCCATCATCGGCTTGATCTCGGGGAAGCAGTCCGGGCCGAAACACGGCGCGATCGTGGTGCCGCCGAAATCCGGCGTGTCGGCCAGGCTGTTACGCTCGATGCCGGTGAACAGATAGGCGACGTCGGACGGGCCCACCTTGGCCGACAACGGAATAGGTTTGCCGGCCTCGTCGCCGCGGTTCCAGAAGTGGCGCTCGGTGAGCGCGGCGACCGCGCCGGCGCCCGATGCGCCCCAATGGAAGTGCGTCTTCGGGAAGAACTCGACGCGTTCCCGCATGGCCCACACCTCGCTCAGCGGAAAGTAGATCCGGGCGCGCGCTTGCGGCGTCAGCGCGGTCGATGCCAGCAGGCCGCGCAGCGGCACCTCGTCCGGCTTGCAACGCTCTGACTGCCACGGCAACATCTCGTCGCTGTAGACCACCGGGCCGGATGGCGCGATCAGCATGCGCGCCGGGACGCCGCGCGCCTTCATGACGTCGTCGAACTGCGCGAATTCCCTCACGATGCGCGGGCCGTCGTCGAATTGCCAGCCGCAGGCGATCAAGGCCGTGTACGGCGCGCCCTGGCCACGGTCGTTGTGGGCGGCCAGGAAGATGCGGTCACCCCGCCCGGCCATGATCTGGTTCGTCGGGAAGCGCTTGAACAGGTCGTGGCGCAGGCGCGCATACGACTCGACCATCTTGTCGCGCCAGCCGAAGTGGTCGTTGCTCCAGGCTTCGGCCTTGGCCGGCCAGGCGAGCACCTCGTCCAGGGTGGCCGGGACGCCGGGGGCAGGCGCCAGGACGCGCTGCTCGGTCGTTCCGGCATCGGGCCGCAGCACCGTCACCAGGAGCGGCAGCGCCAGGAAGCCGAGGACCACGATCCTGGCGGCGCACTTGCGCACTGAGTTTCGCAGTGAGAACGCTTTCATGGCTCAGAACCGGAAATAGAGGAAGGGATTATAGGTGCCGCTCGCGAGCGCGCAGGCGCACAGCGCGACGCTGGCCACGGCCAGCGGCAGGTAGCGCCAGCTTCCATGGCTGTAGCGGCGCACGAAACCTCCCGGCGCATGGCCGGTCGGCAGCAGCGCACCGAGCAGGCCGATGGCGATGGCGGTCAATTCCAGCGACGCGATCTCGGCCTGCCATGGGTGACCGGGCGGGTTGGCGCTGGCGCCGGCCAGCGCGCTGAAATACGTCAGCGCGGAACCCGCATCCGGCGCCCGGAACCACACCCAGCCCAGCATCACCAGCACCAGGGTCCAGGCTTGGGCGACGACGCGTGGCAGACGCGCCAGCACGTCCGATAATCCCATGCGCTCGACGATCAGCCACAGGCCGTGCCAGCCGCCCCAGATCACGAAGGTCCAGGCCGCGCCATGCCACAGCCCGCACAGCAGGAACACCAGGCCCAGGTTGACATAGGTGCGCAGCGGGCCGCGCCGGTTGCCGCCGAGCGGGATGTACAGGTAGTCGCGGAACCAGGTCGACAGGCTGATATGCCAGCGCTGCCAGAACTCGGTCATCGAGCGCGCCGAATACGGACGGTCGAAGTTGGGCGGGAAGCTGAAGCCCAGCATATGGGCCAGCCCGATCGCCATATTCGAGTAGCCGCAGAAATCGTAATAGATCTGCAGCGTGTAGCACAGCAGGCCGAGCCAGGCCGTGGGCGCCGACAGGTCGGCGTGGACGGCGCCGAACAGGCGGTCCGCCGGCAGCGCCAGGGTGTTGGCGATCATGACTTTCTGGGCCAGGCCGAGCGCGAAGATCTGGAAGCCGGCCAGCATGCGTTCATTGGTGATCACGCGTTTGCCCATCTCGCCGGCGATCTGGCGGTAGCGCACGATCGGGCCGGCGATCAGCTGCGGGAACAGCGCTTTATAGGTGGCAAAGCGCAGGAAGCTCGACTGGGCGGCGACTTCGCCCCGGTAGACGTCGACCAGGTAGGAGATGCCCTGGAAGGTGAAGAAGGAGATCCCGAGCGGCAGCGTGATGTGCGGCACGGGGAAATCGGCGGCGAGCGCGGTCTTGATCGCCTCGGCCAGGAAGCCGGCATACTTGAACCAGGCCAGCAGCGCCAGGTTGACGGTCACGCCGGCCGCCAGCCAGGCCCTGGCGCGCTTGCGGTCGCGCGCGATCGCCATGCCGGCGCCATAGTTGAGCACCGCCGACAGCATCAGCAGCAGCACGAAACCCGGCTCGCCCCAGGCATAGAAGATCAGGCTGCCCAGCAGCAGGATGGCGTTCTTCCACGGCAGCAGGTAGTACAGCGCCAGGAATACCGGGAGGAAGAAGAACAGGAAGACGATGGAAGAGAAGAGCATCTGGATGGGCGCGCATGGACGACAGCGACGCGCCATCGATTCAACCTGCGCCGGTATTGTAGGAACTATATTACCGAAAGACAAGTTGAGACATGGACGACGGGGCACACCGGCTGGCTGGGCCGAGTCGTCCCGGCCGGTCATTCGTTAACAGTCCGGCATTGCAAACGGCCCCCACTGTGGTATGGTCCCGGAAATGTCGTCCCTTCCTTCCAACCGGCCCTTCCACATCTTCGGCACCAGCACCCGGAAGACGTCGCACGCCGCCACCGATTTCCTGCGCGCCAACGACCGCATGGCCAGCCTGCTGCCGGCCGTGGGCCGCATGGCGCGCCTGCAGGCCGACTGCGCGGCGGCGCTGCCGGCGATCTTCCATAATTGCGATGTGCTGTCGTTCCAGGAGGGCGTCCTGATCCTGGCCGTGCCCAGTTCGGCGCTGGCGGCGCGGCTCAAGCAGTTGCTGCCCAAGCTGCAGGCAACGCTGGTCGCCCGCGGCTGGCAGGTGGAATCGACCCGGATCAAATTACAGGTAACGCGCGCCCTGCCCGACAAGCCAGAGATGCGCACGCTGGAATTGCCGCCCACGGCAGTGCAGGCGTTCGAGGACCTGGCACAAGCGCTGCCGGATACCAAGCAGAATCACGCTTTGGTGGCGGCGCTCAGGGCGTTGGCGGCGAAGCGCAAATAAGCGGCAGGGTCCGAAAAATGGACAATGGCTGCGTGTCCCTGGCGGGGCACGCAGCCATTGTCGTCGTCGATCCGGGACGCGGGATCAGCTCTGCGCCCACTCCCGCGTCATCTGCCGCACATACGACGGCGGCGCCGTCCCCAGCTCATCGAAGGTCACGATCTCATATGAATCCGGCTGCGCCAGCAATGCGCGCAGCAAGTCGTTATTGAGCGCATGCCCCGATTTATGGGCCGTATAGCTGGCCAGCAGCGGATGACCGACCAGGTACAGGTCGCCAATCGCATCCAGAATCTTGTGGCGCACGAATTCGTCGTCGTAGCGCAGGCCGTCGGTGTTCAGGATGCGGTATTCGTCCATCACGATCGCGTTCTCGAACGAACCGCCGCGCGCCAGGCCCATGCCGCGCAGGCTTTCCACATCTTGCATGAAGCCGAAGGTGCGCGCGCGCGCCACGTCGCGCACATAGGTGATGTCGCCGAAATCGACGGTCGCGCGCTGCATGGTGCCGTCCACCGCCGGATGGTTGAATTCGATGAAGAAGTCGAGCTTGTAGCCGTTGTGCGGCGACAGGCGCGCCCATTTCTCGCTGGCGCCGCTGCCCTGGCGCACCTCGACGTCTTTCAGCACGCGGATGAACTTGCGCAGCGACGACTGCTCTTCGACGCCGGCCTGCTGCAGCAGGAACACGAAGGACGATGCCGAACCGTCCATGATCGGGATTTCCTCGGCGGTGACGTCGATGATCAGGTTATCCAACCCCAGGCCGGCGCAGGCCGACATCACGTGCTCGACGGTCGAGACGCGGGCGTCGTCCTTGATCAGCACCGAGGCCATGCGGGTGTCGCCCACGACGTGGGCGGAGCTCGGGATGGCCACGATCGGGTCCATGTCGACGCGGCGGAACACGATGCCGGTGTCGGGCGCGGCAGGGCGCAGGGTCAGCTCGACCTTGCGGCCGGAGTGCAGGCCGACACCCGTGGTGCGGACCAGTTCCTTGATGGTTCGTTGTTTCAGCATTCGCCGATTATAGCCCAGCGTTTACGCGGGCGCTGACGTCCCCCTCGATTGGCTGGGGCCCGGTGGCGCGGGAGCGACAAAGCGCTTGGGCCGGCTATGGATGTTCCGCTTCGGTGTGGTCTTTTTCGTGGCGGATCAGATACAGGCCGCTGCCGATGATGATCGCCGCGCCGACCAGCGTCCAGCTGTCGGGCAAGGCTCGCCACAGCAGCCAGTCCAGGCCCACGCCCCAGGCCAGGGCCGAGTATTCGAACGGCGCCACGCTCGAGGCCTCGCCGCGCGAAAACGCTTCGGTGATCGCCAGCTGGCCGACGAAACCCGATACCGCCAGCCCGCACAGCAGCGGGATCTCGGCAGCCGGTATCGGCACCCATGTGGGCGCCGCCAGCAGGCCGGCGCCAACCGAAATCATGACGATCAGCCAGAACACCGTGTGCTCGCTGCGGTCGGAGCGCGCCAGCACCCGCACCGTGATCGCCGACACCGCATAGCAGGCGGCGGACGCCAGCACCGACAGCCCGCCAATGGTGAGAAATCCGGCGCCGCTCGGACGCAACACCACCAGCACGCCACACAGGCCGACGCCGATCGCCAGCCAGCGCGCCAGGTTGACGCGCTCTTTCAACAACAGCACCGACATCGCGGTGATCAAGGCCGGCGCAATGAAGAAGATCGAATAGGCCTCGGCCAGCGACAGCTTCTTGAGGCCGAAGGCGAAGAAGGCCAGCATCAGGATCCCCAGCAGGCCGCGCAGCACGTGCATCGGCCAGCGCACCTGGAATATTCCCTTGAAGGCGCCGCGCCAGGCCACGTAGAGCGCGATCAGCGGCAGGGAGCACATCGCGCGCAGCGCCGCCACCTGCATCGCCGGATAGCGCGCGGCCAGGAGCTTCATCGCCGTGTCCATCAGGGCGAACATGAACACGGCGAGCAGCATCGCGTAGATGCTGTACAGGTTTCCGGACGGGCGCTTCACGGCGTGCCTCTTTCTTTGATGGGAACAAAAACGGCGCCGTGGCGCCGTTGATCGATGGCGGGACCCGGAACGAATCAGCCGAGTTTCTGCAGCATCGACTCTGCGCTCGAGGCATCGATGCCCTTGGCGTCGATGTCCAGGGTCTTGACCACGCCGTCTTCGACCAGCATCGAATAGCGCTTCGAGCGCGTGCCCATGCCATGCGCCGAGAAGTCGTTGTCCAGTCCCAGCGCCTTGGTGAAGGTGGCGTTACCGTCAGCCATCATGCGCACCACGCCTGTGGCTTTCTGGTCGCGGCCCCAGGCGCCCATCACGAAGGCGTCGTTGACCGAGATGCACCAGATTTCGTCGACGCCCTTCGCGCGGATGTCGTCGGCGTGCTTGACGAAGCCCGGCACGTGCTGCACCGAGCACCCCGGGGTGAACGCGCCCGGCAGGCCGAAGATCACGATCTTCTTGCCCTTGACCAGGTCCGCCACCTGGAAGGTGTTCGGACCCAGGCTGCAGCCTTCGGTTTCGTTCTCGATGAATTCCGCGAGGGTGCCTTCCGGCAGGCGATCGCCGATCTGAATGCTCATGTGTGCTCCTGTTGATGTTTTGTGAATCTTGCCATTATCGCCGATCTGACGTGGGTGCGCTGCGATGGTGGCATCTTGCCGCCCGCGGCCGCCCCCGGCTGCGCCACGTCGTACCCGCCAAGGCGAATACCCAGGGCCGATGCGATGCGCCGGGGTTTGACGATCGTGGCGGCGCGTGCACACTTGGGTTCCCGCCCTGGGCGGAACGGCGCTCTGGTGGCGCGGGTCGGGGAACGACGCTCTGGAGGACGCCGGTCGCGGGTGATGCCGGCGCTTCGCAAACAAAAAGGCCAGCTTGCGCTGGCCTCTTCACTACCACGACAGTCCCGGTTCAGTCGGCCTGCTTGCGCAGGAACGCCGGAATGTCATAGGTCTCGACGCCATTGCGCTGCATCGCCTGCACCTGCTCCGATGCCTGCTCGCGGCGCCACACGGCCGGCTGCTTCATGCCGCCCAGGGCGTCGGCGCTGGCCTTGCCCGCGGTCAGGCCGCCGGCGACGGCCGCCGCGCCCTGCATCACCGGCACATCGTAGGTGCCGGTGCGCATGGTCTGTTGCGGCTGGACCAGCTGGATCGACTTCTTGTTCTTGCCCAGGCCCGTCGCGACCACGGTCACGCGGATCTCGTCGCCCATGGCGTCGTCGTAGGCGATACCCTGTGCGATCGAGGCGTCCGGCGCCGCGAAGGCGCGCACGGCGGCCATGACTTCCTTGATTTCCTTACCCTTCAGGCCACGGCTCGCGGTCACGTTGACCAGCACGCCCTTGGCGCCCGACAGGTCGATGCCGTCCAGCAGCGGCGAAGCGACGGCCTGTTCGGCGGCGATGCGCGCGCGGTCGACACCGGCGGCGGTCGCGGTGCCCATCATGGCCTTGCCCTGCTCGCCCATGATGGTCTTGACGTCGTTGAAGTCGACGTTGATGTGGCCCGGCACGTTGATGATCTCGGCGATGCCGGCCACCGCGTTGTTGAGCACATCGTCGGCGTGCTTCATCCAGTCGAGCATCGATTCGTCTTCGTAGATGTCTTCGAGCTTTTCGTTGAGGATGACGATCAGGGAGTCGACGTGCTTGGTCAGCTCTTCGAGGCCTTCCTCGGCCACGTCCATGCACTTCTGGCCCTCGTACGAGAATGGCTTGGAGACGACGGCCACGGTCAGGGCGCCCATGGTCTTGGCCACTTCGGCCACGATCGGCGCGGCGCCGGTGCCGGTGCCGCCGCCCATGCCGGCGGCGATGAACACCATGTGTGCGCCGCGCAGGGCGTCCTCGATGCGCGAACGCGATTGCTCGGCGAGCTGGCGCCCGACCTCGGGACGCATGCCGGCGCCCAGGCCCGAGTCGCCGATCTGGATGATGTTGTTGGCGCTGGAAACGGCCAGTGCCTGCGCGTCCGTGTTTGCGGCGATGAACTCGACACCGGACACACCTTTGTTGATCATGTGCTGAACCGCATTGCCGCCGGCGCCGCCGACGCCAACGACCTTGATCACGGTTCCCAGTGCTGCGTTATCGACCATATCGAACTCCATGATGAACTCCCTAATTTTCAGAATGCGGTTCCAGGGAAGAGGCCTTGGCGTTGCTGGTTCGCTGCCTCAAACCGGTAACTGCGATTGTATGTAAAAACTTGTAATCCGTGATGAATTTTCGCTACCTAAATTGTTACCAAGTGCTTTATTTGTGCATGAATCAGAAGTTCCCAGCGATCCACTCCTTCATTCGTTGCCAAACCGCCTTCACCGATCCGTCCTGGCGCGTGACGATGTGTCCGCGCAGGTACTGCTTCTTCGCTTCGAGCAGCAGGCCGAGCACCGTCGCATAGCGCGGGCTGCGTACCACGTCGGCCAGCTGGCCGCGATAGTCCGGCGTGCCGAGGCGCGCGGGTTTGAGGAAGATGTCTTCCGCCATCTCGATCATGCCGGGCATGATCGAGCTTCCGCCAGTGAGGACGATGCCCGAGGACAGCACGCCTTCATAGCCCGATTCGCGCACGGCCTGGTGCACCATGGCGAACAGTTCTTCCACCCGGGGCTCGATCACGGCAGCAAGGGCCTGGCGCGACAATGCGCGCGGGCCGCGGTCGCCGAGACCTGGCACTTCGAGTGTCTCGCCCGGGTCGGCCAATACCTGCTTGGCTACGCCGTAGCGGATCTTGATGTCCTCCGCTTCGCCGGTCGGCGTGCGCAAGGCCATTGCGATGTCACTGGTGATCTGGTCGCCGGCGATCGGGATGACCGCCGTATGGCGAATCGCGCCGTCCGAGAACACCGCGATGTCGGTGGTGCCACCGCCGATGTCGATCAGGACCACGCCCAGTTCTTTTTCATCGACCGTCAGCACCGCGTCGGCGGACGCCATCGGTTGCAGGATCAGGTCCGAGACCTCGAGTCCGCAACGGCGCACGCACTTTACAATATTTTGTACCGCTGACACCGCACCGGTGACGATGTGCACCCGTACTTCCAGTCGAATGCCGCTCATGCCGATCGGCTCGCGTACGTCTTCCTGGTTGTCGACGATGAATTCCTGCGGCACCGTGTGCAGCAATTGCTGGTCGGTCGGGATGTTGACCGCCTTCGCGGTCTCGATCACGCGGGCCACGTCGGTGGCCGTCACTTCCTTGTCCTTGATCGCCACCATGCCGCTCGAGTTGAACGAGCGGATATGGCTGCCGGCGATGCCGGCGTAGACGTTGCGGATCTTGCAGTCCGCCATCAGCTCGGCTTCTTCCAACGCGCGCTGGATCGACTCGACGGTGGCCTCGATGTTGACGACCACGCCCTTCTTCAATCCCTTCGACTCGTGCTGACCCAGCCCGATCACCTCGTGGCGTCCGTCGGACATCACCTCGGCGACCACGGCCACCACCTTGGAGGTGCCGATGTCGAGGCCGACGATCAGGTTTTTCGCGTCTTTTGTCATTGCTGTTGCCTGCTCAGATTTGCTTGGTTGTTTTATTGGGTGTTGCTTGCTTGTTAGCGTTCGTTGCTTCTTTGGGCTGCTTGGCCGCCTTGACCGGCTTGGTCGCGTCCACCGGCACCGTGAGCGCCGCCGACGACAGGGCCAGCCCGTTCGGATAGCGCATATCGATCGTGTCGATACGGCCCTCCCGCAGCCGGGCGACCAGCTGCGGGTAGACGCCGACCAGGCGCTGCACGCGCTTACGCAGCGTGTTGCGGTCCTGCTCGCGTCCCAGTGCGACGCTCATGCCGTTGTCCAGCTTCACGGTCCAGGCATACCGGTTCGACAGCGCCAGCTCCTGCGGCACCAGTTCCACCTGCGCGAACGCCGTGCGCAAGTCGTTGAAGCGGGCCAGCACTTCCTTCTCGCTGCCGACCGGGCCATCGAAGGCCGGCAGGGCCTGCTCATCCTCGGTCTCGGCCACGTTGGCGGTGAATACATCGCCTTTCACCGACAACAGGCGTCCGTCGTCGCCCCAGGTGCCGAGGGCCTCGTGTTCCTCGACCTCGACCACCAGCGCGTTGGGCCATTCGCGGCGCACCGTGGCGCGGCGTACCCAGGGCACGGTTTCAAACGTCGCGCGCACCTGTTCGAGATCGGCGGTGAAGAAGTTGCCGCGGATTTTGCCAAGCACGCCGTTACGCACGGTCAGTTCGTTCACGTGCTTCAGGTCGATCCCGTACATGCTCTCGACCGTCACCGAGCCGAGCGAAAACATCGGGCGCTGGGACAGCCACCACACGCCGGAAATCAGGGCGGCGAGCACCGTCACCGCCGTGAGGAAGCTGGCGGTCGCGTTGAGGGCCCGGACGTCATGCCACATCTGGTTTTATCCTCTTGCCTTCTGGCCCATCTTGAGCCGCGCCGAACGCAGGATCTCGACGCACAGGTCTTCGTAGCCGATCCCGACCGCGCGCGCCGCCATCGGCACCAGCGAGTGGGTCGTCATGCCGGGCGAGGTGTTCACCTCCAGCAGGAACGGACGCATATCGCTCTCGCGCACCAGCACATCGACCCGTCCCCAACCCTCGCAACCCAGGGCGCGGTAGGCGTTCACCGCATGGCGCTGGATCTCGTGGGTCAGCTCCTCCGGCAGCGGCGCCGGGCAGTGGTATACGGTGTCGTCGGTGAAGTACTTGTTCTGGTAGTCGTACTTGCCTTCCGGCGCCACGATCTCGACGATCGGCAGCGCGCGGGCGGCAGCGCCCTGCCCCAGCACCGCGACCGTGAATTCGCGGCCGGTGACGAATTCCTCGGCCAGCACCGCTTCGTCCATGCTGGTCACCAGCGCGACTGCTTCTCGCAACTGATCGGCCTGGGTGACCTTGGTGATGCCGATGCTCGAGCCTTCCAGCGGCGGCTTGACGATCAGCGGCAGGCCGAGGTCGGCCACCACCGCATCCAGGTCGGTATCAGGCCCGATGGTCACGTAGCGCGGGGTCGGCACGTTCTCTTGCAGCCAGATCTTCTTGGTGGTGATCTTGTCCATGCCGACGCTGGACGCCATCACGCCGCTGCCGGTGTACGGAATGCCCAGCAGTTCGAGGGCGCCCTGCAGGCTGCCGTCTTCGCCGTAGCGGCCGTGCAGCGCGATGAACACGCGGTCAAAACCTTGCTCGGCCAGTTCGGCCAGGCTTTGCGTGCCCGGGTCGAAGGCATGGGCATCGATGCCGCGGCTCTGGAGGGCGGCCAGGACGCCGGAGCCGGAAATGAGCGAGATCTCGCGTTCGGCGGAGCGTCCGCCGAACAGCACGCCGACCTTGCCGAAAGCCGCTGCGTCAAGCGTAGGGGTGGTGGTCACGATTCAGCCTTTTGCGTTGGTCAGTTGGTTCGGGACGCCGCTGATCGAGCCGGCGCCCATGGTCAGCACGACGTCACCGTCGCGCGCCACATTCAAAATGGCGGTCGCCATGTCGGCGATCGCTTCCACGAAGATCGGTTCGGTCTTGCCGGCGGTGCGCAGCGCGCGCGCCAGGGCGCGGCCGTCGGCGGCCACGATCGGCGCTTCGCCGGCCGGGTACACCTCGGCCAGCAGCAGCACGTCGGGCGTGGCCAGCACTTTCACGAAGTCCTCGAACAGGTCGCGGGTGCGGCTGTAGCGGTGCGGCTGGAAGGCCAGCACCAGGCGCCGGCCCGGATACGCTGCGCGCGCGGCGCTGAGCGTCACCTCGGTCTCGACCGGGTGGTGGCCGAAGTCGTCGACCAGGGTGAAGCTGCCGCCAGCGGCCAGCGGCACCTCGCCGTAGCGGGTGAAGCGGCGCCCGACGCCACGGAATTCCAGCAGGCCCTGGGCGGTGGCGGCATCCTCGACGCCGATCTCGCGCGCGATCGCGATCGCCGAGCAGGCATTGAGCACATTGTGCATGCCGGGCTGGTTCAGCACGAACTTGGTGTCCGGATAGCCTTCCTGGCGCACCGTGAAGTGCATCTGCGTGCCTTCGGCATAGGCGTCCAGCGCGCGCACCTCGGCTTGTTCGGAGAAGCCATAGGTGGTGACCGGCTTGGTCACCTGCGGCAGGATCGAGCGCACGTGAGGATCGTCGATGCACAGCATCGCACGGCCATAGAACGGCATGCGGTGCGTGAAGTTCACGAACGCGGCCTTCAATTTCTCGAAGTCGTGTTCATAGGTGTCCATGTGGTCGGCGTCGATATTGGTGATGACTTCGATCATCGGCGACAGGTTCAGGAACGACGCGTCCGATTCGTCGGCTTCGGCCACGATGTATTCGCCGCTGCCCAGGGCCGCGTTGGCGCCGGCCGCCGTCAGGCGCCCGCCGATCACGAAAGTCGGATCCAGCCCGCCGGCGGCCAGCACCGACGCCACCAGGCTGGTAGTGGTGGTCTTGCCGTGGGTGCCTGCGATCGCGATGCCGCGCTTCAGGCGCATCAATTCGCCGAGCATGATCGCGCGCGGCACGATGGGCGTCTTGTTGGCGCGGGCGGCGATCACCTCGGGGTTGGCTTCGTTGACGGCGGTCGAGGTCACGACGACGTCGGCGCCGGTGACGTTCTCGGCCTGGTGGCCGAGGTGCACCGTCGCGCCCAGGCCGGCCAGGCGCGCGGTGGCGGCATTGCTGCCCAGGTCCGAGCCCGACACCTGGTAGCCGAGATTGAGCAGCACCTCGGCGATGCCGCTCATGCCGCTGCCGCCGATGCCGACGAAATGAATGTTCTTGATCTTGTGTTTCATTGATGCTGCCCTGCCAATCGTTCGAGTTCGTGCGCGATCGCCTCATTGGCGTCGCGCTTGCCCACGCGGGCAGCCGCCTGCGCCATCGCCAGGCACTGTTCGCGCGTCGTTTGCAGCAGGCTTTTCAGCCGCTGCGGATTCAATTCGCCCTGCGGCAGGTGGACCGCCGCGCCCTGGGCGTCCATCCACACCGCGTTGTCGCGCTGGTGGCTGGTGGTGCTGGCCACGAACGGCACCAGCACGCTGGCCACGCCGGCCGCGGTCAGTTCGGACACCGTGATCGCGCCGGCGCGGCAGATCACCAGGTCGGCGTGCGCATACGCGCCAGCCATGTCATCAATGAAGTCGACCACGTTTGCGTTGACACCGGCCTCCAAATAAGCCGCGCGCAGCGCGTCGATATTCTTCTTGCCCGATTGGTGGGTCACGATCGGACGCAGTGCGGGATCGATCAGCTTCAGGGCCGCCGGCACGCCGTCGTTGAGCACTTTCGCGCCCAGGCTGCCGCCCACGACCAGGACCCGCAACGGACCGCCGCGGCCGGCGAAGCGTTCGGCAGGCAGCGCCAGGTCGAGGATTTGCTGGCGCACCGGGTTGCCTGTGACCACCGCCTTGCCGGCCGCCTTGCCGAAGTCGGCGGGAAAGCCGAACAGGACGCGCTGGGCCACCGGCGCCAGCGTCTTGTTCGACAACAGCAGCGCGGCATCGGCATTGACCAGCGCCAGCGGCACGCCGCGCGCGCGCGCCATCATGCCGCCGGGGACGGTCACGTAGCCGCCCATGCCCAGCACCACGCTTGGCCTGCGCGCGGCCAGGTAGCGGCGGCAGGTCGCGAAAGCGGCCGCCATCTTGAAGGCGCCGCTGATCGTATGCCGCAGGCCCTTGCCGCGCAGGCCGGCGAAATCGATCGTGTCCATGTCGATGCCGGCTTTCGGCACCAGCTCCGTCTCCATGCCGTGGGCCGTGCCCAGCCAGCTCACTTCCCAGCCGCGCGCGCGCATGGTCTGCGCGATCGCGATCCCGGGGAAGATGTGGCCGCCCGTACCGGCAGCCATGATCATCAGGCGCTTGCTCATGTCCTGCCCCCGCGCATGCGCACCCGGTTCTCGTAGTCGATGCGCAGCAGGATCGCCAGGCCGATGCAGTTGAACATGACGCCCGAACCGCCAAAGCTCATCAAGGGCAGGGTCAGGCCCTTGGTCGGCAGCAGGCCCAGGTTCACGCCCATATTGATGAAGGTCTGCACACCGATCCAGATGCCGATGCCCTTCGCGGCCAGGCCGGCGAAGGTCTGGTCCAGTGCGATCGCCTGGCGCCCGATGTCGAAGGCGCGCTTGACCAGCCAGTAGAACATCGCCACCACGACCAGCACGCCGACCAGGCCCAGTTCTTCGCCGATCACGGCCATGATGAAGTCGGTGTGCGCTTCCGGCAGGTAGTGGAGCTTCTCGACCGAGGCGCCGAGGCCCACGCCGAAGAATTCGCCGCGGCCGAAGGCGATCAGCGAGTGCGTCAATTGATAGGCCTTGTCCAGCGCGTTGCCCTCTTCCCACGGGTCGAGGTAGGCGAACATGCGCGCGCGGCGGAACGGCGACAGCGCGATGATCGCGCTGAAGATCACCACCAGCAGCGCCCCGATGCCGCCGAACCAGACGATATTGATCCCGCCCAGGAACAGGATGCCCATGGCGATGCAGACGATCACGCCGAAGGCGCCCAGGTCAGGCTCGAGCAGCAGCAGGGCGCCGACCAGGCCGATCGCGACCATCATCGGCAAGAAGCCCTTCGTGAGCTTGTGCATGTATTCCTGCTTGCGCACCGTGAAATCGGCGGCGTACAGCACCACCGCGATCTTCATGATCTCGGACGGCTGCAGGTTCATGACTTTCAGCGACAGCCAGCGGCGCGCGCCGTTGACCGACACGCCCACGCCCGGGATCAAAACCACGACCAGCATGACCAGGGTGACGATGAACAGCATCGGCGCGTATTTCTGCCACACCGCGATCGGAATCCGGAACACGACGGCGGCGGCGACCATCGACACGACGATGTACATCGCTTGGCGGTACAGGAAGTATTCGTTGCGGTCTTCCAGGTAGCGGAACTTGGGCGAGTCGGGCAGCGCGATCGAGGCCGAATACACCATCACCATGCCGAGCAGCATCAGAAGCAGGGTGACCCACACCAGCGGCTGGTCGTAGTCCATCATCTTCGATGGCTTGCTGCGGCCGTCGACGGTGGCGTCGGAGGCGGCGCCGGAAAATTTGAAAGGGAGCTGGAAGGCCATCAGATTTCCTGTCCCCTGTCCAGGGCGATCTCGCGGACCGTATCGACGAACACCTGCGCCCGATGCGCGTAATTGGTGAACATGTCGAGGCTGGCGCAGGCCGGCGACAGCAGCACGGCGTCGCCGGGACGCGCCAGGCCCGCGGCGCGGCGCACCGCCTGCGGCAGGTCGTCCAGGTCGAAGGCCGGCACACCGGTCGGTTCGATGGCGGCCCGCACGGCCGGCGCGTCGCGGCCGATGAGCAGCGTGGCGCGCACGTAGCTTGCCACCGGCTGCGCCAGCGGCGCGAAGTCCTGGCCCTTGCCGTCGCCGCCGGCGATCAGGAGGATCTGCTGCTCGGCGCCGGCGAAGGCCTTGCCCAGGCCCATGAGCGCGGCCACGGTGGCGCCGACATTGGTGCCCTTGCTGTCGTCGTAGTAGTCGACGCCGTCGATGGTGGCGACCAGTTCGACCCGGTGCGGCTCGCCGGCGTACTCGCGCAGGCCGTGCAGCAGCGGCGCCAGCGGCAGGCCGCAGGCGCGGCACAGGGCCAGCGCGGCCAGTGCGTTCGAGGCGTTGTGCAAGCCGCGGATCTTGAGGGCGTCGGCCGGAATCAGGCGATTCACGATCGCCTCCACCGGCTCGGGGACCTCGCCTTTCTTGCGTTTCTTCTCGATTTCTTCGCCCGGCACGGCGTTCGCCAGCCACAGCACGCCGCGCTCTTCGAGCAGGCCGAAGCTGTTGGCGTGCACCGGTGCGTCGGTGCCGAAAGTGAAGGACGGCGATTCGGCTGCCGCCATGCGCATGACGCCTGCATCGTCGCGGTTCAGCACGCGCACGGTGTCGGTACCGAAGATGCGCGCCTTGTCGGCCGCATAGGCGTCCATGCTGCCGTGCCAGTCCAAGTGGTCCTGGGTCAGGTTCAGCACCGTGGCGGCGTCGGCTTGCAGGCTGAAGGTGGTATGCAGCTGGAAGCTCGACAGCTCCAGCACCCAGGCCTGCGGCAGCGCGTCGGCGTCAATGCTTTCCCTCAGCACGTCCAGCGCCGCCGGGCTGATATTGCCGGCCACGCGCGTCGTCAAGCCGGCGCGGCGGCACAGCAGGCCGGTCATGCTCGTTACCGTGGTCTTGCCGTTGGTGCCGGTGATCGCGATGATTTTCGGCGTGTAGCCAGTTTTTTCGCGCAGGTGCGCTAGCGCCTGGGCGAACAATTCGATCTCGCCCCACACCGGCACGCGGCGCTCGGCGGCGGCCGGGATGATCCCGGCCAGCTCGCGATCCGGCGCCAGGCCTGGGCTGACGGCGACGAAGTCGACGCCGTCGAGCAGCGCGGCATTGAAGTCGCCGCCCACGAATTCGGCATCGGCCACGGCGGCGCGCAGCGCCGGCAGGCGTTGCGGCTCCCCGCGCGTGTCGGCCACGCGCACGCGTGCGCCGGAGCGCGCCAGCCATTGCGCCATCGCCAGCCCGGATTCGCCCAGGCCCAGTACCAATGCGTGTTTGCCGTCGTAGTTCATCTCAGCGCAGTTTCAACGTCGACAGGCCGACCAGGATCAGCATCATGGTCACGATCCAGAAGCGGACCACGACCTTGGTCTCCTTCCAGCCCTTTTGTTCGAAATGGTGGTGCAGCGGCGCCATCAGGAACACGCGGCGCCCGGTGCCGTAGCGCTTCTTCGTGTATTTGAACCAGCTGACCTGGATGATCACCGACAGGGTCTCGGCCACGAAAATGCCGCCCATGATGAACAGGACGATTTCCTGGCGTACGATGACGGCAATGGTGCCGAGCGCGCCGCCCAGGGCCAGCGCGCCGACGTCGCCCATGAACATCTGCGCCGGGTGCGCGTTATACCACAGGAAAGCCAGGCCGGCGCCGGCCATCGCGCCGCAGAAGATCAGGAGTTCGCCCGCGCCGGGGATATACGGGATCAGCAGGTATTTCGAGAACGTCACGCTGCCGGTCAGGTAGGCGAACAGGCCCAGGGCGCCGCCCACCATCACGGTCGGCATGATCGCGAGGCCATCCAGGCCGTCGGTGAAGTTGACCGCGTTGGACGAGCCGACGATCACGCAATAGGTCAGCGCGATGAAGCCCCACACGCCCAATGGATAGCTGATGGTCTTGACGAAGGGGACGATCAGGTCGGCCTTGGGCGGCAGGTCCATCGAGAAGCCGGACTGCACCCAGGCGTAGAACAGCCCCACCGCTTCCCATGGCGAGGCGGCCGACAGCGCGAACGCCAGGTACAGCGCCGACGTGATCCCGACCAGCGACATCCAGAAGTATTTCTCGCCCGAGCGCATGCCTTCCGGGTCCTTGTAGACCACCTTGCGGTAATCGTCGACCCAGCCGACGGCGCCGAAGCCGAAGGTCACCACCAGCACCGGCCAGATCAGGCGGTTCGACAGGTCGCACCATAACAGGGTCGAGACGCCGATCGCGATCAGCACCAGCACGCCGCCCATGGTCGGGGTGCCGTGCTTGGTCAGGTGGCTTTGCGGACCGTAGGTGCGCACTGCCTGGCCGACCTTCAGTTCGGTCAGCTTGCGGATGACCACGGGGCCGGCAACCAGGCCGATCGTGATGGCCGTGATGGTGGCGAACACCGCGCGGAACGTGATGTAGTTGAACACGCGCAGCGGTCCGATGTAGTCCTGGAAGTATTGTGCGAGCCAGAGAAGCATATTAGTGGGCGTCCTTGCCAATGGTGGTTGATCCGGTCAGGTGCTGGACCACGCGTTCCATCTTCATGAAACGGGATCCCTTCACCAGCACAGTCGCCTTAAGATTGGTCATTGATGCGTTGCCGCCCAGCTCTTCATCCAGTGCTGCCAATAATTCGTCGAACTGCTCGTAATGCCGTGCTCCCGACGCGGCCAGATGGCGCGCCAGCTCGCCCGTCGCGAGCACGGTCTCGATGCCACGCGTTACTGCGTAGGCGCCGATTTCTTCGTGAAACTGTTTTCCTTGCGCGCCGACCTCGCCCATATCGCCCACGACCAGGATGCGTGGCGCCGGATAGGCCGCCAGCACATCGATCGCGGCGCGCATCGAGTCGGGATTCGCGTTATAGGTATCGTCGATGACGGTCGCGCCGCTCGAAGCCTGCTTGCGCTGCAGGCGGCCGCCGACCGGCGCGAAGGCTTCCAGGCCGCGCACGATGGCGTCCTGGTCGACGCTGGCGCCGAGCGCGCAGGCGATCGCCGCCAGCGCGTTGCGCACATTGTGTTCGCCGGCCGCGGCCAGCTTGACGCCAAATCGCGCGCCGCGCGCCGTCACCTGCAGGTCGCTGCCGAAATCGCCAACGGCGTACGTGGCGCGCACGTCGCAGGCATCGGACAATCCAAAGGTCAAGACCTCGCACTTGGCCAGGCCGCGCCACAAGCCGGTATAGGTATCGTCGCCCGGGAACACGGCCACGCCATCGCTTGCCAGCGCCTGCAGCACCGTACCGTTCTCGCGCGCCACCGCTTCCACGGTGTGCATGAATTCCTGGTGCTCGCGCTGGGCGTTGTTGACCAGGCCCACGGTCGGCGTCGCGATCGCGGCCAGCCGGCCGATCTCGCCCGGATGATTCATGCCCAGTTCGACCACCGCAGCGCGGTGCTGCTCGCCGAGACGGAACAGCGTCAATGGCACGCCGATCTCGTTATTCAGGTTGCCCTGGGTCGCCAGGCGCGCATCTTCACCGACGGCCGCAGCCAGGATCGACGCAATCATTTCCTTGACCGTCGTCTTGCCATTGCTGCCGGTGACGCCGATGACAGGGATGGCAAACTGCGCGCGCCACGCATGAGCGATGCGGCCCAGCGCCACCAGCGTGTCCGGCACCACGATGGCCGGCAGCGTCCAGCCTTCGGGCAAACGCGACACGACCACCGCCGCCACGCCCTGTCCCGCGACCTGGTCGAGGAAGTCGTGCGCATCGAAGGTCTCGCCAACCAGCGCGACGAACAGCGCGCCGGCGCCAACCTTGCGCGAATCTAGCGACACGCCGTCGAACGATTCGTCAGTGCCGACCAGGCGCGCGCCCGGAATCGCAGCGACCAGTTGTTGCAGCGTACCGCGCATCAATGCGTCCTCAGCATGGTAAGCCGCGCCGTCAGTGCCAGCGAAGCGTGGTCGGCGTCCGAAAACGGCATCTTGCGGCCCTTGATTTCCTGGTAGGGCTCATGGCCCTTCCCCGCCAGCAGGATCACGTCCTGTTTGGCGGCCTGCTTCACCGCGAGCAGGATGGCGGCCGCGCGGTCTTCGACCGTCTGCAGGCGCGAGCCTGGGTGGTTCGCGTCCATGCCGGCCACGATCTGGGCGATGATTGTCGCGGGTTCTTCGCTGCGCGGGTTGTCGCTGGTGACCAGCACCTGGTCGGCGCCCTGCGCGATGCGGCCCATCTGCGGGCGCTTGCCCGGATCGCGGTCGCCGCCGCAGCCGAACACGCACCACAGCCGGCCGCCGCGGTCCAGCGCCACCTGGCGCAGCGCTTGCAGGGTCTTTTCCAGTGCATCCGGCGTGTGCGCATAGTCGATCACGACCATCGGCGCATCCGCCCCGCCCATCTGCTGCATGCGGCCCGGCGCCGGGACCAGGGTCTCGATCGCATCGACCGCGGACTTGAGGACGACGCCTTTGGCCAGCAGCGCGCCCAGCACCGCCAGCGTATTGCTGACGTTGTAGTTACCCACCAGCTGGGTGCGGATGGTCGCGTTGCCTTGCGGCGTCTCGACCTGGAACTCGGTGCCGGCGTTCTTGCTGCGCATGCCGCTCGCGCGCAGCATGGCCACGCCCTCGGGCGCCGCCGCATCCGCGATCGTATAGCCGGTGACCGCCAGTGCAGGGAAGTTCGTGCGCAGGCGCGCCACCAGGCGCCGTCCGGCCGGATCGTCGAGGTTCACCACCGCCTGCTTCAAGCCATCCCATTCGAACAGCTTGACCTTGGCCGCCTCATAGCTCTCCATGTCGCCATGGAAGTCGAGGTGATCGCGCGTCAGGTTGGTGAAGATCGCGACGTCGACGTGCATGCCGGCCGTGCGTTCCTGCACCAGGCCGATCGACGACGCTTCGATGGCGAGCGCGGTGGCGCCGCCCTTCTTCAGGTCGGCCAGCGTCGAGGCCAGCAGCACCGCGTCCGGCGTCGTGTAGCCGGTCACGTCGAACTGTGGCTGGGCCGAGGTCTTGCCCTTGATGAGTCCCACGCCCAGCGTGCCGATCACGGCGGCGGCTTCGCCCAGGCGCGCCAGCGCCTGCGCGGTCCACAGCGCGCACGAGGTCTTGCCATTGGTCCCGGTGACGGCCACGGTGAACATGGCGCTGTCCGGATAGTCCAGCACCGCGTGCGCGATCGGGCCGGCGTTCTTTTTCAAGTCAGGCACAGCCAGGTGCGGCAGGTCGAAGGAGGCGTCCCAGGTGAAACCGGCGGCCTCGAAGACCACGGCGGCGGCGCCGGCCTCGATGGCGGCCTCGATAAATCGACGACCGTCGGCGGCCTCGCCCGGATAGGCGAAGAACACGTCGCCAGGCTTGACGCGGCGCGAGTCGGAAACGAGACGGCCGCCTGGGGCGGCGGCGCGGGTCCACTGGATGATGTCGTGCAGGCTCGGGCCCATCACATGCTCTCCTCTAGAGGAACTTCCGGAATGATGATGTCCGTGATCGATGAATCGGGCGGCACGTTGGCGGCCCGTAGCGCATTGGCGAACAGGTCGGCGGCGGTCGGCGCGGCGACGTAGCCGCCGGTGCGCACGGGGCCGCTCGGGTCGTCGACCATCACCGCGATGATGAAGCGCGGCTTGGACATCGGCCCGATGCCGGCGAAGTAGCCGATATTGTTGGTGCGCGAATAGCGGCCGTTGACGATCTTTTCGGCGGTGCCGGTCTTGCCGCCGATGCGGTAGCCGGCGACCTGCGCGCGCGAGGCGGTGCCGCCCGGGCCCACCACCGACTCGAGCATGGTGCGCACCTGGGCCGCGGTCTTGGCCGAGATCACCTGCTGGCCGACCGGCTGTTCGTCGACCTTCAAGAACGACAGCGGGATGATGTCGCCGTTGCGGGCGAAGATCATATAGGAGCGCGCCATCTGCAGCAGCGACACCGACAGGCCGTGGCCGAAGGCCATATTGGCGTATTCCACCGGCTTCCAGGTCTTGTAGGGACGCACGCGGCCGGCGGCGGCGCCGGGGAAGCCGAAGCGCGGCGCCTGGCCGTAGCCGACCTTGGTGTACAGCTCCCACATTTCCTGCTGCGGGATCATCTGGGCGATCTTGACCACGCCGAGGTTCGACGACTTCTGGATGATGCCGCTGACGGTCTGCACGCCGTAGTTGTGGAAGTCGCGGATGCGGCGTCCGGTCACCATCATATAGCCCGGATTGTTGTCGAACACGGTATCGGGCGTGATGCGGCCGGTTTCCAGGCCAAGCGCCACGGTAAGCGGCTTGATCGTCGAACCCGGCTCGAAGGTATCGGTGATGACGCGGTTGCGCAGCTGCTCGCCGGTCAGCTTGGAGCGGTCGTTCGGGTTGTAGGTCGGGTAGTTGGCCAGCGCAAGGACCTCACCCGTCTGCACGTCGAGCACCACGGCGGCGCCGGCCTTGGCGTTGAACTTCTCGACCGCGTTCTTGATGCTGGTGAAGGCGATGTACTGGAGCTTGCTGTCGACCGACAGGGTCAGGTCGCGGCCCTGGTGCGGTTCGCGGAACATGCCCAGGTCTTCGGCGATGTGGCCCAGGCGGTCCTTGATCACGCGGCGGCTGCCCGCCACGCCCATCAGGCTCTTCTGGTGCTGCAGCTCCATCCCTTCCTGGCCCTTGTCCTCGACGTTGGTGAAGCCCACCAGGTGGGTCATCACTTCGCCCTGCGGGTAGAAGCGCTTGTATTCCTTGCGCGTGTCGATGCCGTCGATCTTGAGCTTCAGGATCTGGTCGACGATCGGCATCTCGACCTGGCGCTTGAGATAGACGAAGGTGCGGTCGGAGTCGAGCTTCTTGCGCACCTCGGCTTCCGGCATCTCGAGCAGGCGCGCCAGCTCGCGCAGCTTTTCGGGCGGCGCTTTCAGCACGTCTTCGGGAATGCCCCAGATCGCGCGCACCGGCAGCGAGGTCGCCAGCACGGCGCCATTGCGGTCCAGGATGCGCCCGCGCGTGGCCGGCAGCTCGAGCGTGCGCTCGTAGCGGCTCTTGCCCTGTTTTTGCAGGAACTGGTTCGAGACGCCCTGCAGCCAGACCGCGCGCACGGCCAGCGCGGCGAAGGCCGCGAACAGGACGAACAGGACCAGGCGCGAACGCCAGTCGGGCAAGCGCACCGCCAGCACCGGGCTCTTGCTGAAAGCCACGCCCTTCGATGCAGCCACGCGCGCGTTGCTGTTCTTCATCGCGCCGCGCGTCATGGGGCGCCTTCGGTCAAGTACTGGGTACGGGCCGGGCTCAGCGGCGCCATCTCGAGCTGGGAGCGGGCGATCTGCTCGATGCGCTCGTTCTTGGCCAGGCGCGACTGGTCGAGCTGGAGCTGGTCCCAGTCAATGTCGAGCTGGCGCGCATGCTGTTGCAGTCGCTCGAGCTCGATGAGCAGGTGGCGCGCCTGGTAGCGGGCATTGACGACCGACAGCGCGCAGCCCACCAGCACGGTGGTCAGGAGCACGTTCAGCTTGACGCTCATGCAGGCGTCCCCAGGCGTTCGGCCACGCGCAGCACCGCCGAACGGGCACGCGGGTTTTCCGCCACTTCCGTCGCCGATGGCTTGATCTTGTCAATCAGCTTCATCTCGGGCTGCGGCAGGTCGACCGCGCGGATCGGCAGGCGCCGGTCGGGCTGCTCGACCTTGGCCTTGGAGGCGAGGAATTGCTTGACCATGCGGTCTTCCAGCGAGTGGAAGGAAATCACGGACATGCGGGCGCCCGGCGCCAGCATGCCGTAGGCGGCGCTCAGCCCTGCCTCGAGGTCCTCAAGCTCTTTATTGATGAAAATCCGGACAGCCTGAAAGGTCCTGGTTGCCGGATCCTTGCCTTTTTCCCAGCCCTTGACCGCGCTTGCCACGATTGCGGCAAACTGTCGTGTGCTTGAAATTGGTTCGACTGCGCGGCGAGCAACAATCGCCTTTGCAATCTGAAAAGCATACCGCTCTTCTCCATAATCGCGTATCACCTTTTCCAATTGAGATTGCTCCGCGGTAGCAATCCACTCGGCCGCCGACATGCCGCGCGTGGTATCCATGCGCATGTCGAGGGGGCCGTCCTGGCGGAAGCTGAAACCGCGGCTGGCGTCGTCCACCTGGGGCGACGAGATACCCAGGTCGAGCAGGATGCCGTCGACCTGGTGGATGCCGCGCGCGGCCAGCGCATCATGCATCGTTGCAAAGCTGTCGTGGACGATCGTGAAGCGCGGATCGCCGATCTGTTCTGCGGTGGCAATTGCTTGCAGGTCTTTGTCGAACGCGAACAGGCGCCCTTGCGGGTCCAGGCGCGACAACAGCAGGCGGCTATGGCCGCCCCGACCAAAAGTGCCGTCTATATAGATACCGGAAGCACGCGCGCCCTCGAGGTTGAGCGCGTCGACCGCTTCGTCAAGCAGCACCGTTCGATGCTGGAATGCAGGCACCGTCATTGAATCCGTCATCGGCGCCTCAGAAGGAGAAGTTGGAAAGAACATCGGGCATGCCGCCGGAGACGGCCTCGGCCTCGTCTTCGGCCAGCTTGGCGGCATTCCAGATTTCGAAGTGGGTGCCCATGCCGAGCATCATCACTTCTTTTTCAAGCCCGACCGCGGCACGCAGTTCGGGAGAGATCAGCACGCGACCGGCGCTGTCGAGCTCGACATCGACGGCGTTGCCGAGGAAAATGCGCTGCCACGCCCTGGCCGACATGGGCCAGGCAGCGATTTGCTTGCGGTGCTCTTCCCATACGGGACGCGGGAAGAACAGGAGGCAGCCATGGGGGTGCTTGGTCAGGGTCATGCGACCCTCGCATTGAAGCGTGAGGGCGTCACGGTACTTGGCCGGAATCGACATTCGGCCTTTTGCATCGAGATTGATCGCGGACGCGCCCTGGAACACGTATTTACCTAGCTTTTGGAGAGTTGTTTGTCGTAGTTTGTCGGGCGCCGGGAGCCGAGGGAGTTACCCCACAACTCTCCCACAAATCGACACTTTTTCACACCGTTTCCCACTTTAGTGGAAGCAAGATTGGCGGTCAAGCGAATTCACGATTGAGAAAATCGAATTTTGCCAATGAAACCAAGGACTTAGATGCATGTTAGAGAGACCTGACTCAACAAAATATCTCATTACATCAGGGACTTAGCATTAGGAGTGAAAGAAAGCCCTGAGTTGTAATGACGATGTTTACGTTTGAGCAACGTCAATCAGAAGAATAATATTGACGTTAAGAAACAACTTGTGAGGCTTTTGTGTCACTGTATGGGCATCCAGTCCATTGCGAATGACAGCACTTCCTGGTCAATGCCGGCACCGTCTTTTTCCCTATGTTTTCGTCTGTAAATGCTTTACGACTGTGGCGCGCCGCGCACTACTTCCAGTTAACTATTTTGACTTTAGGAAACTAAAATCGTAATATCGGCAAATATGAAAACCCTTTCCGACCTCCAGCCGGCATCGAGCTACAACGCCGCGGACTATTGCTCGACCAAGGAGGCCGCGGCCATCCTCGGCGTTTCGCACCGCACGGTGCAGCTGTGGGTCGAGAACGGTACGCTGCAGGCCTGGCGCACCGCCGGCGGCCACCGCCGCATCACGGTGCAGTCGGTCAATCGCCTGGTCGACGGCCGGCGCCTGGCCATTGCCGGCCATGCCCCGGCCGCCCCGGCCGCGCCGATGTCGAGCGGACGGCGGGTGCTGGTGGTCGACGACGATCCGCTGATGCTGCGCCTGTACGAGCTCGAGATGACCGGCTGGGACCTGGACCTGGACGTGATCAAGGCGAACAACGGCTTCGAAGCGCTGATCCGCATCGGGGAGCAGCGCCCCGACCTCCTGGTCAGCGACCTGAACATGCCGGGAATGGACGGCTTCCGCATGATCCGTACCCTGCGCGAGGACAGCGGCACGACCGGCATGAAGATGATCGTGGTCAGCGGCCTGGACGGCGCGACAATCAAGGCCATGGGCCTGCCCTCCGACATTCCCGTCTTTCCCAAACCGGTACCGTTCGGCGAACTGCGCGCCGCCGTAGAGAGCGGCCTGGCGCGCGCCTAGCTGCTATGCTCGACATCGGGTGCCATGCGCCCGAGTTGACGGAGGATTGCCCGTGTCCGCCTTATCCTTGCCCCAACAAGCAGACGCTCCACCATCACGGCCTGGATACGGCCATGGATAAGACCATTCTCGTGGTCGACGACCAGGACGAATTGCGGCTGCTGATCTCGCTCAGCCTGCAATCGCTGGGCCGCATCGTCGAAGCATCCAACGCCGAGCAGGCGCTGGCCCGGTTCAATCAAGAGCGGCCAGACCTGGTCATGCTGGACATCTGGCTCGGACCCGGTGCCAGCGGTCTCGATCTATGCGCCGAACTAAGGCGCGACCCGCGCAATGCCGCTACCAGGATCGTCCTGCTGTCGGCCTGCGGCCAGCAAAGCGATATCGCGGCCGGCATGGCGGCCGGCGCCGATCTTTACCTGGTCAAGCCCTTCAGTCCCTTCGAACTCCTCGACGCCGTGCAGGGCCTGCTCGCCTGACTGGATAAAAAGTTCTATTTTCCAATAAAAGTTTCTTTAGAAACATTCCTCTAATTCATAGCAAAGTCCGCAAATCCGGCAAGCCTGCCGTTCTTCAGTGAATACACGGGCATTCATCCACCCCATGGCCAGGCGGTGGTACATTGACTGCGCCAACAATCCCGCCAAACCCGAAATCCGCCCTAACACCTGCCAGTCCGGTATCCATGCTGCCGCGCGCAAGCCTCTGGCAAAGCCGCTATGATGAATTCATCGCCTATATTTCCGCTCAGTCTACGCTTTGTTCACCATGTTGCGCGCATCCTGTCTCCCCGCGGCCAGCCTGGCCGCCGCCGCCCTGGCCTTGCCGGCGGTGGCGGACGCGCGCAGCGCATCGGCCAGCTTCGAAGCGCGCTTCGAGGTGGTCGCCGCCTGCTCGGTGAGCGTGGCCCATGCCGTTGCTGTCGCCTGCGCCAGCCCATCGACGCCCTACCTGGTGGACAACACCAGCGCGCCCTCGCACCGGATCGTGCCTGGCGACGCCAAGCGGGTGACAGTGTATTTTTAGGCAGCTAGACGTTTTTCTTATTTGCATATCAGTTTTTCTTCGTAGGCGGCCGGCCGGCCGCCACGGATAATGGCTGAGTGAATCGTTCCGCCCATTCCATTGCTCCTGCTGCCGATGCGGACCGTCTCGTGCACTGGCTGGTCGACAGCATGCAGCTGGATGCGACGCTCTTTCACCTCGGCCAATACTGCGGCCGCTGGCAGGCGTCCACCGCCGGCCGCGGCCTGGGCAGCTTCCACCTGGTGTTGCATGGCGAGTGCTACCTGCACGTCGAGGGCCGGGCGCCGGTCCGCCTGCGCGCGCGCGACGGCGTATTCATGTTGCGCGACACGCCGCACTTCCTGAGCCCGGAATCGGATCCCTGCACCGACCCGGCCACGGCCCGCCCCGGCGTGCCGATGCAGCGGCTCGGTCCGGCGGCGCCGGACGCCACGGCGCTGGCCTGCGGCTTCTTCCACTTGCGCAGCGCACTGAGCACCCTGATCGCCGATTCCTTCCCCGACAGTCTGGTGCTGCGCGCCGACGACCCGTCGCTGCAAGCGCTGAACGCGCTGTTCGAACTAATCCTGCTGGAGCCGGCGCGCGATCCGGAAACGCCGTCGCCGCTGGTGGCGCGCCTGGCCGAGCTGATGTTCTTCTATGCGATCCGCCACGTGGCGCGCCGGCAGGACATCGCCACCGGCCTCCTGGCCGTGGCCAGCCGCCCTGCCTTCTCGAGCCTGCTCGAGCGCATGATGCAGGAGCCGGGCCAGGACTGGTCGACCGAGAACATGGCGCGCGCGGCCCATATGTCGCGCTCGAGCTTTTATAAGCATTTCGGCGAGGCCAGCGGCCAGGCGCCGGCCCAGTTCCTGTTGCTGCTGCGTATGAAAATCGCGGCCCAGCGCCTGCATGGCGGCGCGACGGTCGAGCGCACCGCAAGGCACGTCGGCTACAGTTCCTATGCCGCCTTCTCGCGCGCCTTCCATAAAGTGATGGGCGAGCATCCAGGCACCTTCCGCCGAAGCCGCCACATCCATGTCAAGACGCGAGGCACCCCACCGATTCGGACGACCGAGCAGAAAACAAGGACGGGTGTGTCCAAACGTATTTTTCATTCGCCCTTAAAATGACGAGTTCATCCCTGTCATCCAACGCTTTATTGAAGAGAGCCGCCATGTCACGCCTTACCCTGCATACCCAAGAAACCGCGCCCGAAGGCAGCCGTCCCTTCGTGGACAAGGCCGTCGCCAACAATGGCTTCCTGCCGAACCTGATCGGCGTGCTGGCCAATTCGCCGCAAGCGCTGCAAACCTATATGACGGTGTCCGGCATCAATGCCGAGACCAGCCTCACCCTGCCGGAACGCGAAGTCGTGCAGATCACCGCCGCCCGCATCCACGGCTGCGACTTCTGCATCGCCGGCCATACCGCGATCGCCCTGAAGAAAGCCCAGTTGCCGGTCGAGACCGTGCGCGCCATGCAACAAGGCCAGGATACCGGCGACGCCAGGCTGGACGCCGTGCGCGTATTCTCCGAGGCAGTCATCGCCACCCGCGGCGGCGTCAGCGACGACGCCCTGGCCGCATTCAAGGCGGCCGGCTACAACGACCAGCAGGCGCTGGAAGTCGTGCTGGGCATCAGCCTGGCTACCCTGTGCAACTTCGCCAACACCCTGGCAGGCAACGCGATCAACCCGCAACTGCAACCTTTCGCCAGCGGGGCCATCTGATGTCGCACGGCGAACAAACGCCACGGCTGCCGGCCGACCTCCATGACTGGCTGCTGGCCAACGCCGACCAGCTCGACAGCACGCCGCAACTGGCGTCCGAGGTCGTGCCGCGCCTGGCCGGCGCCGGCCTGTTCGCCGTCGGCGTCCCGCAGCAATTCGGCGGCAGCGGCGGCGCCACGGTCGATGCGATCGACGCCATCGCCGCCGTCGCGGAGTATTCCGTCACCGCCGCCTTCGTGTTCTGGGGCCAGCGCACCTTCATCGAATACCTGCTGCAAAGCCCGAACGACGCCATGCGCGCGCGCTGGATCGGCCCGCTGATGCGCGGCGAGTTCGCCGGCGCCACCGGCCTGTCGAACGCGATGAAATTCCTGTCCGGGATCGAGTCGCTGCAGATCACCGCCACCCCGACCGAAGGAGGCTGGCAGCTGGACGGCGCGCTGGCCTGGATCACCAACCTGCGCAAGGAAGGCTTCATCGCCGCCGCCGCCGTCAACTCCGCCGGCGACCTGCCCCCGGCGGTGGTCGCGTTCATCAGCGACAGCGCCGGCGTCACGCGCAGCCCCGACCTGGAACTCATGGCCCTGCGCGGCAGCAACACCGCCGCCGTCAGGATCGAAGGCGTGCAGATCGGCGAAGGCGAGGTGCTGCATCCGAATGCGCGCGCCTGGCTGCCGGGCGTGCGTCCATCGTTCCTGGGCCTGCAATGCGGCCTGTCGATCGGCCTGGCGCGCGCCAGCCTGCGCGCGGCGCACACGCTGTCCACCGCCATGCGCGGCCCGCTGATCGAGCGCATCATGGCCCAGCAAGAGACGCTGGAGTCGCTGGTGACGCAGCTGAAGGACGGCGTGCTTGATGGCCGTTTCAAGACCGCGGCGGCGCCGATGTTCCGCCTGCGGATCGCGCTGGCCGAAGCCGTCCAGCAAGCGGTGATGCTCGAGCTGCAGGCCAGCGGCGGCCGCGCCTACCTGGTCGACCGCGACCGCAGCTTCGCGCGCCGCTGGCGCGAATCGGCGTTCATCCCGATCGTTACCCCGAGCCTGACCCAGTTGCAGGTCGAACTCGCGAAGCACGCCGCGGCATGATGGCGCAGGCGATCGAACAAGGCGCGACCGCGCTGTCGGCATCGAAGCTGCGCATCGGCTACGGCGGCAAGACCGTGGTGGACGATATCTCGCTCACCATCGACAAGCGCGAGATCGTCTGCCTGCTGGGCGGCAGCGGCTGCGGCAAGTCGACCCTGCTGCGCGGCCTGGCGGGACTGAGCCCGGCGCAGGCCGGCAGCGTCGGTTTTTTGGGCGAGCCGCTGCTGGAGCCGCATCCGCGCGCGGCGCTGGTGTTCCAGCAACCGAGCCTGCTGCCCTGGCTGAGCGTCGAAGGCAATGTCGGCTTCGGCCTGGATTTCGCGCGCCAGCCGGCGATCACGCGCGAGGCGCGCAAGTCGCGGGTGCTGGACGCCATCGAGGCGGTCGGCCTGGCGGCGCGCGCGCAAGCCTACCCGGCCCAGCTGTCCGGCGGCCAGGCCCAGCGCGTCGCGCTGGCGCGCGCACTGGCGCGCCAGCCCGAGCTGCTGTTCGCCGACGAGCCGTTCTCGGCGCTGGATGCGATTACCCGCGCCGAGATGCAGACCCTGCTGGTCGACCTGGTGCACCGCTGGCATACCGCCGCCCTCCTGGTGACCCACGATATCGACGAAGCGATCCTGGTCGCCGACCGCATTTTGCTGATGGCGGGCCAGCCCGGCCGCATCGTGCGCGAGTGGAAGGTGGACCTGCCGCGGCCGCGCCACGAGCACGCCGAGGACGTCGTCGCGCTGCGTCTGGACATCATCAAGGCGCTGCGCGCCGGCGCCTGACCCATGGCCACACGTTCCACGAGTTTTGAACCAAGCACCCATAACAAGGAAAACCCATGAGCAACCCGATCCATATCTGCGCTTCCTCCGACTGCGATTGCGGCATGACCCGGCGCGACTTCCTGCGCATGTCGGCCCTTACCTCTGCCGCGGCCGCGTCGCCGCTGCTGTTCGCGGGCGATGCGATGGCGCAGAACTTCAAGGGCGACGACCAGCCGGTCAAGATCGGCTACCTGCCGATCACCGACGCCGCCCCGCTGCTGGTGGCGCATGGACGCAAGCTGTTCGAGCAGCAGGGCTTGAAAGTCGAGACGCCGCGCCTGTTTCGCAGCTGGGCCCAGATCATCGAAGCCTTCGTGGCCGGCCAGGTCAATGTGATCCATTTGCTGTCGCCAGCGACGCTGTGGGTGCGCTACGGTTCGAAATTCCCGGCCAAGGTCGTGGCCTGGAACCACATCAACGGCTCGGCCCTGACGGTGCAGAACGAGATCAATACGGTGGCCGAGCTGGGCGGCAAGACCGTCGCGATCCCGTTCTGGTACTCGATCCACAACATCCTGCTGCAAAAAATCCTGGGCGCCAACAAGCTCAATGTCGTGACCCGCGCGCGCGGCGCCGAGATCAAGCCCAACGAAGTCAACCTGGTCGTGCTGGCGCCATCCGAAATGGTGTCGGCGCTGGCGACCAAGTCGATCGCCGGCTATATCGTGGCCGAGCCGTTCAATGCCGCGGCCGAGAATGCCAGGATCGGCAAGGTGCTGCGCTTCTCGGGTGACGTCTGGCAGAACCATGCCTGCTGCGTGACCTTCCTCGCCGAGCGCGACCTGAACGACAGGCCGGAATGGTCGCAGCGCGTGACCAACGCCATCGTCAATGCCCAGCTGTGGTCGCGTTCCAACCAGGTCGAGACGGCCAAGCTGCTGGCCGCCTCCGGCCCCAACAAGTACACGCCGCACAATCTGCAGGCGCTGACCAAGGTGCTGGCCGCCACCGACTATGCCGATTACGAGAAGCGCCGCATTGTCACTCATCCGGCCTGGAACCAGCGCCGCATCGACTTCCAGCCCTTCCCGTTCGCCTCGTACACCGAGGAACTGGTGCGCGCCATCGGCCAGACCAAGGTCGAGGGCGACACCAGCTTCCTGGCCAAGCTCGATCCGAAGTTCGTGGCGCGTGACCTGGTCGACGACCGCTTCGTGCGCAAATCGATCCAGGCCGTGGGCGGCCCCGCCAAGTTTGGCCTGCCGGCCAACCTGCTGCGCGCCGAAACCATCGCGGCCTGATGATGCTGGGACGTTTTTTGTGGCCGGTCGCCGGCTTTGCGATCGCGCTGCTGCTGTGGTCCTGGGGCGTCAAGGGACTCGAAGAGACCACGCCGATCGCGGCCATGTTCGCGCCGATGGAGACTTTCGATGCCTTCCGCGTCATGGTGCTGGGGCCCGACATCTGGCTGCACGTGGCCACCAGCCTCGAGCGGGTGGCCGTGGGCCTGGGCTTCGCGATCCTGTTCGGCGTGCCGCTCGGGATCCTGGTCGGCATGTCGAAGGCCTTCAGCCAGGCCAGCACGCCGCTGTTCCAGCTGCTGCGCATGGTCTCGCCGCTGTCGTGGATGCCGCTGGCGGTGATGGTGCTGGGCGTGGGCGACGCGCCCGTGTACTTCCTGCTGGCGTTTGCCGCCGTGTGGCCGCTGATGCTCAGCACCGCCGCCGGCGTGGCCCAGCTCGACCCCAACTGGATGCTGCTGGCGCGCTCGCTGTCGGCCACCAGGTGGGAAGTCATCTGGCGCCTGGTGCTGCCGGGGATCACGGCGCAGATCCTGACCGGCGTGCGCCTGGCGATCGGCATCATCTGGATCGTGCTGGTGCCGGCCGAGATGCTGGGCGTATCGGCCGGCCTTGGCTACTTCATCCTCGATACACGCGACCGCCTGGCGTATTCCGAACTGACGGCCGCCATCATCCTGATCGGCCTGCTCGGTTACGCGCTCGACTACGCGGCGCGCTTCGTGCACGCGCGCTGGCTGCATTCGGTGCCGTCCAATCCGCTACGCTGATCGCCTCCACTCCCCGCCCCGGCGGGGAATGTTGCTTCTGCCTCAGAACGTCAGCTGCACCGTGATCGTGTCGCGGTAATTTCCCGGTGTCGGCGCGCGCTGGCGCGGCCATGCATCATGACGCTCTGCGTCGCGCCGGTCCCGGTGCCGCTGCTCATCGTCACATCGAACTTGGCGGTGGCCGGCTGGCGGCATGGGCGCTGGTGAAAGGCATGACGGCAGCCAGGACAGCAGCCAATACGCGATTACGGTTCGAGGTCGACATCATTTCCGGTAGGTCGAGGACGCGCTCACCATGACGCGCAGAATTGCTCAACTCGGAAAATAGGCTACCTAGCTTCCGTGCGGAATCATTACTTTCATCGATCTTGCCGAGCATTTCAGTTTTACAGGTTTTATGCAACGGCGTCATATGGCTGCCACGTTTTCTCAATCATCTGGCGTGGCCCAGGAACGGGCATGCTCCACTGCCCGCCCCCAGCGCGCCATCAATTCGGCCCGGCGGCCGGCATCCATGCGCGGCGCATAGCGGCGCTCGACCTGCCACTGCGCCTCGATCGCCTCCAGCGACTCCCAATAGCCGCAAGCCAGGCCGGCCAGGTAGGCCGCGCCCAGGGCGGTCGTCTCGAGAACGCGCGGACGCACCACTTCGCAGCCCAGCAGGTCGGCCTGGAACTGCATCAGCAAGTCGTTGCGCGCGGCGCCGCCATCGGCGCGCAGCTCGGTGACGGCGCAGGCGGCGTCCTTCTGCATCGCGGCGAGCAGCTCGGCGCTCTGGTAGGCGATGGCCTCGACCGCGGCGCGCGCAATATGGGCGGCGCCCGTGCCGCGCGTCATGCCAAGGATGGTGCCGCGCGCATACGGATCCCAGTGCGGCGCGCCGAGGCCGGTAAAGGCCGGCACCAGCATCACGCCGCCGCTGTCCGGCACGCTGGTGGCAAGCGCCTCGACGTCACTCGACTGGCGGATGATGCCCAGGCCGTCGCGCAGCCACTGCACGGTGGCGCCGCCCATGAACACGCCGCCCTCCAGCAGGTAGTCGGTCCGGCCATTCACGGTCCAGCCGACGGTCGCCAGCAGGCGGTTGTGCGACACCGGTGGCGGGTCCTGTCCCGCTGCGCCGGCATGCATCAGCATGAAGCAGCCGGTGCCGTAGGTATTCTTGACCAGGCCCTTGCGGTGGCAGGCCTGCCCGAAGGTGGCCGCCTGCTGGTCGCCGGCGATGCCGGCGATCGGGATGGCGTGGCCAAACCATTCCTCGGCCGCCAGCCCGACCGTGCCGGCGCTGGGAACGAGCTCGGGCAGCAGTGCGCGCGGGATGCCGAACAGCGCCAGCAAGTCGTCGTCCCAGTCCAGCGTGTGGATGTTGAACAGCATCGTGCGCGCGGCGTTGCTGGTGTCGGTGACGTGGCGGCCGCACAGGCGGTAGACCAGCCAGCTGTCGACCGTGCCGAAGGCCAGCTCGCCCTTCTCGGCGCGGGCGCGGGCGCCGGGAACACGCTCGAGCAGCCATTGCAGCTTGGTGGCCGAGAAATACGCGTCGAGCTCGAGGCCGCAGCGCTCCTGGATGAAGGCCGCCCGGCCCGCTTCGCGCAGGCGGTCGCAGGCACCGGCGGTGCGCCGGTCTTGCCACACGATGGCGTTGGCCACCGGTTCGCCGCTGGCGCGCTCCCACAGCAGCGTGGTCTCGCGCTGGTTGGCGATGCCGATCGCGGCGACCTGCGAGGCCTTGACGCCGCTGTGCGCCAGCACCTCGCGCGCGCAGGCGAGCTGGCTGTGCCAGATGTCGAGCGGATCGTGTTCGACCCAGCCGGGCTGGGGGAAGTGCTGGGGAAATTCGCGCTGGCAGCTGGCCACGGGCAAGCCGGCGCGGTCGAACACGATGGCGCGCGAGCTGGTCGTGCCCTGGTCGAGGGCGAGGATGTAGTGGGTCAATCGCGTCTCCGGGCTTTGGTCACGCGGCGGCCGGCACGGCACGCCACCCGCTAGCGGTCCGGGACGACCGTCGACGACGCACGTGGCTCATGTGGCGCACGCGCGTCAGGAATTAAAAGTAAAGCAGGCCGATAGGCCGGATTCTGTGTAGCGCCACCTTGCGGCGGCACTTGGACAGCCATTCCTCTAGGCGCTGGATTACTCCAGCGCTCAAGCTTCCTACCCGCACGCTCCGCGAGCAACATCAACGCGTGCCTATTTGGAATTGCTCCAGGTGGAGGTTACCGCGTTTCACCGTAACTGAATACGCTCGTCTCTGTGGCCCTATTCCTCGCCTTATACCACTGGCTTGCGCCAGCGGACTTCAGCGGACGGCCGTTAACCGTCACCCCGCTCTATGGAGTCCGGACCTTCCTCCCGTCCACGACCTTGCGGCGTGGACCAGCGACTGTCTGGCCTGCTTCACGGGCGCCATTGTACCCGATCGCGCGACGTCGACCTGCTTCGGTTTACCGACGCGAATTGCCTCGAAGAAGATTCCGTCTTTGGCGATGAGCAGGCGACGACGGTCGATCGGTATCGATCTCCGCGCGCTTGCCCATTCCAGCCCCAGGCAAACCAGCAACAGGCCCTGGCGATTGATCGAATACCGATGGCGCTCATCGTGAAACCTCCCTGGTCGGCGGAACTGGTGCACTCATCAAGGGTAGGCTTTCCTCATGACGACGATTGGCCAGCCGCTGGCGCACGAGCACGAGCACGAGCACGAACTTGCCATTCTTCCTGACCTTGACCATTATGCTTTTGCACATCTGCACACCCGCTGCGTGCAAATCGCCGGAGTTGACGAGCTTGAAGATTGGCCGCGCGCCTGTCATACCGAGGTTGAAGGTGCAACTTTCCTCCACGGACGATCCCCCCTGACCCGATTGGCTGGCCAGCGAGCGCCCAAGATGCATTGTCCTCAATCAGCAGAATCAGCGCTTGGCGAAGTCAGCAACTCCCCGAATCCTTCCAGACTGATCTGCTGTCCAGCCCTCGCGACAAGGCCAGCGACTGGCCAGTCTACGTCATGGCGGCGCCGTACCCGATGGGGACGCGGCTGGCTGCATTGCATCGCCCGCGAGCCAGCGCCGCACCGTGTCCACCTCGGCATCGCGCCCGGCCGCATCGCGCGGCGCGGGCAGCAGGATGTCGGGCTGGATGCCGGCGGCGTCGACGTGCATGTCCGGCAGGCGGGTCGAGCGCGAGGTCGCATAGAACAGGACCCGGCTTGACGCCAGCTTGTAGGGACGCAGGTTCGAGAAATCGAGGGCGCCCATGGTGGGGCGGCCCACGATCTTGACCCGGAAGCCCGTGCGCGCCTCGAGCACGAACTGCTCGCAGCTGCTGGCGCAGGCGCGATCGATCAGGATGGCGATGCGCGCGGGACGATCGGCCTCGGCGCCGACCGGGTCGGACACGACACGCTGCCTGCTGCTCAGCACGAAGCTGCCCATCGGCGCCGCGCGCATGGCCGCTACCAGCGGCGCGATCCACTGCGCACAGGCCGCCGGCGCGCCGACGTAGGCGCAAACATCCTGCTGCGACTGGATATTTGCCCGGGTCGCGAGATATTCGACGCCGTGGCGGTGCACATAACCATCGAGCAGAAATGGCAGGAGCGGCGCGTAACTGCCGTCGTCACCGCCATCGTTGGCGCGCACGTCGACGATCCAGTGCTGGCGCGATGCGAGCTCGGCGCGATGTTCGGCCAGCAGTGAAGCGATGCGCCGACCATAGCCGTACTGGAAGCTGGGTAGTATCCACAGCACCGTGTCCTGGTCCAGGATACGTAGCCGGGGCGCGCGCGGATCCACGCCGTTCGGCCCCGAAGCTGCGCTGGACGCGGTGCCGGCCGCGGTGCCGGCTGCGGGAATGAGCTGGAGGTGGGTGGGCCGCCAGGCACGCAGATAGGTTTGCAGGATGCCGTCGCAGGCCGCCACGTCCGCCGCCTCGGCTGCCGCCGCGCGCGCCGTATCGGCAGCCACACCGATCGCCGCACCATGGCTGGCCAGGTGCGCACTGGCGCCGGCGTCGTTCGCCTGCATGAAATGGCTTAGATCGGCCAGGTCGGCTTGGCACTGCGCGGCGGCGCTGCCCGCGGCGAACGCCGGGACTGCCTGCAGCGCAATGGACAGGATCAGGATGCTGCGAACGACAGGTTGCATAAATAAATGCCTGAGTAAAAAATAAATCATACAGGCAGCGCGCGGTGATAGGACCATGACAGATCGTCCCGGTCGGCTGATGAACCCGCCTTTCCTTTTCTGTAATTTGATGTCGCCATTTCAAAAGCCACTGCCGGGCCGCTCCCCTAGAATGCCCGCAAGCCTCTCTGACATGGATGACTCAACATGACGCACCCTTCCCGCACCGGCGGCCAGATCCTGGTCGACGCGCTCCACGTCCACGGTGTCGACACCGCCTTCGGCGTCCCCGGCGAAAGCTACCTGGACGTGCTCGATGCGCTGCACGACTCGGACATCCGTTTCGTGATCAACCGCCAGGAAGGGGGCGCGGCATTCATGGCCGAGGCCTACGGCAAGATGACCGGCAAACCCGGCATCTGCTTCGTCACCCGCGGTCCCGGCGCCACCAATGCCTCGATCGGCGTGCATACCGCGTTCCAGGACTCCACGCCGCTGATCCTGTTCATCGGCCAGGTGGGCAACGACTTCATCGACCGCGAGGCGTTCCAGGAAATCGACTACCGCCGCATGTATGGGCAGATGGCGAAATGGGTGGCCCAGATCGACCGCGCCGAGCGCATCCCCGAATACCTGGCGCGCGCCTTCCAGGTCGCCACCAGCGGACGCCCCGGCCCGGTCGTGCTGGCGCTGCCGGAAGACATGCTGGTCTCGACCGCGGCGGTCGCCGACACCCGCCCCTACCAGCCGGCGCACGGCGCTCCATCGGGCGAGCAGATCGGCCAGCTGCGCGCCATGCTCGCCGGGAGCCAGCGCCCGCTCGTGCTGCTCGGCGGCGGCACCTGGAACGCCCAGGCCTGCGCCGACCTGGCCCGCTTCGCCGAAGCCAACCACTTGCCGGTCGGCTGCACCTTCCGTTTCCAGGACCTGCTCGACAACGCCCACCCGAACTACGTCGGCGACGTCGGCATCGGCATCAATCCGACGCTGGCGGCGCGCGTAAAAGAGGCCGACCTGGTGATCGCCATCGGCCCGCGCCTGGGCGAGATGACCACCGGCGGCTATACGCTGCTCGATTCACCGGTGCCGCGCCAGCGCCTGGTCCACATCCACCCGGACCCGGAGGAGCTGGGCAGCGTCTACCAGGGTGAACTCATGATCGCCAGCGGCATGCCGCAAGCCTGCGCCATGCTGGCCGCGATGGAACCGGTCGACGCCGGCGCCTGGCAAGGCACTGTGGCCGAAGCCAGGGCGGAACTGGCCGCCTGGCAGGCGCAGCCAGCGCTATTGCAGGAAGGCGTGCCGCTCGACCTGTGGCAGGTGGTGCAGGACCTGCAGGCGGCCCTGCCGCACGACGCCATCATCACGAATGGCGCCGGCAACTACGCCTCGTGGGCGCACCGCTTCTATCGCTACGGCGGCATGCGCACCCAGCTGGCGCCGACCAACGGCGCGATGGGCTACGCCGTACCGGCCGGCGTGGCGGCCAAGATCGTGTGGCCGGAGCGCGCAGTGGTGACCTTCGCCGGCGACGGCGAATTCATGATGACGGGCCAGGAACTGGCGACCGCCGTGCAATACGGCGCCGGCGTCGTGATCCTGGTGTTCAACAATAATATGTTCGGCACCATCCGCATGCACCAGGAGCGCACCTATCCGGGCCGCGTCTCGGGCACGGGGCTGCACAATCCGGACTTCGCCGCCCTCGCGCGCGCCTATGGCGGCCATGGCGAAATCGTCGACAAGACCGAGGATTTCGCGCCGGCGCTGCGCCGCGCGCTCGAGCATGCCGAGCAGAACAAGCTGCCGGCCGTGATCGAATTGCGCTACGACGGCAACCTGATCACCCCGAACGCCACGCTGGACACGATTCGGAAACAGGCCCAAAGCGCCAGGGCCGGCCGCTGACGCTGGAGCGGCGGCGGCCGGGCCCGAGCCCCGGCCCGGCCGGCAGCGGGACCGGCCGGTCGAACAGGCTGGCCGGCTCGCCGGACGGCTGGGTAAGGAGCAGCGCCACCAGGGCAATGAAGGCCCGGACGGCCGTGGTGCAGGATGCCGGCGCGGCCGTCCATGGCGTTGTCGCCATATGGCAGCCGCCTGAAGAAGGCTGGGGTTTTCACGGTGTGCCCCGTCCGTTGTCGGCGTTGATCTCTCTGTCATCAATCCAGTCCACCCTGGCGCCATGCTGTCGAGCAGACGCCGAAGATATGACAGCCGCGTGCGGTCATGGTGCCGCTCGCGTGCACGCTTGTGTGTAATCCAATTCCGTATTGCTGCTCTGGTAAAATATTCGCTGGCTTTTTCATCGCCGGTCCCGCCGGCGTCCGCACGCAGTCCCGCCACCAGACACTATGTTTAGCTTCTTCAAGAGAAAAAAAGCGCCCGAGACCCCGGCGCCGGAACCGGTCGTGCCGGCCGTGCCGACGCCGGCCCCGGCGCCCGCGCCCAGGGCCGCCCCGGCCCCTGCCGCGCCGCGCCCGGTCGTTTCCCAGGCCCCCGCCGAAGCCAGCGTCCTGCACGAAGGCGCCAACCTGTTCCCCGAGACCGCAGAACGCCCCACCACGGCGGCTGAAAAGAAGACTTCGTGGATGGCGCGCCTGAAGGCCGGCCTGTCCAAGACCTCGAGCAACCTGTCGCTGCTGTTCGTGGGCGCCCGCATCGACGAAGACCTGTACGAGGAACTCGAAGCGGCCCTGCTGATGTCGGACGCCGGCATGGCCGCCACCGAGCACCTGCTGGGTGAACTGCGGCGCAAGGTCAAAGAGGACAAATTGCTCGACGCCGCCGCCGTCAAGGCCGCGCTCAAGGAGCTGATGATCGAGCTGCTCCTGCCGCTGCAAAAGCCGCTCGAACTCGGCCGCCACGAGCCGCTGGTGATGATGATCTCGGGCGTCAACGGCGCCGGCAAGACCACCACCATCGGCAAGCTGGCCAAGCACATGCAAGGCTTCGACCAGTCGGTGCTGCTGGCCGCCGGCGACACCTTCCGCGCCGCCGCGCGCGAGCAGTTGATGGTCTGGGGCCAGCGCAACAACGTCACCGTGATCTCGCAGCAGTCGGGCGACCCGGCCGCGGTCGCCTTCGACGCGGTGCAGTCGGGCAAGGCGCGCGGGACCGATGTCGTGATGGTCGACACCGCCGGCCGCCTGCCGACCCAGCTGCACCTGATGGAAGAACTGAAAAAGATCAAGCGCGTGATCGGCAAGGGCATGGATGGCGCGCCGCACGAGACGCTGCTCGTCATCGATGGCAACACCGGCCAGAACGCACTGGCGCAGGTGAAGGCTTTCGACGATGCGCTGCAACTGACCGGCCTGGTCGTGACCAAGCTGGACGGCACCGCCAAGGGCGGCGTGCTGGCGGCGATCGCGCGCACCCGTCCGATTCCCGTGTACTTCATCGGCGTGGGCGAGAAGCTGGAAGACCTGCAGCCCTTCAACGCCGAAGAATTCGTCGAAGCGCTTCTCGGATGACGGGGCCCATGATCGCATTCCAGTCGGTATCCAAGCAGTACACCCATGGCGACTCCCAGGGCGCCTACGCGCTGCACGACGTCTCGCTCGACATCGCCAAGGGCGAGCTGGTCTACCTGGCCGGCCCGTCGGGCGCCGGCAAGTCGACCCTCATGAAGATGGTGGCGGCGGTCGAGCGGCCCAGCAGAGGCAACGTGATCGTCAACGGCCAGGACATCGGCCGCCTCAAGCCGGCCGGGATTCCCTTTCTGCGGCGCAATATCGGTATCATCTTCCAGCAGCAGCGCCTGCTCAATGACCGCAACATCCTGGCCAATACCATGCTGCCGCTGCTGGTGACGGGGGCACGCACGGCGGACGCCGCCCAGCGCGCCCGCGCCGCCCTCGACCGGGTCGGGCTGCTGGACCGCGCCAAGGCGATGCCGCTCGAACTGTCGGGCGGCGAGCAGCAGCGGGTGGCGGTCGCGCGGGCGATCGTCAACCGGCCGCAGATCATCCTGGCCGACGAGCCGACCGCCAACCTCGACCGGGTAGCCGCCGACAAGGTGCTCGACGCGCTGCGCGCCTTCCACGCCGCCGGCGTGACCTGCGTGATCTCGACCCACGACGAACAAGTGCTGGACAGTGCCGCGCGCGTGATCCGCCTCGAGCAGGGTCAACTGATCGGAGGTGCGGCATGAGCCCGTGGCTGCGCCAGCACCGCTTCGCCCTCGGGGCCGCGCTGTCGACGGTACGCAAGTCGCCCGGCAGCTTCCTGTTCAATGTACTGGTGGTCGCGCTCGCGCTGACGCTGCCGTTCGCGGGCCTCACCCTGCTCGACAATGTGCGCCCGCTGTCCGAGCAACTGTCGGTCGATCCCGAGATCAGCGTGTTCATGCGCGAGGACACCAGCCGCGCCAGTGCCGAGGCGCTGGCGCCGCAGATCCGCCAGATCGTCGCGCCGCAGGGCAAGGGAGCGGCGGACATCGCTTTCATCCCGCGCGAGCAGGCGCTCGCTTCGCTCAAGGAGCGCAGCGGCCTGGGCGACGTGCTCGAAACCCTGGGCGATAATCCCTTGCCCGACAGTTATGTGATGAAGCTGGAAGGCTTCGCCAGCGCCGGCGCCGCCAGCCAGGTGGACCTGATCACCGAGCGCCTGGGCGAATTGCCCGGCGTGGAGACGGTGCAGGTCGACTCGGCCTGGGTCAAGCGCCTGGCCGCGATGCTGGCCATCCTGCGCCTGGCCCTGCTGCTGCTGGCGGGCACGCTGGGCATCGTCGTGATCGCGGTCGTGTTCAACACGGTCCGCCTGCAGGTGCTGACCCAGAAAGAGGAAATTGCGGTGTCGAAACTGCTGGGCGCGACCAACGATTTCATCCACCGCCCCTTCTTCTATACCGGCGCCCTGCTCGGCCTGTGCGCCGGCGCGGTGGCGTTGGGAGTGGTGATCCTGGCGCTGAGGCCGCTGAATGGCGCGATCGGAGAATTCGCCCAGCTGTACGGGTCGAACTTCCAGCTGATGCCGCTGGGGCCGGCGGAGATCGCCGGGCTGCTGGCGATCAGTGCCGCTCTGGGCCTGATCGGTGCACTGCTGTCGGTGCGGCGCCACCTGGCGCGCCAGCGCTGATATGGGTGTGAACGGCGTTGGCCGGCTGCCGGCCCGCCCTTCCTACAATCTTGCCATCAAAAAAATGCATGGGCAGGTGTTGAAAACCCGATAAGTGTCACCATGTGTGATAGCAGGGCGAGGCAGCCGTCGCGTGCGGCTGCCTGCTTATTACAAGACAAGATTACTCCGCATGACCACGCAATGAATCCTACGGCCTAGCTGCCATCCCCTACGCGTCCACGCGCAAAAGTCCTACAGGCTGCGCCGTGGCTACGTGCGCCATTCAACAGAGTGCGTGCCCTGACGGACGTAAGCTGTATCTAACGTTATTTTCCAGTCGTTCCTGCCTCACTTTTGAGACAAGTCAACTGGGCATGCAAGTCCTGCTCTACAGTGAAATCGACGACATTTCGATTCCCTAGAGCAATACTTTGGACAATCTTAAGCGCCCGGACCACTTCTGGCACTCACCCCGGGGGAGTGCTAATATATGGTCCAAGGCAATCGAATTTCAAGTCACGCATCCGGAACGCAAGCCGTCACAGGCGCCACGAAGCACCAGTTGACGGTATGGATGCAGCAAGATTACTACGAGGGAAATGAATATGTCCGCACAATCCGCATTGGTTCCGACCGGCAGTCGTGCTCTGGGACTGGGTTTCACCGGCAATCTGGGCAATATCGACGCCTATATCTCGGCCGTCAACCGCCTGCCGATGCTGACACACGAAGAAGAAGTCTCGCTGGCAAAGCGGTTGCGCGACGACCACGATCTCGACGCGGCGCAAAAGCTGGTGCTGTCCCACCTGCGCCTGGTGGTGTCGATCGCCCGCGGCTACCTGGGCTATGGCCTGCCGCACGCCGACCTGATCCAGGAAGGCAATATCGGCCTGATGAAGGCGGTCAAGCGTTTCGATCCGAACCAGGGCGTACGCCTGGTGTCGTATGCCATGCACTGGATCAAGGCCGAGATGCATGAATACATTCTCAAGAACTGGCGCCTGGTAAAGGTCGCCACGACCAAGGCCCAACGCAAGCTGTTCTTCAACCTGCGCAGCAACAAGACCGGCCTGGACGCGATGTCGCCCGGCCAGGTCGACGACCTGGCCAAGCTGCTGGGTGTCAAGCGCGAAGAAGTGATCGAGATGGAAACCCGTCTCACCGGCCGCGACATCGCGCTGGAATCGCCGACCGACGACGAAGACGACAAGTTCTCGCCGATCGCCTACCTGTCGTCGGACCAGCAGGAGCCGACCCGCGTGCTCGAGGCCGAGCAGGTCACCCGCCTGCACTCCGAGGGCCTGGAAACCGCACTGTCGAAACTCGACCCGCGTTCGCGCCGCATCATTGAAGCGCGCTGGCTGGCCAACGACGACGGTTCGGGCGCGACCCTGCACACGCTGGCCGAAGAGTTCAGTGTGTCGGCCGAGCGTATCCGCCAGATCGAATCGGCCGCGCTCAAGAAGATGAAAGGCGCGCTGGCGGCTTACGTGTAAGCCGGTCCGTCACGCTCCCCCAAAACCCGCTTCGGCGGGTTTTGCTTTTCTAGTGGACCGGCATGAAGAACGGCTTGTTCTTGTCCTTGAGTAAGAACACCAGGAACCTGGCCGGCTTGGTCTTGCTCGCATTGCGCCCCACCGTGTGCACGTCGCGCGGGTTTTCATAGAAGGTCTCGCCCGGGCCCAGCGTGTGTTCCTTCCCGCCCTTCACGCCCATCACGATCGTCCCTTCCAGCACATAGATGAAGCCGTGCGCATCGTGGCGGTGCACGGGGTCGCCCCCGCCGGGCGGATACACGACGGTGATCATCAGGACTTCCTTGCCGGGATGGTCGTCCAGCGCCTTGCTGAACAGCTCCTTGACGACCGGATCCAGCGCCGCGGCCCAGACGGGGGCCGCGAGCGGCAGGGTCATCAGCAGGCCGGCGGCGCCGGCGAATTTTCTCAGGCGTGACATGTTCTCTCCTTGAATGGGGTGTGAATATGCTGTCCAGTGTAGGGTGCGGCCTGCTTCCATGACAGGCGCCGGCCGGTATCCAGACTGCTGCCTCGAACGCAACAATCGTCGTCGGTCGCCGCACATCATGCCTTGGCGGGATTCGGCTGCTATTTGTCATTTACGAAAAAGATCAAGCACAACTAACATGGAGAAAGAACACAGCCACATCTGCAACTGAGCAGCAACTAGGCAGCAACTGAGAGGAAGCCATGAAGAACGAACGCTTCGCGATCGGTGAATTCGTCAAGCAGTCACCAACCGCCATGCCGGCGCTGCCGGCCGCACCCGGAATGGACGGGCTGGCCTCGAGCTTTTCCACCACCTATGCCGGCGTGCTCGCCTTCATCGCCGTGGTCCACGAAGGCTCGTTCGCCAGGGCCGCCGAACGGCTCGGCATCGGCCGCTCCGCCGTCAGCCGCAGCGTTCAGAAACTCGAAGCGCAGCTCGATACCCGCCTGTTCCTGCGCACCACGCGCAGCACCTCGCTCACCAGCGAGGGCGAACTGTTCTATGCCAACTGCAAGCCGGGCGTCGAACGGATCGTACAATCGGTGGAAGAAATGCGCGAGCTGCGCCACGGCGTGCCGCGCGGCCAGCTGCGCCTGCACGCGGCGAGCGACTTCGGCCGCAAGATCGTGGCGCCGCTGCTGCGCGGCTTCAATGCCAGCTACCCGGATATCCGGCTCGACCTGATCCTCGACGACAGCCCGCTCGACTTCATCGCCGACCGCATCGACGTGTCGTTTCGCAACGGCCGCCTGGACGACAGCCAACTGGTGGCGCGCCAGCTGATCCCGATGCAGATGCTGGTCTGCGCCGCGCCCGCCTACGCCGGCGTCCATGGCCTGCCGCTCACGCTGGGCGACCTGGCGCGCCACCGCTGCGTCAACCTGCGCTTGCCCTCGGGCCAGGTGTGCGAATGGGAATTCAAGGAAAACGGCCGCCGCCGCGCGCTGCTGCCCGCGGCGAACCACAGCTTCAACGACGCCGAGCTGGTGCTCCAGGCCGTGCTCGACGGCGCCGGGCTGGCGCAGATGGCCGGCTACCAGGTGTGCGAGCACCTGCGCGCGGGGCGCCTGGTCGCCTGCCTGCCCCAGCATGCGCCGGACGACGGCGGCCACTACATCTGCTACCTGAGCCGGCACCACCTGCCACTGCGCACCCGCGTCTTCATCGACTACATCACGCCGCGCATCCGCGCACTCGACCTGCACTGCCTGGACAGCTTCACGAACTGACGCGCGCCGGCAAGGGCGCCGGGCGCGCCATTGTTGCGCCGAGGGCAACATGACGGTGACCAGCGCGGCGCTAGCAGCCGGCGCGGCGTCTTTCTACACTGGGCCAAACCACTCCAGGAGACTGCGTTGACAAAACAGAGGCTGGCGCCCCCACCCATTACCCTGCTCGACAAATACGTCGGCAGCGATTTCCACCCGCTGTACTCGACCACGGTACGGGTCAGCGGCGGCGAGGCCGGGCACGGACGCGCGTCCGGCATCGCCCGTTCGGACGACGGCAACCTCGAACTCGCCCTGCGCCTGCCGGCCGCGCTGGGCGGCCCCGGCGGCGGCACCAATCCGGAGCAGCTGTTCGCCGCCGGCTTCGCCGCCTGCTTCCACGGCGCGCTCAAGCTGCTGGCCACGCGCGCCGGTATTGCGCTCGAGGACGCCACCGTCGACGCCGCGGTGACCTTCGGCCGCGACCCGGTCGACGGCCTGTACACCCTGATGGCCGAGATCCGCATCGACCTGCCGCGGCTGCCGCGCGCGACCGCCGAGGAACTCATCCGCAGCACCGAACGCATCTGTCCCTACGCCAAGATGGCGCGCCAGGGCATCGTCTGCGTGGTGGCGCTGGTGCGCTGACGATTGGTGCCTGCCGTGCACCACCGTGCCGCCACCGATGGGGCTACCGCCGCCCCGGGCGCGCTCCTACACTCGATACCGGCGGCGCATCGTCGCACACGGCCCCCAGCCGCACTGGGACTCGAAAGGACATCATGAACATCATCGTCATCGGCGGCACCGGCCTGATCGGCAGCAAGCTGGTCGCCATCCTCAAGCAGCGTGGCCACGACGCCGTGGCCGCCTCCCCGAACACTGGCGTCGACACCATGAGCGGCAAGGGCCTGGCCGAGGCGCTGGCCGGCGCGGACATCGTGGTGGACGTGGCCAACTCGCCCTCGTTCGCCGACGACGCGGTGATGGACTTCTTCACGACCTCCGGCCACAACCTGCTGGCGGCAGCGAAAGCGGCCGGGATCAAGCACCACGTCGCGCTGTCGGTGGTCGGCACCGACCGGCTGGCAGAAAGCGGCTACTTCCGCGGCAAGATCGCGCAAGAAGCGCTGATCCGCGCATCCGGCCTGCCCTATACCATCGTGCAGTCGACACAGTTCTTCGAGTTCCTGGGCGGGATCGCGGCGTCCGGCACACAGGGCGAGGCGATCCGCCTGTCGCCGGCGAATATCCAGGCCATCTCATCGGGCGACGTGGCGCTGGCCATGGCCGACTACACGCTCGGTGCGCCGCACAATGGGGTAGTCGAAATCGCCGGTCCCGAGCGGGTGCGGCTGGCCGACCTGGTCCAGCATTACCTGCAATGCACGGGCGACCGGCGCCAGGTCGTGGCCGATCCGCAGGCCCGCTACTTTGGCGCGCTGCTGCAGGACGATACGCTGGTGCCAGGCCCGGGAGCGCGCCTGGGCACGGTGAAGGTCGACGACTGGCTCAGGGCCCAGGGGGCGCGCTGAAGACCGGCGCCAGGCCGCCCGCCACTAGCCGCTGCCGGTAGGCGGTTGGCGAAGCGTGCAGGTGGCGCTGGAACGTCTTGCGCATGCGTCCTTCGTCGCCGAAGCCGCACAGCAGCGCGATCTGGTCGACGTGGCGCTCCGAATCCTCCAGCAGCCTGCAGGCCGCCTCGAGGCGGAAGCGCTCGACCGCCCTGGCCGGGGTCTGTCCGGTCTTGTCCTTGTACACCCGGCTGAAGTTGCGCGGGCTCATGCGCATGCGCGCGGCCAGCACATCGACGCTCAGGTCGGGCTGTTCGAGATTGGCCAGGATCCACATATGCAGGTCGTCGAACAGCGGACCGTCGCCGGCCTGGGCCTGCAACATCCAGCTGAGCTGGGACTGGCCGCTGGGCCGCTTGAGAAACACAACCAGTTCGCGCGCGATGGCCAGCGCGACCTCGCGCCCGCAATCTTCCTCGACCATGGGCAGCGCCAGGTCGATGCCGGCCGTGACGCCGCCCGAAGTCCAGGTGTCGCCATGCTGCACGAAGATCGCTTCGCGGTCGACCTCGACCCGCGGATAGGTGGCGCGCAGCAAGTCGTAGGTCAGCCAATGGGTAGCGGCGCGCTTGCCGTCGAGCAGGCCGGCGGCGGCGAGCACGAAGGCGCCGGTGCACACCGAGCACATACGGCGCGTCTGGCCCGCATGCCGGCGCAGCCAGGCGACCAGCGCATGCTGCTCCCTGACGGCGGTGACGATGTCGGCCGCACCGGGCACGACCACGGTATCGACCTCACAGGGCGAAAAATCGTCCAGACGCTCGGTCTGCATGCCAACGCCTTCGAGGGTCTGCACCAGGCCGCCCCCGAGGCTGACGGTGTGCCGCACATAGCCCGGCAGGCCGCGCTCCTCCATCGCTTTCGAGGCGCACCAGAACACCGTCTGCGGACCGGCGATATCGAGCATGCACATGCCGGGGAAGCCGACGAACAGGATCAGGCGCGGCTTGCGCGGCGCGGAAGCGGGAAGCGTGGACATCGTGGACGGTAGATCGTCGGCCCAACGACCGCGAAAATGCGACCGGGGTCGACTATAGTATGGCGCGCTCATCCGGAAGGTCAAGGCATCCCGTTCCCGCCCCCTCGGGCCGCGGGCATATCGGGCGGCGTCGACGCCTTTTTCTCCCTTTGCGCCGACGCGTTTTTCTCCCTTTGGCTAGAATGAATTCTTTGACCAGTTCCGAGGAGAACCCATGGCTGACCAAGCATCCTACGTCCCACCCAAAGTCTGGACGCCCCCGGCTTCCTCGGGCGGCGCCTTCGCCAGCATCAACCGCCCGGTCGCCGGCCCGACCCACGACAAGGAGCTCCCGGTCGGCAAACATCCGCTGCAGCTGTATTCGCTGGCCACGCCGAATGGCGTGAAGGTGACGATTCTGCTGGAAGAGCTGCTGGCGGCCGGTCACGCCGGCGCCGAGTACGATGCCTGGCTGATCAAGATCAGCGAGGGCATGCAGTTCTCGAGCGGCTTCGTCGAGGCCAACCCCAATTCAAAGATTCCGGCCCTGGTCGACCGCAGTGGCGCGCAGCCGGTGCGCGTGTTCGAATCCGGTTCGATCCTGGTCTACCTGGCCGAGAAATTCGGCGCCTTCCTGCCGCAGCACGGCGTGGCGCGCGCGGAAACCATGAACTGGCTGTTCTGGCAGATGGGATCGGCGCCCTTCGTGGGCGGCGGTTTCGGCCACTTCTATGCCTACGCCCCGGAAAAGCTGCAGTACCCGATCGACCGCTATGCGATGGAAGCCAAGCGCCAGCTCGACGTGCTCGACCGTCACCTGGCCGACAGGCGTTTCGTCGCGGGCGAGGACTACACGATCGCCGACATGGCGATCTGGCCCTGGTATGGCGGCCTGGTGCTGGGCCAGCTGTATGACGCGGGCGAATTCCTGTCGGTGCACGAATACAAGCACGTGAAACGCTGGGCCGACGAGATCGCCGCGCGGCCGGCCGTCATCCGCGGGCGCAAGGTCAATCGTTCATTCGGGCCGGAAGCCGACCAGGTGCACGAGCGGCACGACGCCTCGGACCTCGACTGACCGTTTCACCCGGGGGCATGGGGCGCGTCCAGGGCCGCGCCCCGGGTACGCATCGTTCAGTCCTGCTGCACCTCCACCCCGGCATCCAGCAGGTAGCGCCGCACCATCATCACCGCCATCTCATCGGCCGGTACCGGACGCGCGATGTAGTAGCCCTGCACCTCGTTGCAATCGAGGTTGCGCAGGATGGCCAGCTGTTCCTCGGTCTCGACGCCCTCGGCCACCACCGACATGCCCAGCGCATGCGCCATCGACACGATGGCCTGGAAGAACACCTTGCCTTCCTTCGAGTTTGCCAGCTCGGTGGTGAAGGCGCGGTCGACCTTCAACACGTCCATCTTGAGGCGCTGCAGTTGCGACAGCGACGAGTAGCCGGTGCCGAAATCGTCGACATGCAGTTTCACGCCCAGCGCGCGCAGGGCCGCCAGCTCGGCCAGGATGTCGTCCTGGTCGCCCATCATCGCCGATTCGGTGATCTCGACCTCGATCAGGCTGGCCGGAACCGCGTGCCTGAGCAACGCCGCGCTCAACTGTCGCTGCACGCCGCCGCGCAGGAACTGCTTGGGCGAGACGTTGATCGACACCGGCACCAGCGCCACGCCCGCCTCGCGCCAGGCGGCCAGCTGGGCGCAGGCCTTGTCGATCACGGCCTCGCCGATGCGCACGATCAGGCCGGTGGCCTCGGCCAGCGGGATGAATTCGCCCGGCGCCACCATGCCCAGGGTCGGATGGCGCCAGCGTACCAGCGCTTCCATGCTCAGCAATTCTCCGCTGCGCGCGTCCACCCGCGGCTGGTAGTACAGCACGAACTGGTCGGCTTCGAGCGCTTCGAGCAGGTGCTGCTTCAGGCGCGCCCTGGAGTTCAGGGTCGACGACAGGGACGGATCGAAGAAACGGTATTGTCCCTTGCCCTCGTTCTTGCCGGCGTACATCGCGATATCGCTGTGCCTGACCAGGGTTTCGGCGTCCAGGCCGTCGCGCGGGTACAGGCTGACGCCGATCGAGGAACCCACCGCATGCAGTTCGTCGCCGATCAGGAACGGCACCGCGAAGGACTCGACGATGCGCGCCGCCACCGAGGCGGCCATGCGCTCGCCGTCGCAGGGACTCAACAAGACCACGAATTCGTCGCCGCCGAAACGCGCCACCAAGTCGCTCGGACGCAGCAGCGACAGCAGGCGGCCGGCGGCGGCTTTCAGCAATTGGTCGCCGCTGGCGTGGCCGTGCGTATCGTTCACGTGCTTGAATTCGTCCAGGTCGATGAACAGCAGCGCGGCGCCGCCGTTCGCTCCCTGCGCCTGGGCCAGCATGGCCGGCATGCGTTCGAGGAAGGCGTGGCGGGTGGCCAGGCCGGTCAGGGAATCCTCGTTGGCCAGGCGCTCGAGCTGCGCTTCGTGCGCTTTTCTCTCGCTGATGTCCTGCAGGGTCACCGCCAGGCCGTTGCCGACCCGGACCAGGCGCCGCCGGCCCCAGCCGATATTGAGCCGGTTATCGCCCGGCATCTTGCGCTCGTCTTCATGGAAGCCACTGTTCATCGCCTTGCGGTAGGTCGCCAGCAATTGTTCGCCAAACAGGCCGCTGTCGATTTCGGCCAGGCGCGATCCGACCAGTTGATCGCGCGTCATGCCATAGAAGAAGGCGCCGCGCTCGTTGCAGTCGACGATGCGGAAATCCACGATCTGGCCGTCGCGCGCGCGCTCGGCCGCGGCCATGTAGAAGCCGTCGTTGCCGCTCTCGGTGGCGGTGCGGTAGGCGCGCCGCACCTCGTCCTGTTCCTTGTCGCGCGCCACGGCGCGGCGCGCCAGCACCGCCCCGACCGCACCCAGCAGCAGCAGGCACAAGGTAGCCGCGATCGCGCGGTCGCGGCTGTCGATCCAGTAGGCATTGTTGGAGGCCTGCGCCTCGGTCTGCGGCAGGCCGACCAGGGCCACCAGCGGATAGGCGGACGACTGGCGCCAGCCAAGCACGCGCGCCTGGCCGTCGACGAAGCCGTCCGCGCCCTCGACCAGGCGCACGCCCTGCCCTCCCGACCAGGCGCCGCCGCGGCGCGGCAGCGCCACCGCGTCCACGAACGACTCGCCGGTGCTGCGCTGCTCTACCCGCAGCCGGCCTTCGCTGCCGGCCAGCGCCACGATGCCGCCCGCGCCGACCGTGGCCGGGCTGATAAAGGACGTGAAGTAGCGGGCGTCGACCGCCATCAGCACCACGCCGTCGAATTCCTCGTCGCCGGTCTCGAGCCGGCGCGTGAACAGCACCACGTCGTCGGCCGCGCTGAGATGGGCCGGCGCGGTGCCGACCCGCAGCGCGGTCGAGTTGCTGTCGCGGTGCCGCCTGAAATAAGGGCCGGCCGACAGGTCGGCGCCAAGGAGGCCCGCGCGCGTGCTGGAGCGCACCAGGCCGGCGCGGTCGAGGATGGCCACCACGTGGAAGGCGCTGTCGGTGAACATGCCGTCGCGCCGCATCTGGTCCAGCAGGTCGGCTTCGCGCGCGCTTTCCCAGCTGAACTTCAGTTGCATCGTGATCTGGTCCATCTGGGCCACCGAGCGCGTGATGTACTGCTCGTAGGCTTCGGCATAGGCGGCCACTTCCTTGCGCGCCTGGCTGGCGACCTGCGCCTGCTCGGCCTCCACCCGCACCAGGGTCGCGACCCATAGCGCGCTGCACAGCGCCAGCGCCAGCAATGGCCAGAGCAGGACCAGGAAGCGGCTGCTGCGCGACGGGTCCGGGTAGGGGCCAAGGCCGGGAGGTTTGCTCATGCTGCTGACGGAAGAAGAGAAATTGCCGCCAGTCTAGTGAGCAAACATGTCACCGGCGTGACATGGAAAAACCTCAAGGCGCTGTGCGCGTTAATTCGTTTCTTTCCGACGGCACGTTGCGCACTGGATGATTGCGACCAGCAATTGCGCTGGCGTACGCAAAGCGCCGTCATCCAGAAAGCGCTGCCAGCCTGAATAGTTCACCAGGTAGCGACTCGCGATGCCATTGAAACGTTTCAGCCAGTTCTTGAAGCGGGCATGCCAGCCATTGACGTTATTGAGGTGGATCGCGCCGCGGGCCTTGACCCCGGCGCGCAGATTGACGGCCTCGTGTGCGACCCCGGCATGGTCGGCGAAGACCCGGTAAGCGGCCGCCGAATCGCTGATCAACACCGCGTCCGGCGCCAGCACCGGCCGCAGGCAGGCGATGAGTTTCACGGCACTGACCGGCCCGCGGCCAGTATGAAAGTCCAGTGTCCGCCGGCCCCGGTCGCGTGCGACGAGCAGGCACTCGTGTTCGCGGCTGATGCCGCGCCGCGTCGCCACGCCGCCGCGCCGCCGCGCGGGACGCGTCAGGTGGCGCGAGCCCTTCTGCGATTCGAGCATAAAGGTTTCGTCCGCCTCGACCATGCCCTCAAGACGATCTGGACGCTTGCGCGCCGCCCCCGGCACGAAACGGTGGCGCCAGCGGAAGCTGGTGCTGCGGTGCACGCCGACGAGCTCGGCTGCTGCGCGGACCGTGCACGAATCGAGCACGCATTGCAGGTACGGTAGCCAGGCGGCCTTCTTGCGCAGGCGCGCCAGCGGCGTGTTCGTCAGCGCATTGAAGCTGCGCCGGCACGCCAGGCAGCGCCAGCGCTGCAAGCCGCTGGCCGCACCGCAGCGATGGACACGCGGACACTGGCAATGCGGACAGCATGGTGTGCCCGCCGCCTGGGCGACGAGGTGCAGGCACGCGCCAGGGTGGGCAATGGCCGCGATCCAGGCGCGCAGCCTGGCCACCTCGTCGGTATGCAGGTGCAGCGAGGTCAGCGCGGCAAATACTTCTTCGAAGACCAAGCCTTGCATCATTGCCACCTGATGAGTTAACTCGACAGTGGCTGAGACCGGCGCGAATCGGAAAGGTTCGCATAACTATCGCGAACAGCGCCAACCTCAAAGGGACCTGGGCCTGCGATGATCCCGCAGCGTGGCCGGCGCCGCCATCCACGCTGACCCTGCGACGTTGCCTGGGACGATCAGGTCGGCGACAGCATGTAGCCGGCGCCGCGCACGGTCTTGATCAGCGACTTGGCGCGTCCCAGCGCCTTGCGCAGGCGCAGCACATGCACGTCCACGGTGCGCTGATCGAGCGATTCGTGCGCTTCCCACAGCTGTTCGAGCAGCTGGCTGCGCGAAAACACCTGGCCCGGATGGCACAGCAGGAAGCGCAACAGCCGGTATTCGGCATGCCTGACCTCGACCTTGTGGTTGCCGACCTTGACACTGCAGCTGAGCGGATCGAGCACCAGGCGGCCCGAGCGCAGCAGGCGCGATTCGGGCGACAGTTCGCGCGCCCGGTCGACCGGCGCCTGGGGAATGAATTCGGGATGGGGTACCGGGGCCGGAAGGCTCGCGGGACGTTCGCCGTCCGCGCAGTCGGCCGCCAGCAGGATGACCGGCTGCTCGCGCAGGCGGCGGTCGCCGCGCAGGCGCGCCAGCAGGCGCATGCCGCCTTCGTGGCGCAGCATCGATTCCTGCAGCAGGAGCTCAGGACGCTCGCGCCCGATGAAGTCCCAGGCTAGCGCCAGGCTCGGTACGTTATGCCAGACCCACTCGTCCTCGTGCAGCGAGAACTTGAGCAGTTCGGCAATGGCCGGCTTGTCGTCGATCACCAGGACGATCGTGTTCGCCGTTGTCATGGGATGCCCAAAAAGAGAGGTGCTGCATCGTTGCGGCCGCGATGCCCGCGACCGCACCAACGAACATCCGGCAGCGTGGCTGCCGGACTGGTTGCCGTGCGGCGTATTACATGATGGCCTTGCCCGAAGCATCCTTCAGGTTGGCTTTCCATGCGTCCTGTACTTGCTTGACGACGCTGGCCGGCATCGGGACGTAGTCCAGTTCGGCCGCTGCCGGCGCGCCGTTCTTGAACGACCAGTCGAAGAACTTCACGACTTCCTGGCCTTTGTTGGCGTCGGCCTGGGTCTTGTGCATCAGGATGTACGATACGCCGGTGATCGGCCAGCTCTGCTTGCCGGCGCCGTCGGTCAGCACCACGCCGAAGCCTGGAGCGCGGGCCCACTCGGCGTTGGCGGCAGCGGCCTTGAACACGTCGTCCGACGGTTGCAGGTCGACGCCTTCCTTGTTGCGCAGCATGGTGTGCGACAGCTTGTTCTTCTTGGCGTAGGCCCACTCGACGTAGCCGATCGCGCCCTTGATACGCTGCACGTTGGCGGCGACGCCTTCATTGCCCTTGCCGCCCACGCCCACGGCCCACTTGACGGTGGTGCCCGAACCGATCGACTCTTTCCACGACGGGCTGGTCTTGGCCAGGAAGTCGGTGAACAGGAACGAGGTGCCCGAGCTGTCGGCGCGGTGCACGACGGTGACATCGAGCGCCGGCAGTTTCACGCCTGGATTCAGCGCGGCGATCTCGGGGGCGTTCCACTTGGTGATCTTGCCCATGTAGATATCGGCCAGCAGCGGACCGGTCATCTTCAGCTGGCCTGGGGTCACGCCGTCGACGTTGACCACGGCGACCACGCCGCCCATGATGGCCGGGAACTGCATCAGCCCTTCCTTGTCCAGTTCTTCCGCTTTCAGCGGCATGTCCGATGCGCCGAAGTCCACGGTCTTCGCCTTGATCTGCTTGATGCCGGCGCCCGAGCCGACCGACTGGTAGTTCAGGCCGGTGCCGGTGGCGGCTTTGTAGCTTTCGGCCCACTTGGCGTAGATCGGGTACGGGAACGTAGCGCCCGCGCCGGTAATGTCGGCGGCGAACGAGGTCGTCATCACGAGCGTGGCGGCAGCGCCGGCGAGGATCTTCTTGAACATTGTTATTCCTAACTTTGGTTAAGGGGTATGTTTTGGACTGCAGGAAAAGAATAGCTGCCGAATATGACCTGTTTATGACTTGACCATGGCTTGTCTTTTCGCTGTCACGCGACCGCTCCCTTGCGGTTTTGCTATCATGGGTTTCCTCGTCAAACCCTGGATGACACCGATGCGCACCCTGCCCTGCGTCCTCTCCATCGCCGCCGCCGGCCTGCTTTCCGCCTGCGCCACGCAAGACCGCCTGCCCGACGCCCAGTACACGCTGAGCGAGCGCCAGACCCTGGCCCTGCCGCCGCAGCCGGTCGACCAGCGCCTGAGCCTCACGTACGAAGGCGCCGACGACAGCCGCTGCCCCGACAACGCGCGCTGCATGTGGGCCGGCCAGCTCGCCTACCGCTTCACGCTGCGCATCAATAACGTGGCCCAGGGTTTCTGGCTGGTGCAGGGCAAGCCGGGCTATACCTCGCCCGCCCTGCGCGGCGCGCGCATCGAGCTCGATCCTTCGTTCATGCCGCAGCCGCGCGGCATGGCCGAGACGAAGCCCGCCGCGTATCCGGTGGTCTTCAATATGTACGGCCGCTGATGCGGCCGCCCGAATCGCCACGGCGGGCCGCACTGGCATGCGGCCTGGCCCTGACCATCATTGTCCAGGGCGCCACTGCCGCGCCGGTCGCGACCGGCACCGGCGGCGCCGTCGCCACCATCAGCGCCCAGGCTTCGCAGGCGGCGCTGGCGATCCTGAACCAGGGCGGCAATGCGATCGACGCCGCGGTGGCCGCGGCCGCCACGCTGGGCGTCACCGATCCTTTCAGCTGCGGCATCGGCGGCGGCGGTTTCATGGTCATCTACCTGGCCAACGAAAAACGCGCGATCACGATCGACCACCGCGAGACGGCGCCGGCCAGGGTCGGGCCGCAGCTGTTCCAGCCCGACGGCAAGCCGCTCGACTTCGGGACCGCGGTCGCCAGCGGCGCGGCAGTCGGCGTGCCGGGTACGGTGCGCGGCTGGCACGAGGCACTCGCGCGCTATGGCAGCATGCGCTTTTCGCAGGTGCTGGCGCCGGCGATCGCGGTGGCCGACAAGGGTTTCCGCGTCAACGCCAACTTCAGCCGGCTGGTGGGCCGGAACGTGGGTAAATTCCGCCAGTTCGCGCCCACGAGCGCGCTGTATCTACACCAGGGCAAGGCGCTGCCCGAAGGCACGCTGCTGCGCAACCCCGGCATGGCGCGCGCCTACCGCGAGATCGCGCAGGGCGGCGTGAAGGCGTTCTACGAAGGGCCGATCGCGCGCGCCATCGTCGACAGCGTGAACCGGCCGCCGGTGGCCAAGGGCTACCAGGTACGGCCCGGCGCCATGACGCTGGCCGACCTGGCCAACTACGAGGCGCGGATCCGCCCCGCCCTGCGCAGCAGCTATCGCGGCTACGAACTGGTCGGCATGCCCCTGCCGAGCAGCGGCGGTCCCACCGTGGCGCATGCGCTCAACATCCTCGAGGGCTACGACCTGAAGTCGCTGCCGCGCGCCCAGGCCGAGCACCTGTATATCGAAGCGAGCCGCCTGGCCTTCGCCGACCGCAACGCCTATCTGGCCGACCCCGAGTACGTCGATGCGCCGCTAACCGGCCTGCTGTCGAAACAGTATGCCGCCGAGCGGCGCGCGCTGATCGACCGGCGCCAGGCGGCGCCGGGGCCGGTGGCGGCGGGCGATCCCTACCGTTACCAGAACGATCCCAGCATCCCCTTGCGGGCGCAGCCGGCCGCCACGATCAAGCCGGGCCCGGAAAGCGCGCACACGACCCACCTGACGGTGTCGGACAAGGACGGCAATGTGGTGTCGTATACCTTCACCATCGAATCCTGGGGTGGCAGCGGGATCGTGGTGCCGGGCTACGGCTTCCTGCTCAATAACGAGCTGACCGACTTCGACTTCTCCGGCCCGCACCCGAACGTGCCGGAAGCCGGCAAGCGGCCGCGCTCGAGCATGGCGCCCACCATCGCGCTCAAGGACGGCAAGCCGGCCTTCAGCATCGGCAGCCCCGGCGGCTCGACCATCATCACCACCGTGCTGCAGACCATCGTCAACCACGTCGACTTCGGCATGCCGATGGACCAGGCGCTCGATGCGCCGCGCATCAGCCAGCGCAACGCGGCCCAGACCTCGGTCGAACCGGGCTTCGCGGGCAGCGACCAGGCGCGCGCCCTGGAAAGCTTCGGCCAGCGCTGGGAAAGCCCGGCCGAGGAAATCGGCGCGGCCAACGCGCTGGTATTCAACCCCGACGGCACCGTGACCGCCGTCAGCGAAGGCAAGCGCCACGGCGTCGGCACGGCGCTGGTGCAGCGCCGCGGGCACTAGCGTTTCACTCGACGGCGGCGCGCGGGTAATCGGTATAGCCGCGCTCGCCTACTTGGTAATACGTTTCCTGGTCGCCCGGCGCGAGGGGCAATCCGCGCCGGAAACGCTCGACCAGATCAGGATTGGCGATATAGGGCGCGCCAAACGACACGAGATCGGCGTGACCCGCTTCGAGCAGGGCGCGTGCCGAGGCCTGCGTCAAGCCACCATTGGCCATGATCGCGCCGTCGTAGAACTGGCGGAAATAAGCGGCCGTGCCATTCGCGAGCGCCGCGACCGGCGTGCCGGCCAGGTCGCCGGCCGGATGGTAGAGCTGCAGGTAGGCCAGCTTCAGCGTCGACACCTGCGCCACCAGGTAGGCGTAGGTCGGCAGCGTCTGCGCGGTCGGCTGCAGCTTGCCGAGGCCCACGCCCGGACTGAGCTTGAGGCCGATGCGGCCGGCGCTCCAGGCGCCGATCATCGCTTCGAGCACCTCGAGTACGAACCGGGCGCGGTTCGCGATGCTGCCGCCGTAGCGGTCGTCGCGCAGATTGAACGTCTCGTTCAGGAACTCGGGGATCAGGTAGCCGACGATGCCGTGCAGCTCGACGCCATCGAAACCCGCCTGCCGCGCCAGCCGCGTCGCCTGCGCATAATCGCCGACCGTGCGCGCGATATCGGCGAGCGTCATCGCCTGCGGGACGGGAGAGGTCTTGAAGCCGCCCGGCGTGAATACCGGTTGCTCGAGGCCGACGGCCGAAGGCGCCAGCGGCAACCGCCCCCCATGCAGGTCCGGATGCGAGGCCGCACCGCAGTGGCCGAGTTGCACGAAGATGCGGCCGCCGGCGGCGTGCACCGCCTCGGTGACCCGCTTCCAGCCTTCGGCCTGCTGCTCGTTGAACAGGCCCGGCACGTGGACGGCGCCGATCGCTTCCTCGCTGGGCCAGGTTCCTTCGCTCAGGACCAGGCCCGCCGACGCGCGCTGGCGGTAGTACTCGGCCTGGAGCGCGACGGGGACATGCTCCGGGTTCCCGGTCCGGGCGCGGGACATCGAAGCCATGACGATGCGGTTTGGAAGTTCGACGTCGCCGATCGTGATCGGCTGGAACAGGATGTCGCTGGGATGCATTGCTTACTCCTCGAGAGGCGCATGAGCGCGTAACCTGGATGGTAGCCGCTATGATAGGATTTACACCAGTACGTACTTTTTTGTAAGTGTGAGGAACGGAGGTTGGCGCATGAAAGACATCCCCTTCAACTGCGGCATGGAAGCCGTGCTCGACCTTGTTAGCGGCAAATGGAAACTCTTGATCGTCTACCACCTGATGCATGGCGACCAGCTGCGTTTCAGCGAGCTGCGCAGACTGGTCGGCAATGTCAGCGAAAAAATGCTGAGCCAGCAGCTCAAGGAGATGGCATGCGACGGCCTGGTGCGGCGTATCGACTTCCGCACGGTGCCACCCCATGTCGAGTACGCGCTGACAGCGTTCGGAAAGAATCTGGCAACGACGCTCCAGCCACTGTGCGCATGGGGCAGCGAGAACATGGAGGAGATCGCCGCGATCTCCTCCGCGCGCGCGATCCGCAACGCCTGAGCGTCGCGCAACGCAACTTTTCGCGGTCTCGGCCATACGCACCAGAACGCAGGTACAGGCCGCCACCGTAATTCAGCGCGTGCCGGCGATCCACGCCTCGCTCTTGGCCCACAGTGCCGCGGCGCGTTCCGGATCGAGCGCGTAGGCGCGCACCCCATCGGCGAAGGGGTTCGGCAGGTCGTTGACCGGCGCCACCGCGACGTCTTCCAGATATTGGCCGCCGATGGCATCCTGGTCGGCCACCGTTGCCGCCCACACCGAGGTCGCCGCCACTTGCGGGATCGACTTCAATACCGGTGGTGGCAGGCCGGCGTCGCTGCGCGCCTTGCCCACGGTGTCGAACAGGCCTTGCAACAGCTCTGGAGCGAGGTGGCGCGGCAGGTCGGTCATGCTGTTGCCCGGCATGACCGCCGCGGCGCGCACGCCGCGGGCACGGTGGCGGCGGTCGAATTCCACGGCGAACAACGCATTGGCCGTCTTCGAGCGGCCATAGGCGACGAAAGCGTCATACGGCTGGCGTTCGAAGTTCGGGTCATCCAGGTCAACGTCGGCCACCCGGTGCGCCTGAGAGGACAGCACCACGAGGCGCCCGCCATCGGCCAGCAGCGGTGCGATCTGCGTGAGCAGCGCGAAGTGGCCGAGATGGTTGGTCGCCAGCTGCGTTTCCAAGCCGTCCGCGGTCAGCCCGAACGGCGCCGCCATGACGCCGGCGTTGGCGATGATCGCATCGAAGCGGCGGCCGTCGGCCAGCAGGCTGGAGCCGGCGGCGCGCACGCTCTGCAGCGAGGCCAGGTCGAGTGCGACCAGCGTCAGGCTGCCTCCCGCCTGCGCCGCAGCGTCCCGTACAGGGATGGTCGCGGTCCCGGCGCGGCCGACGTCCCTGACCGCGCCGACGATGTCGGCGCCGCGCGCGGCCAGCGCACGCGCCGTCTCGCGCCCGATACCCGACGATGCGCCGGTGACCAGGAAGCGCTTGCCCTTGAGATCGACCCCGGCCAATACCTCATCGGCGGTCGTGTGTGCTCCGAAATATGTGCTCATGTCGTTTCCTGGTCAATGTCAGATGCCGAGGCCCCCGGCCACGTCGATGACGCCGCCGGTGATGTAGCCGCCGTTTGGACCGGCGAGGAAGTTGACCAGCGCCGCCACTTCTTCCAGCGTGGCGATGCGGCGGATGGGGTGCGCGTCGAGGAAGGCCTCGGGCGCGGTCGTGCTGCCCAGGGCCTCCACCATCATGTCGGTCGGCATGGCGCCGGGCTGGACCACGTTGACGGTGATGTTGCGCGGCCCGAGATCGCGGGCGATGCCCTTGGCGTAGCCGATCAGCGCGGCCTTGGTGCCGGCGTAGTCGGCCACGCCGGGTATCATGGCCAGGGTGCCGTTGCGCGAGCCGATGAAGATGATGCGGCCACCCTCGGACAGCCTGGGTGCCGCCGCGCGCGTGGTTGCCACCGCCCCCATGACGTTGACCTGCCACTGGTGATCGAGGCTGGCGGTGTCGAGCGCGGGATCGTCGACCTGCTGGCCCTTGGCGACGACCGCGGCGTTATTGACGAGGATGTCGAGCCGCCCGAAGTGCGCCACGACGGCGTCGACCAGCGGCCCGGCGGCGGTGAGGTCGGCCTGGTCGCTGCGCAGCGCGATCGCGCGCACGCCCTTCGCCCTGAGCTGTTCGACCACGGCTTCGGCCTTGTCTTTCGACGCTACATAGCTGATCGCCACATCGGCGCCTTCAGCGGCGAGCGCCGCGGCGATGACTGCCCCCAGGCCCCGCGATCCGCCGGTCACCAGTGCGACCTTGCCCTTCAAACCATTCGACATACACATTTCCTCCAAGACGGGTTTTTACGTAACGGTCGTTACGATAACGAGGAGTATATAATCAGTCCATGGACTGTCAAGCATTTTTTGTAATGGCCGTTATTGAAAAATCGGAGGTGCGCTGATGGGTCGCCATCGCGAATACGATGTGGAACAGGTGCTCGATGCCGCGCTCTGTGTGTTCTGGCGCAAGGGCTACGAAGGCACGTCGTACGCCGATCTGACCGAGGCCGCCGGAGTCGAGCGGCCGGCCCTGTATTCGGCCTTCGGCAACAAGGAAGCGCTGTTCAAGCGGGTGCTGGAGCGCTACGACGAGCGTTTCATGACGCATATTCCGGAAGCGCTGGCCAAGCCGACCTCGCGTGAAGTGGCCGCCCACATCCTGTACAGCTCGGTCGACCTGAATACCCGCTATCCCGACCGCACCGGCTGCCTCGGCATCAATGGCGCGGTGGCCGGCTCGGACGAGTCGGAGCCGGTGCGCCAGGCGCTGATCGGTTTTCGCGCACTGGGCGAGACCCGGTTGCGCGAGCGCTTCGAGCGTGCGCAGGCCGAGGGCGACCTGCCCGCCGCGGCCCGGCCGGCAGCGCTGGCCGCCTACATCATGGCCCTGCTGCATGGCATGGCGATCCAGGCCAAGGCCGGTTTCGGGCGCGACATGCTCGATGCGGTGGTCGAGCAGGCGCTGTCGACCTGGCCGGGCGCCGCCTAGGCCTGGCGCGCGACCAGTTTGCGCACCCGCTGCGCCATCGCATCGATCGAGAACGGCTTGGTCAGCACCGACATCCCTTGCCCCAACTGGCCATGGTCGAGCAAGGCGGTTTCGGCATAGCCGGTGATGAACAGCACCTTCAGTTCGGGACGACCGACGCGCGCCGCATCTGCCATCTGGCGCCCGTTCATCATGCCGGGCAAGCCGACGTCGGAGATCAGCAGGTCGATACGGGCGGTCGATTGCAGCAGCGCCAGTCCGCCGGCGCCGTCCTCGGCCTCGAGCACCGTGTAACCGAGTTCCTCGAGCAGGTCGACCACCAGCATGCGCACGCTGGGTTCGTCGTCGACTACCAGGATCGTTTCTCCCCGGCCAGCGGGTGGCGCGGCATCGGCCGCCGGTGCCGCGTCCAGGGTGTCCGGCGCGCCGCGATGGCGCGGCAGGAAGATGGCGACCGTGGTGCCCTGCCCGACTTCCGATTCGATGGCCACCTGTCCGCCTGACTGCTTGGCGAAACCATAGATCATCGACAGCCCCAGCCCCGTGCCCTGCCCCAGCGGCTTGGTGGTGAAGAAGGGATCGAAGGCCTTGGCCAGCACGTCGGGCGTCATGCCGGCGCCGCTGTCGGCGACCGACAAGGCGAGATAGTCGCCGGGCGGCAGTTCGTGACCGCGCGCCGCTTGCGCATCGAGCATGCGGTTGGCCGTGGCGATCACGATGCGTCCGCCCTCCGGCATGGCGTCGCGCGCGTTGATGCACAGGTTCAGCAGCGCGTTCTCGAGCTGGGACTGGTCGACCAGCGCCGTCCAGGGCACCCCGCTGTAGTCGGGTTCCACCCTGACGCCAGGACCCACCGTGCGCCGGATCATGTCGAGCATGCCGTCGACCATGGAATTGACGCAGGTGGCCTTGGGCGCCAGCGTCTGGCGCCGCGAGAACGCCAGCAGGCGGTGGGTCAGCCCGGCCGCCCGCCTGGTTGCCCCCTGGGCGACCGCGACATAGCGGTCGATCTCGTCCGCGCGGCCCTGCCTGAGGCGCAGTTTCGCCATGTCCAGGCTGCCCGAGATGCCGGCCAGCAGATTGTTGAAATCATGCGCCAGGCCGCCGGTAAGCTGGCCGACCGCTTCCATCTTCTGTGAATGGCGCAGCTGTTCGTGCGCCCGTTCCAGCTCGGCCTGGCGCTCGCGCTCGATCGTGATATCGCGCGCCGAACAGTACACCCTGCCGTCATCCGGCACCGCCACCCATGACAGCCAGCGCCAGCCGCCAGCCTGGTGCCGGCAGCGGTTCTCGAAGCGCAGCGCCCGGATGCCGTGGTCCAGCGCATCGCGCCAGACGATCTCGGTCGAAGCGCGGTCATCCGGATGGATGAAGTCGAGGAAAGGCGTGCCGGCGATCTCTTCGTCGGTCCAGCCCAGGGTGGCTTGCCAGGCCGGGTTCGAGGTCTCCATGACGCCGTCGGCATTGAGCACGCCCAGGATGTCCGGGCTGAGCTGCCATGTGCGCCCGCGCGCCCGCGCCTGGGCCACGACTTTCTGCTCGAGCTCTTCGTTCAGCGCGCGCAGCTTGAGGATCGCCTGGTCGCGCTCGGCCTCTACCGCGCGCCGGCCCTCGACGTCGATCAGCACGCCGGGGAACAGGAGACCGGTCCCGTCGGGCGCCAGGTCGACCCGGCCATTGGCCTCGATCCAGTAATAGCGGCCGTCGGCCCGCCGTACCCGGTACTGGTGGGCGTAGTGGCCGCCACGCGCGATGACCGTGTTGATCGCCTGCGCCAGCCCGGCCTGGTCGTCGGGGTGGACCGTGGCCACGATCTGGGCCAGGGAGAGGCCGGTGCGGCCGATGGCCGGGTCGAGGCCGAACGCGCGCGCGAAGGCTTCGTCGACGGTGAAGCGGTCGGTCGGCAGGTGCCAGAACCAGGTGCCGATGATCGCGCCCGCGGCCAGCGCCAGCTGCACCCGTTCGGCGTCCTCGCGCGACGCCGATTCGTGTTCACGCAGCGCGGCCGCGTCGGCCGCCTGGCGGCGCTGGCCGAGTACCGCATCGGTGGTCTCGATGCAGTTGCACAGCAGGCCGAGGATGCTGCCCATATCGTCGCGCACCGGCCCATAGGAAAAGGTGAACCAGGTGTGCTCGGCATAACCCTTGCGCTGCATGACGAGCGAGATGTCGCTCATCTTGTACGATTCGCCGCCCGTCAGCGTCCGCTCCACCAGCGGATTGAGCACGTCCCAGATCTCGTGCCAGACGGCGCGGAAGGTCTTCCCCAGCGCCGCAGGATGCTTGGCGCACAGGATCTCGGCATAGGCGTCGTTGTAGAGCAGGATCTGGTCCGGTCCCCACACCAGAAAACTGGGAAAGGCCGAGTCCAGCACGATGTTGATACTGGTGCGCAGGATCGGTGACCAGCCGTCGACCGGGCCGAGCGCCGAACTGGACCAGTCGTGGGCGCGGATCGCCGCGCCCATGGCGCCGCCGGCGGCTGGAAAACCACCTGGGTTACGCATGGAATCGCCGCCTGGCCCGGCCTGCCGTCGGCAAGAGATGGGATTGTTCATTCATACGACATTATTGCATGTGCTGCAATGCCTTTACGAGGCCTGATCGGCGCTGCGCACCGCTTAATTCGTTCCTGGCTGGACTACACTGGCAAGGCGGGCGCACGCGCAGTCCGGCGCGCCGCCATCCCTATAAAAACCATGATGGAGACGCGATGACCGATTTTATTACCCTGCTCCCCACCCTGCTGATCGGCGCACTGGCCCTGATCATGTTCGGCCTGGGCCTGTCCCTCACGATCGGCGACTTTCGCCGCTTGCTCGGGTATCCGAAGGCAGTGGTACTGGCGCTGGCCCTGCAGGCGCTGGTGCTGCCGGCGCTGTGCTATGGCCTGGTCGTGCTGCTGGACGTGCCGCCCGTGTTCGCGATCGGCCTGATGCTGCTGGCGGCGTCGCCAGGCGGGGTGTCCGCCAACCTGTTCAGCCACCTGTTCGGCGGCAACGTGGCGATGAATATCTCGCTCACGGCCATCAACACGCTGCTGTCGATCGTCACCCTGCCGCTGATCGCCAACTTCGCCATCGCCAGCTTTTCGCACAGCGGCCAGGTGGTGCCGATGCAGACCGCCAAGGTGGTCGAAGTGATCGGCATCGTGCTGGTGCCGGTGGCGATCGGGATGGCGGTCAAGCGCCTGGCCCCAGGTTTCACGGCGCGCACCGACAAGCCGATGAAGATCTTTTCGATGGTGGTGCTGGCGGCGCTGGCGCTGATCGCCTTCGCCAAGGAGTGGGATGCACTCACCGGCTCGTTCGCCACGGTCGGGCTGGCGGTGGTGCTGTTCAACGCGGCCAGCCTGGGCCTGGGCTACTACGTGCCGCGCATCGCCGGCCTCGACCAGCCGAACGCGGTGGCGATCGGGTACGAGATCGGGATCCACAATTCGACGCTGGCGATTTTCGTCGCGGTGTCGGTGCTGGGGGATTTCCAGCTGATGGTGCCGGCGGCGATCTATTCGATCAGCATGTATGTGCTGGCGACCGCGTTCGGAATGCTGGTGCTGCGGCGCCGGCGGGCGGGGGTGAAGGTGGCGACGGCGTCGAGTTGAGCCGACAAGAAATCATTGGCGCCCGCCCGTCGTTCCTGCCATCGGCATCAACGACTTCCTGTGCAGGCGCGAACAACGTGCCCGATTACGTGGCCAGGGCGATACGTTCCTGGCCTGCGCGCCCACGGACACGTTCCTGCACCTGATTCGCCGTACCAGCCTGCACATCGACCTTGAACACGCCCACCATTTGCTGCAGCGCATGCGCCTGGTCCTGCAGGGCCCCGGTGGCCGCGGCGGCTTCCTCGACCAGGGCGGCATTCTGCTGGGTCGCCTGGTCCATGTGGCTGACCGCTTCGTTGATCTGCTGGATGCCGGCGGTCTGCTCTTCGCCGGCAGCCAGGATCTCGGCCATGATGTCGCTCACGCGGGTCACGCTGGCCACGATCTCGTCCATGGTGGTGCCGGCGCTGTCGACCAGGGCCGTTCCCGCCTCGACGTTGCTGACCGAGGTGTTGATCAGTTCCTTGATCTCCTTGGCCGCCGCCGCCGAACGCTGCGCCAGGTTGCGCACTTCGCCGGCCACGACCGCGAAACCGCGGCCCTGCTCACCGGCGCGCGCCGCCTCCACCGCCGCGTTCAGCGCCAGGATGTTGGTCTGGAAGGCGATGCCGTCGATGGTCGCGATGATATCGACGATGCGCTTGGACGAGGCGTCGATGGCGCCCATGGTCTGCACCACTTCGGACACCAGCCGGCCGCCGCGCAGTGCGACGTCGGACGCCGAGCGCGCCACGTTGTTCGCCTGGCGCACGTTGTCCGCATTGTGCTGGACGGTGGTGGTCAGTTCCTCGAGCGACGATGCGGTCTCTTCCAGGCTGCTGGCCTGCTGTTCGGTGCGGGCGGACAGGTTCATATTGCCGGCCGCGATCTCGCTGCTGGCGGTCGCGATCGACATGCTGCTGTCGCGTACGCTGCGCACGGTGCCGGCCAGTTGCTGCTGCATGGTGGCCAGGCCCTTGAGCAGCGCGCCCATCTCGTCTGCGCGGTCGACCTGTACCCGGGTCGACAGGTCGCCACGGGCCATTGCCTCGAAGTGGCCGAGCGCATGGTCGAGCGGACGCATGATGGCGCGCAGCAGCAGCCACGACGACACCGCCGCCAGCAGCACGCCCAGCGCGACGCTGGCGCCCGAGACCCACATCAGGATGTCGAACAGGCGGCCGCTCTCGTCGTAGCCGGCCTTGGCGGTAACCATCTGGTATTTGTCGAGCGCGGTCGATGCCTTGTCGAAGGTACCGTACAGGGCCGTCATTTCCTTCATCGCCAACGCTTCGATGCGCTCGGCGTTCATCTGCTCGACGGCGCTGCCCAGTGCCAGCATGCCGTCGTTGATGTAGCGGGTGCGCGCCTCTGCCAGGGTCTTGGCCAGCGCGTCCTCTTCGGCATCGCGCGGCAGGGCCAGGTAGTGCTGCCACTCCTTGTTGGAATCGTCGATGAAGCCCTTGGCGCGGCTCAGGGTATTGCCGACATCGGGCGCGTCCGGATGGAACACGGCGCGGTCGAGGCCAAAGCGCGCGCGATTCAGGAAGTTCTTCGAATTATTGATCGCGATGCTCGACGCGAGCTGGTTTGCGTAGACGTCTTCCAGCGCCGCGTGGTCTTCCCGCATGCCGTAGATGCCGAGCAGGCCGACGGCTGTAATGAGAAAGCCCAGCATGGCCATGGTGGCGATCAGCCGAACGCGCAGTGTCAGTTGGAAAAGCATGGTTGCCTTGAAAATAATGTTTGTTCGCGAGTAAGTACGTCAGCGAAACCTTAGCGCCATCGCGACTATTTTTCAGCAAAAACCGAATGCCAGTATCAAATATTCGGGATTCTGGTTGTTGCTCTGCAACAATAAGTGAGATCGCCGTTCGCTCCCGATAACAAAGTTAATAAATCGCCCATGACAGAATAAAGGGCGCTGTCACCGTTACCTATGGATGAGTTCGATGGCGATGCCCAGCAATTGCTCAACAGATGTGACCCGCCCGCCATCAAGTGCCCAGTACTAACCCGGGCAGTGTGGCAGGCGCCATGACGCCACGCCGTGAAGCCGTGCCAGCCATGCCTTGAAACACCGGTGATGGGCGTTCACGTTCTGGACATGGATGGCGCCCCTGCTGCTTGCCCGCACCCGTTCGTCCGAGGCGAGATTGACGGCTTGATGCGCGCTGCCATGATCGCGGGCAGAGGCCCGGCAGGCGGCGTTGGTGTCGGTGACCATCGGCGCCCGAGGATCGAGCCTCGGCAACAGGTGCTCGACCAGCCGGGATTTTGCCGGCGCGCCGCGACCGGTGACGGCGTCGATGGTCTGTCCGCTACGGTCGCGCGCCACCAGGATGCAGTCGAGGTAGCCTGCGATGCCACGCAGAGCCGCCCTGCCGCCGCGTTTGCGCGGCTTACGATCGGGCTTGCGGGAACCCTTCTGCGGATTCGAGCAGGAAGGTCTCGTCGGCCTCGACGATGCCCACCAGTTGCCGCGGCCGGTCATGCTTGACCCAGTGGAGGAAGCGGTGGCGCCAGCGAAATATCGTGTTGCGGTGGACGCCGACGTATCTGGCGGCGCCACGCACGGTGCGCGCGTCGAGCAGCGCCGCCAGATACTCGCGCCACTTGCCCTTGAGCCTGAGCCGCGCCGGCGGCGTGCCGGTCAGGTCGTTGAAGTGCGTCCGCACTGGCGGCAACGGAACCGTTGCAGCTCATTGGCCTGGCCATGGCGATGGCAGCGCTTGCAGGAACAATCCGGGCAACCGCGCCCGGGCGCGCGAATGTCGGCAATGAGGGCGATTACCCGATCCAGCCCGGCTGCTCGATGGAAAAAGAACGGCAGTTGCAGCCGCTGCGGCTGGTTCAACGACGGCAGTTGCGCGAACAGCTTCCTGAACCTGGGCGCCTGCACGCCCCTCTCCCGTGGACGACGACAGGAATTGGACCACCAGCCGGCTCAACTGTTCAACCCTCATCGATAGTTAACGTGTGCAGCGCCTGATAAGCGCTTTGATCAGTCAATCCAGCCTTCCGGCAGGAAAAGCGCATGGCGCGCGCACCATGGCGGCATATCGACGCGCGACCAGAACGACGGTCAATGCGATGGACAGGCCGGCGGCAGTCGGAAACACCGGCAGCGCCGATAGCCGTCCCATGAGCCAGGCGGCCAACAGACAGGCTGCCGCCAGCCCCACCGTCAGCAACCACTGCAGCACGGAATTCCAGCGCGGGCGGTGTGCATGGTCGCGCAGCGGCAAGACCAGGGCCGGCAGGGCCAGGCCGCACAGGGAAGCCACCAGCAGCAGTGCGTCCGCGTCGGCGCCGGTGAGGACGCCGCACACGATTGCGGTGGTCACCGCCATTCCCCAGGCCGCCAGGCTGCTGCGCAACAGCGTCGATGCCAGCAGGCGGTTGAAGCGCGGCGCGGCGGCCGGCATCGCCGGGGCCAGCCTGAGCAGCGATTGGCCGGAGGGCGTATCCCCCAGGCTCGCGAGCAGCATCGCGTGCATCTGGAACAGCAACAACGGCAGCAAGCTCCACATCCAGCCCATCTCCAGCGCCAGTTCGGCGGCCCGGGGGTAGCCGCCCATGTGCATGATGGCCACCAGCGCCAGGCCGAGCAGGCCCATGCCGGCGATGCCGAGTCCGATCCAGCCGAGTTGCAGACCTGGACCGCTGCCGAGCAGGAGCATGCCTCCCAGGTCGCGGCGCCTCCTGGCCTGGCGCAGCGAACGCGCCTGCCACCAGAGCAGCAAAGCGCTATCGCCGGGCTTCTTGAACGCTTCCCGGTCGCGCCACAAGGTGCGCCTTGCCAGCAGGCGCCAATGGCGGTCACCTGCCCGCGGGAAGACCGCCCGCATGGTCGCCAGGCCCGGCAGCGCCAGCAATGCCGCCAAGAGCGGCAGGAAGGCCGGATGCGCCATGGCGGCAAGCGTCGACTCTGGAACGAAGGTTGGCAATCCCATCAGCGGCCAGATCAGGACCATTACCCAGGATCCGATGCCGTTGCCGGTGGCCGCCAGGCCCATGCCGAGCGACGCCAACATGAACCAGGTCACGGTCAGGACATCCTTTGCCGCACTGCCTGCGCTGCCGAGCGCCAGGCCGGCTATCGCGAGCATCCATACCACCATGCTCATTTCCAGCAGCCGCGCGCGCATGCCCGGCGCCAGCTGCGCATTCAGCGGCGTATTGAGCTTGAAGGCCCCGGGCAGGTAGCAGAAGGTCCAGGCCAGCAGGACGATGCCGCACGCCGTATTCAGGCCCCATCTCGCGGCGGTGGCAAGGTCATACGCTTTCCAGGCGAGCGCCGCGATGGCGAGGGCCAGGACGGGCGTCAGCCACAGCAGGACATGGTGGACGCGCGGATGCAGTTGCGCCAGCGCCGCCCGCCACAGCAGGCCATATTGCGTAAGGCGCTGACTCATCGGGTCACCTCGATGAACAGGTCCTCCAGGTTCGACGGCGCGCGCGCGCCGGGCGGCACGTGGCTGGCGGCCCCATCGAGCAGGTCGTCCAGGTCGCCCTCCAGCACGATGCGGCCGTCCTTCATGAACGCGACGTCCAGCGCCACCCGCTCCAGGTCGGTGAGAATATGGGTCGAAAACACCACCGTGGTGCCGCGCTCGATGACGCCGTCGATCAATTCGGTCAAGAAGTCGCGCCGGCCGGCCGGATCGAGCGCCGACACCGGTTCGTCCAGCACCAGCAGCTCGGGATCGTGGGCCAGCGCGCGGATGATCGACAGGCGCTGCTGTTCGCCGCCCGACAGGCGCCGGATCGGCTGGTTGCACATGGCGATGTCGATGCCCCAGCGCGCCAGCAACGCCTCGACCTTGGCATCGTTCCAGCGCGGGTACAGCGCCTTGAAATAGTCCAGCATCTGCAGCGGCGTCATCCAGTCGAACAGGTCGGATTTCTGCGGCACGTAACCGATGCGGGCACGCGTCGCGTCCGACAGCGCCTCAGGCGATTCGCCGAACAGCGCAATGCTGCCGCCGTCGATTTCGCGCAGGCCCAGCAGGCATTCCATCAGGGTCGACTTGCCAGCGCCGTTACGGCCCAGCAGTCCAATTACCTGGCCCGGCCCGACTTCCCAGTCGAGGCCGTCGAGTACGGTCTTGCTGCCGAAGCGCCTGGCGACGCCGCGCATCTGGATCGGGAGTACGGTCACGGTGATTCCTTCAGGATGGTTTTAAAGAGAGAGAGAACGGTGGCGGAATCGAGTTCAAGCTCGCGCGCCTCGCGCGCGGCGCGCTCCAGCGTCGGGCGCAGCAGCGCGAGGCGCTCGCCGGCCTCGCTGGCGCTGCGCTGGCGGTCGGCAACCAGCATGCCGACGCCACGCCGCCGCTCCAGCACGCCCTCGAGCTCGAGCAGGCCATAAGCCTTGGACACAGTCATCGGATTGACGGCGAGCTGCAGCGCGATGTCGCGCACCGACGGCAACGCATCGCCCGGCGCCAGCTGGCCACCGGCCACCAGCCGGCGCACCTGGTCGACCAGTTGCCGGTAGATCGGCTCGGAAGATCCAGGTACGATCGAGAACAAATGGGGAATAGGGTTGCTCATCGCGTATTGGTGTATTAGTTGATTGATACACTAAGGCCATGATCACGCTTTGTCAACTTGAAATTTATGCGAGCGCAACAGTGACATTTGACGGATATTCAACGAACTTTTATTGGTAGGATCGACCGGTTTGGTATTGGATTCCATCGGATGCATCGTCGCTTCGCCTGCCTGTTAGCCCTGTCTTGTACCTGCGCGCATGCCCAAACCGAGACGAGCGCGCCGCTCCCGCAAGTCGTCGTCAGCGGCGCCCAGACCGACGTCGAGGCGGGCCAGGATGTCGTCGCCGGGAAAACCATCATCGGACCCGGGAAGATCGCCGGCAGCGGCCTGCAGAATACCGGCGAACTGCTGCAGCGCGAACCGGCCATCAGCGTCGACAGGAACGGCCGCATCGGCCTGCTTGGCCTGCCCGGCTACACGCAGGTGCTGGTCGATGGCTTATCCACTACCAATCCCTTCGACATCGACCTGGCGCGGGTCGAGCGCATCGAGCTTGCCAAGACGAGCACCGCCGCCACCGGACCGATCGGGATTGCGGGCACCATCAACATCATCCTGCGCAAGACACGGCGCAAGGCATCGTCCCGGCTGCACGGCAATGTGCGGACCGAGGGTGGGAAGAAGGGCATGGACCTGACCTGGTCGACCACCGGTGTGACGGATGGCCCGTTCAGCTATGCCTTCACGCTGTCGAACTGGCGCAGGTTGTCCACCGCGCATAGCGATTATGTCCAGATCACCGAACGGCCGGGCGCGGTCCCTATCCGGGAATACGAGGGCGAAGCCCATACCCCGGGCAGTTTCCACTCGTTCAGTGCGAGCGGCGTGCTGGCCTGGACGATGGATGCCGAGCACACGCTCACCTTCAGTCCGGAACTCTCCCGCTATAGCACCGACGCGGACAGCCACGAGCAACGGCGCTGGATTGGCGGCTTGAGATCGTCGGCAAACCAGACCAGCGCGGCGCCCGCGAACAACGTCCACCTTCCCTTGCTGTGGGATTGGAAGATCGACGCCGACAGCAGCTTGGCCGTCAAACTGGTCGCGAGTCGCTCGCGTCCGTATAGCCGCCTGCGCAGGGATGAGATGTGGTCGACGGGCGGCCCGCGCCGGCGCGCGCATGACCAGGAGGGAAACACGCGCAATATGTTCCTCGACCTCGACTACGTCACCGAAACCGACGATGGCCACCGGATCAGCGCCGGCGCGAAGTTCGCGCGCAATGCAAGCGATACGCGCTACACCGACCTGATCGACGGCTTCCCGGATCCTGGCCTGGCCGTGCTGGGGCCTGGTACGGCGTCCCGCCTGACCAGCACAAGGCTGTTCATCCAGGACGAATGGCGGATCGACCGGCGCTGGGCGGTCAACCTGGGCGCAGCGGGCGAGCGACGCAGCTACAAACTGGTCGAGGGGCCGATTGGCAACCGGCCACGCTACAACCTGTGGTCACCGTCGGCACACCTGTCGCACCGCATCGGCGGCGACCGCAAGCGCCAGCTCAGGGCGTCGCTGGCGCGCAGTTATCGCGCACCATTTACCGACGAACTACTGCTGCGGCCAAGCATCAACCCGTATGCACCATGCCCGGGCGCGTTCCTGTGCGGCGCCAATGCCATCGACCTGGCCGACAACAGCGGCAATCCCTTCCTGCGACCGGAGCGTGCGCTTGGCCTGAACCTGTCGTATGCGCATGGGTTCAAGCGCGACAGCGAAATCAGCGTGGAGTTCTACGCGCGCGACATCAGCGACAAGACCGGCCATGAAGTCGTACTGTCCGACGTACCATGGGCCAGCGTGCCGCGCTACATCGTTCGCCAGGCCAACCTGGGCCGCGCACGGGTGCGTGGCGTGGACCTGGAGGCGCGCCTGGCAGGCAAGGATTTTTCGCCGCGGCTGGCGCACCTGGAACTGAACGGCAGCATCGGCCTGGCCGATTCGACGCTGAGCGACCTGCCCGGCCCGGACAACCACATTCCCGGACAGTCACCCTGGCGCGCCAAGCTCGGCGGCAGCTATTCATTGCAAGCGCTGGCGCTGAAACTCGGCTTCGATGCCAGCTATCTGCCGCAAGACTGGGTGCGCACTGGCACCAACCAGCGCCTCTACGAGTCCGCCCGGCCAACGCTCAATCTGAACGCGGGCTGGAACGTCGGCAAGGCCACGATCCTCCGGCTCAACTTCGACAACCTGCTTGACAAACGCAAGGCCCGCATCGACGACTACCTCGAGCAGGGCCGCATCGTTCGCCTGTCGACATGGAACGCGAACCATGCGCGGATCGTGGTGCGTTTCGAAACCACGCTATGAATTAGAAAGGAAACACATGAAAAAAACGCTCGCAGTAGGGATAGTGGCATGCATGCTTGCGAACACCGCATTTGCCCAGAAAACCTACAACACCAGGTCCCAGTGCATGCGCAACTGCGCCGAGGTCGGCCCGTCCGATGCCAAGAACCAGGCACACCGGCTGAAAATGGCCGAGCTGGGCGAGAAGAAAAAAGCAGAAAGCGATCCGAAGAGGCTGGCGGCGCTCAAGGATGAAGAAGAATCGCTGATCGACAGGTACGAAGCCGATTCCGAAAAAATCTGCCGCTATATTTGCGAAGGAATGCCCGAGCAATAAAAAACCGGAGCACGCAGCCCCGGTTTCGGTATCACGCGATGCAGCCGATTACAGGTGCACGGTAATCTGCGGCATCAGGTCGTCGAAGGTACGGCCATTGCCGTTCTCGCCGATCGCATGCATCTTCCACTCGCCGTTATGGCGGTACAGCTTGGCCATGATCTGGGCCGAGTGCGAGCCCGTCACCGACAGGTTGAAGCGCGCCACCTCTTGCCCGTTGGCGGCGTTGATCAGGCGACAGTAGGCGTTCTCGACGGTCGAGAAATTCTGGCCGGTGAAGCTGTTTACCGTGAACACCAGCGCCTTGACACCCGCCGGCACATTGTTCAGGTTGACTTCGATCTGTTCGTCGTCGCCATCGCCCGCACCGGTGCGGTTGTCGCCCGTGTGGACAATGCTGCCGTCACGGCTCTTGAGCTGGCGGAACCAGACCACGTCCATCGGGCGGTTCGACTCGTCGAACATCACCACCGACGCGTCCAGGTCGACGGCTTCGGACTTGCCGCCGCCGAAGCCGAAGAAGCCCTTCGACTTGATGGCGTCCCAGCCGAGACCCATGGTCACGCGGGAGAGGCCGCCACCGGCTTCCTTGTCGAGGGAGATCTTCTGTCCCTTTTGCAGATTGACTGACATTGTTATTCCTCCTTATTTTGCGGGCGCCTGCATCCAGGCCTTGAATGCGGTGCGGTTGCGCGAACAGACATAGACCTTGCCACGCCCCGAGAAGCGCAGGACCATGCCCTCGCCGCTGGTCTGGCTGTTGATCAGGTTACCCAGGAAGCCGCCGCTGGTGCCGGTCGTGATCGAGATCTCGTAGCGCAGGGTGCTGTCCCAGCACACCACGTGCGAGTTGTCGATGATCGCGTCCTTGCCCGGTTCGACATCAAGTACCGACATCGAGCCGAAGCCCGACACCACCACCTGGCCCTGGCCGCCCGTCTCGGTGACGAAGAAGCCCCCGCTATTGGCGAACAGCGCGTTGCCCAGGCTCTGGGTGCGCACCCGCAGGTCCACGCCCGAGGTGGCGGCCACGAAGGCGCCGTCGCTGATGATGTAGTTGTTCGGGCCGACGTCGACGACCTGCATCGCGCCGGGCAGGGTCGGCGACAGAAGGCAGTCGCCCTCGCCGCGGGTCGCTTCGATATGCTGCTGGAAAAACGACTCGCCGTTGGCGAAGGTGCGCATCAGCGCACTACCGAGTCCGCCCTTCATCTTGCCCTTGAGGTCGAGGGTCGATTCCATCATCACCATCGCGTCGGATTCGCAATAGATGGTCTCGCCCTGCTTCATCGACACATGCAGGAAGGGATCGACGTCCCCGGTCACGGTAAATACTGGCATTTGGCTTCCTTTCATGAGGCGGTCCCCATGGACCGCCCCTACATTACCTCAAACCCTTGCTGTCACCGTCAATCAGACGTTGACGCCGTAGTTGCGCGCGAGTGGCCCCAGGCCGCCATTGAAGCCCTGGCCGATCGCACGGAATTTCCAGTCGGCGCCGTTGCGGTAGATTTCACCGAAGATCATCGCCGCTTCGGTCGAACCGTCTTCGGACAGGTCGTAGCGGGCGACTTCCTGGTTGGTGGCGTTGTTGACGCAGCGGATGAACGCCTTGCCGACCATGCCGAAGTTCTGGCGACGGGTTTCGGCGTCGTGGATGGTCACGCCCAGCACGACCTTGTCGACGTCGGCCGGGACCTTGGTCAGGTCGATGTTGACGAACTCGTCGTCGCCTTCGCCGGCGCCGGTGGTGTTGTCGCCCGAGTGGACCACCGAACCGTCGGCCGACTTCAGGTTGTTGTAGAAGATGAAGTCGGCGTCCGAGCGCACCTTGCCCGACGAATTGAGCAGGAACACTGCGCCGTCGAGGTCGAAGGCTGCGCCGTCGGTGGCGCGAATATCCCAGCCGAGAGCGACTTTCAGCGAGGTCAGGCCCGGAGCTTCTTTCGACAGGTTGACGTTGCCGCCTTTTTGCAGACTGATTGCCATGATGAGACTCTCCTAATAAATGAACACCGGTTGCAAACGCAGCGAGCTGGTGTTCTGCCGCTCGCCGCGGATCTGGTACTGCTGCGTATGGTGGTCATGCCACCGTCAACTATCACCGCGTGGACGGTGGAGCCGTCCACCCTACACGCCGCCTTCGATCGCGGCGTGCTTTTTCTTGTACTGCAGCGAGCTCCACAGCGAAGCCAGGATGAAGGCCACGCCGACGCCGCCGGTGATCAACTCGGGCACGTGCCACTTCATGCTCGCCAGCATGATCACGGCCAGGATGCCGATCGCGTAGTGCGCGCCGTGCTCGAGGTAGACGTATTCGTCCAGCGTGCCCTTGCGCACCAGGAACACGGTCATCGAACGCACGAACATCGCGCCGATCGCCAGGCCCAGCATGATGATCACGACGTCGCTGGTGATCGCGAAGGCGCCGATCACGCCGTCGAACGAGAAGGAGGCATCCAGCACTTCGAGGTACAGGAAACCGCCGATACCGCCCTTCTTGACCGCGTCGCCGACGGCGCCGGCTTCGGATTCGCTCTTTTCCAGCATGCTGCTGAGCATATCGACGCCGACGTAGACCAGGATGCCCCACATGCCGGCGATCAGGACGACCATCTTCTGCGCTTCATCGACATAGGTCATGCTGAACAGCAGCGCGGCGATCGCGATCATCACGGCGATCGAGGACACCTTGCCCAGCGCGCCGATCTTGGCTTCGAAGTTGCCCAGCCAGTGGGTTTCCTTCTCGTCGTCGAGCATGAAGTTCAGGAACACCAGCAGCAGGAACATGCCGCCGAAGGCCGCCACTTCCGCGTGGTGGTTGGTCAGGTGCAGCGAGAACGCCTTTGGATCGGTCAGCGCCAGGTTCCACACTTCCATGGCGCCCAGGTCCGCGGCCACGGCCACGATCACCAGCGGGAACACCAAACGCATGCCGAAGACGGCGATGATGATGCCGATACCCAGGAACAGCTTGATCCAGAACTCGTCCCAGTTCTTGAGCACCGAGGCGTTGACCACGGCATTGTCGAACGACAGCGAGACTTCCATCACCGCCAGGATGGCGGCAACGCCCAGGGCGGTCACCAGGCCGGACATGCCGTTATGCTCGTAGCCCCACCAGCCGGCAAGCGCCAGGCAGACTGCGGTCACGATGAATGACCAGGTAAAGTACTTCATAAGTTATTCCCTCTTATTAAGTTGTATGCCAACGGTGTCGGCGGACTGTATTGTAGCGGTTCGCAATTTATTGAAAAAGCGAAGATAATCGAAATATTACTTCGTAAAAACAGAAGACATGAACCAATCGCCACCCAATTTTCGCCATCTATATTACTTTTGGGTAGTGGCCAAGGAAGGCAGCATCACGCGCGCCGCCGAACGCCTGGGCCTGGCGATCCAGACCGTCAGTACACAGCTTACCCTGCTCGAGCAGGCTTTTGGCAAGGCGCTGTTCAATCAGCAAGGCCGGCGCCTGAACCTGACCGAGGCCGGCCGCCTGGCGCTGTCGTACGCCGACCAGATCTTTCTGCTGGGAGAACAGATGCAGGAAGCGCTGGACGCCTCGGACAGCGCCCGCATCCGGCTCGCGGTCGGCATTTCGGATTCGCTGCCCAAGTTCACCGCCTACCGCCTGCTCGAGGTGACGACCCAGCTGGCCATCCCCGTGCGCCTGGTGTGCCATGAAGACGAGTACGAAGCCCTGCTGGGCGACCTGGCCCTGCACAAGCTGGACGTGGTCCTGACCGACCGCGCGGTACCGACCGGCACCACGCTGCGCGTATTCAGCCACCTGCTGTCCGAGAATGAGATGTACGTGGTCGGCGCCCCGGCGCTGGCCAGGAACTACCGCAAGGATTTCCCGGCTTCGCTGCACGGCGCGCCGATCCTGCTCCCGACCCGCAACAATGCCCTGCGCGGCAAGATCGACGACTGGTTCGAGCGCCACGCGATCCGGCCCGACGTGGTGGGCGAATTCGAGGACAACGCCCTGCTGAATACATTCGGGCGGCGCGGCCTGGGCCTGTTCTTTACCCCGGCGGCGCCGGTCGCCGACATCAAGGTCCAGCTCGGCGCCGACCTGGTAGGCCGGGTGCCCGAGGTGCGCGAGCACTTCTATGCGATCTCGAACGAACGCAAGATCAAGCATCCGGCGGTCGAGGCGATCCTGGCCGCCGTGCACAAGGAAGCGCTGGGGGAAGGTTAAAGATGCCTTGGGCTGTACAATGCCCCCTGGCTTTGCCTTTTGTTAATACAAAACCGGTATGGAAAACTTATTATTCGTCATTCTCGCCTTCTTCCTGGTGGCGCTGAACGGCTTTTTCGTGGCGGCCGAGTTCAGTATCGTCACGCTGCGCAAGACCCGCGTGCGCGCGATCGCCAAGACCACCGGCCTGCGCGGACGCATCCTGTCCAAGGTCCATGGCCAGCTCGACGCCTATCTGTCGGCCTGCCAGCTGGGCATCACCCTGGCCTCGCTGGGCCTGGGCTGGGTCGGCGAACCGGCTTTCGCCAGCCTGCTCGAACCGGTGTTCGCCTTCCTCGGCGTGACGTCCGAGGAACTGATCCACGGCGTCTCCTTCGTGGTGGCGTTCTCGGTGATCTCGTTCCTGCACATCGTGGTCGGCGAACTGGCGCCCAAGTCGCTGGCGATCCGGCTGCCGGAAGCGGTGGCCCTGTGGTGCGCCATGCCGCTGTACGGCTTCTACTGGGCGATGTACCCGGCGATCTATGTCTTGAACGCCAGCGCCAACACCGTGCTGCGCATGGCCGGCCTGGCCGGCGCCGGCGGCCATGAGACCCATTACTCGCTCGACGAGCTCAAGCTCATCCTGCGCACCAATACCAACACCACCACGCCGGGCGAGCAGATCACCCAGGACGACCGCAACATCCTGGCGCAGTCGCTCGATTTCAGCACGCTGCAGGTATCCGAGCTGATGCGGCCGATCAACGAAGTCAGCGCCCTGTACGCCAGCCGCTCGCTGGAACAGAACCTGGAAACCGTGCGCCGCAACCGTTTTTCGCGCTACCCGTATTTCGACGAGGAAGGCGAGGAGGTGCTGGGCATCGTCCACCTGAAGGACCTGTATTTCGCCCTGCAGTCGGGCCGCCCGGTCACCGACCTGACGCAATTCCTGCGGCCGGTCGAGTCGATCTCGGCGCGCACCCCGGCCCAGGATATCTTCCGCCGTTTCCGCGGCGGTGCACCGCACTTCGCCCTGATCGGCGAAAAAGGCAAGCGCCCGGTCGGCTTTGTCACCCTGGACAACCTGCTGGGGGCCATGGTGGGCGAGATCCGCGACGAATTCCGGATGAATGAAAACGACTGGCTCAAGCAGACCGACGGCACCTGGATCGGCAAGGCCAGCCTGCCGATCTTCTCGCTCGAGCGCCTGCTGGGGATCGACATCGACAACGAGCAGATGGGCCTGGAAGACGTGGAGTCGGTCGGCGGCCTGTTGATGGAAAAGCTGGGCGATATTCCCAAGCAGGGCCAGCGCATCGAGTTCCCGCAATTCGATGTCGTGGTCAAGAAAATGAACGGCCCGCGCATCCTGCTGGTCAAAGTCATACCGCGATTGACCCGCGCAAATGAGAACGACGAGCGCGACTGATGTATATTCCATTCAGCGCGCATGGCTCCCCTGCTGACTTTACGTTCGAAAAATGTTATTTTTCGATGCATGTCTGCCTGAAAGATAATAGAAGGCATTAAATGTCCGTCAAGACTCGCAACAACGTCCACGTGAGCGGCCAGGGCGCGGCCACGATGGTGTTTGCCCACGGGTTCGGCTGCGACCAGACCATGTGGCGCTTTCTTGCGCCCGTGTACCAAGACAGGTTTCGCACCATTACCTATGACTTGACGGGCTGCGGTGGCTCCGACCTGGCGGCGTACGACCGCGCCAGGTATGCGTCATTGCACGGCCATGCCGACGACCTGCTCGAGATCGTCGACGAATTCGCCACCGGTCCGGTCGTCGTCGTCGGACATTCTGTCAGCGCCATGATCGGCATGCTGGCCACCATCGCCGCGCCGCAGCGCTTCGCGGCCCAGCTCATGATCGGGCCCTCGCCGTGCTACATCAACGACGCCGGGTATGTCGGCGGTTTCAGCCGCGAAGACATCGGCGAGCTGCTCGACACCATGGAAGCGAACTACCTGGGCTGGGCGCAAAGCCTGGCGCCGGCCATCATGGGCGCCCCGAACCGTCCCGATCTGCGGGCGGAACTGACCAGCAGCTTCTGCCGCAACGATCCCGAGATCGCGCGCCACTTCGCCTGCGTCACCTTCCTGTCCGACCACCGGAACGACGTGGCGAAATCGAGCGTGCCGTCGCTGATCCTACAATGCAGCGACGACCTGATCGCGCCGCGCACGGTCGGCGAGTGGCTGCACCGGCACCTGTCCAACAGCAGCCTGGCGTTGATCGACAACGTCGGCCACTGCCCCCACATGAGCGCGCCGACCGCCAGTTCCCGCGCGATCGACGTCTTCCTCGCGCAGACGCTGCGCTAGCCGCCGATGAACGCCGCCCTGCCCGCCATCGATTCCCTTTATGAACAGGCGGCGTGCGGGTTACTGGCGACCGATGCCGACGGCATGATCGTGCGCGCCAACGCGACCATTCACGACTGGCTGGGCATGCCTCCTGGCGCGCTGGCCGGCAAGATGCGTTTCTGCGACCTGCTGGCGGTCGGCGCCCGCCTGTTCCACCACACCCGCTGCGTGCCGCTGCTGCAGCTCGAGGGCGAGGTCGGCGAAGTCCAGGTCGACCTGCTCACCGCGAGCGGCGACCACTTGCCGGTGCTGCTCAATATCGCGCGCCGTCCGAATGCCGGTGGCGGCTGGCTCGACCATTGCGCGGTGTTCAGGTCGAGCGGGCGCCACGCCTATGAGCACGCCTTGCTGGGCGCGCGCAAGGTGGCCGAGGATGCGCTCGAGGCGCAGCGCACGGCCGATCTGCAATTGCAGGCAATGAACGCGCAGCTGACGGCGGCCGACCGCCGCAAGGACGAATTCCTGGCCACCCTGTCGCACGAGCTGCGCAACCCGCTGGCGCCGATGCGCAGTGCGCTCGACGTCTTGAAGCTCAAATACGGCAGCGGCGGCGAGGAGCGCCTGATGCAGGCCTTCGACCGCCAGCTGCACCACCTGACGCGGCTGGTCGACGACCTGATGGACGTCTCGCGGATCACCCAGAACCGCATGCAGTTGCGCCGCACGCCGGTCGAGCTCGGTTCGCTGGTGCGGGGCGCCGTCCAGGACATGGCCGCGACCATGGCGGCGGCGCGCCATACGCTGCGCCTGTCGGTGCCGGAGGCACCGCTGGTGGTCGATGGCGACGCCACCCGCCTGGCCCAGGTCGTCATCAACCTGCTGGCCAATGCCGCCAAGTACACGCCGGATGGCGGCCGGATCGACGTCGAGCTCGGGTGTGCGGACGAGCATGCCGAGCTGCGCGTGCGCGACAACGGCATCGGCATCCCGGCCGATGCGCTGGGCGCGGTATTCAATATGTTCGCCCAGCTCGAGCCGGCGCTCGACCGCGCCAGGGGCGGACTCGGGATCGGGCTGGCGCTGGCGCGCGGCATCGTCGACCTGCATGGCGGCCAGATTCTGGTCGACAGCCCCGGTGCGGGCCTGGGCAGCGAATTCACCCTGCGCCTGCCGCTGGTCGCCGGCTGCGCCGCGCCCGCGGAAACAGCGGTGCCAGCGTCGCTGTCCACGCCGCTGCGGGTGCTGGTCGTGGACGACAGCCTGGACACCGCCGAGACCATGGCGCTGGCGCTGGAATTGTTCGGCTGCGAGACGCGCGTGGCGCATACCGCCGCCGCCGCGCTGGAACTGGCGACCGAATTCGCGCCCGACGTCGCCCTGCTCGACATCGGCCTGCCCGACTACAACGGCTACGAGCTCGCCCGGCGCCTGCGCGCACTGCCGAGCGGCCTGAACACGACGCTCATCGCCGCCACCGGCTGGGGGCAGGAGAAAGACCGGATGCTGGCGCTGGATGCGGGCTTCGATCATCACCTGACCAAGCCGATCGATTTCGAGCAGTTGCGGCTGCTGCTACGATGAGTGCTGGCCAACGCTTCCGCCACGACGCATGACGACCCACTTGTTTTCCCGACGATGGGGCTGTGCGGCAGCCCTCTTGTTCCTGGCTGCGCTGCAGGCGAGCACGGCCGCCGCCTGCGAACGGCGCTTTCCAGAAGCGAATGGCGACGACCGCAGCCGCCACGTCGGCCTGTCGGCGCGCTGGCCCGACGCCCAGATCCTGCAGAACCTGCGCCTGCGGATCGACCGCGCCGCTTTCACGCGTACCGAAAGCCGGGATGCGGTCACCAGCGCGTACAGCTATTTCGAGCGCGCAGTCACGATCAGCCGCTCGTCGTCGAACGCAGTCGAGGTAACACTGTCCGAAGCAGGGCGCAAGCCACTGGTCTGGAAGCTGGGGCCGTGCTGATGCGCACGCCCCGGTGCCCGGCGTCAGCCGCCGCGGCGGCGCGCCAGCTTGTCCCGGACCATCACGCACAGGGTAAGCAGGGCCGCGAACACGGGCGGGCCCCAATCGTAGATCCTCAACGGACGCGCGCCCATGGTCGTCGAAAAGGCGATGACGATCAGCGTCCAGATCGTGGCGACCGTGGCGACGATGGCCATATCGCGGCCCCTGGCTGTGGTGTGCATGGTGGTTCCTTTCAGCATGGTACTCATCGATTCCAGAGGAAAGCCGGCTTGGCCTTCGCGACGAACAGGCCTGCGTAGCTCTTTCCGTAGGCCAGGATGAGCAGTCCGCACAACAACAGTTCCTGCACTCCCGTAAACAATTGCCGCGGATGGGGAGAAATGAAGAGATTCAGGTAGACGATCTGGAAGGCGATTCCCGCCATGAGAGCCAGCGCCAGCGGCACGAAGAGATTGAGCAAGAGCATCGTGCCCAGGACGATCTCGAGGTACTTGATTAACGGGTAGAAGCCGATGCCGTTCATCTCCGCCAGGTACGGACCAACGGCCCCAGCCTTGCTGAAGTCGGGAATGACCCCGAATACCGCGTAGTTGATGCCGGATTTTAAAAAGTGGATCGCGTAATAGAAACGCAGCCACATGACAAGATACTTCCACGGTGCTTTTTCGACGTCGATCATCTGGTGTCCCCTGCTGTATTGTTATTTCCAGGAGAACTGAATCTAACGCGCCCGCCCCCTCCAATCAATATCAGTTATTACAAGTCTGCTATGCGAAAGACGCCATTCGATCCGGTCCAGCAGGCTCGGCCATATTGCCGAGCAAGCGCTCTCAAGCAACTTCATCGTGCTTGACGATCGGATCCTCGGTGCCGGTCCACTCGCTCATCAGCGAATAGCCGACCGCCAGCAGCACCGGCCCGATGAACATGCCGACGAAGCCGAAGGCGATCACGCCACCCAGCACCCCGAGCAGGGTGAGCAGGAAAGGCAGGCTGCTGCCGCGGCTGATCAGCATCGGCCGCACGACATTGTCGACGCCGCTGATCAGGACCGTGCCCCAGATCGCCATGAAGATCGCCCAGCCGGTCTCGCCATGGGCGAACAGCCATATCGTGGCGCCGCCCCATACCAGCGGCGGGCCGAGCGGGACCAGGGACGTCAGGAAGACCAGCACCGACAACAGCGGCACCGCCGGTACGCCGGCGATGGTGAAGCCGACCGCCGCCACCAGCGCCTGGGCCAGCGCCGTCCCCAGCAGGCCGTACATGACGCCACGCACGGTCTGGCCGACCGTGTGCTGGATCGATTCGGCGCCCTCGCCCATCACCTTGCGCATCGTCACCGCGATCACGGCCAGCAGCGCATTGCCGTCGCGGTACAGGAAGAAGCTGACGAAGGCAGCCAGACTCATCTGCACAACGCCGGTGCCGAGCATGATGCCGCCCTTGACCAGCCAGTGACGGGCCGGCTCCAGCATGCGCTGGGCCAGCGACAGCATCTGCTCGCGGCTGGCGATCAGGTCGTTCAGGTAGGTGTCGAGCGTAACGCCGACCAGGGGAATGGCGCGGATCCAGGCCGGCGGCGCCAGTTCGCGGTGCTCGACCAGCACCCGCAATTCGCCGAAGCCGCGCGCCACGTCGTCACCCAGGTTATAGGCCACCATCGACAAGGGGATGATGAACAGCAGTGTCAGGGTGAGCGTCATCGTCAACGCCGCCACCGTGCGCTGGCCATGCAGTGCGCGCAGGAGCCGCAGGTACAGCGGCCAGCTCGAAATGACGACCGCGGCGGCGAACAGGATCGCGGGCAGGAACGGACGCAGGACGTAGAGGCAGCCCAGCGTCAGCAGGACGACGATGGCGATGCGGGTATAGTTTCTGCCGGGTCGCGCTTCCATGCCGTCCTGTGTGAATGATGTTTACACCATCATAGCAGTTGGCGCAGGTCGTGGGCGATCAGCGCCGGACCCTGGCCGTGGCGCACGAACAGGCGCAGGCGTCCCTGTTTGTCGAACACGAAGCTGCCGGCCGTATGGTCCACCGTGTAGTTCGTCGATGCGCTGGCTGGATCGGCGCCCGGCACCTTGGCGTAGAACACCTTGAATTCCTTGGCCACCCTGGCGGTCGCGGCGGCATCGCCGTACAGGCCGATGAAGCGCTTGTCGAAGGCCGGGACGTAGTGCGACAGCAGTTCCTGCGTATCGCGCTCGGGGTCGACGGTGATGAACAGCACTTGCACATCGTCGCTCGACGGGCCCAGTTCCTTCATGACCGTGGCCATCTCGGCCATCGTGGTCGGGCACACGTCCGGGCACTGGGTGTAGCCGAAGAAGATCACCACCAGCTTGCCCTTGAAATCCTCGAGGGTGCGCGGCTTGCCGGTGTGGTCGGTCAGCGAAAAGCCCTTGGCGTAATCGACACCGGTGACGTCGGTGTTGTGGAAGGCCGGCGGCGTGCTTCCCAGCTTCGCGCCAAGCTTGTCGCAACCGCTTGCCAGCAGCGCGAGCGCCGTGAAGCCCACTACGCCAAGGAGTTTTTTCATATCAGAACTTGAAATAATGGTCGACCAACAAGGCCGCGAACAGCAGCGACAGGTAGACGATCGACCAGGTAAAGGTCTTGCGTGCTAGCAGGTCGCTGTAGTTGCGGTGGATGCGCCATGCATGGCGCAGGAAGATCGCATTGAGCGGTATCGCCGCCGCCAGGTAGATCAGGCCGCTCATGCCGACCGCGAACGGCAGCAAGGTGGTCGCGGCCAGGCCGATCGTGTACAGCCACACCTGCAGGCCGGTGAACTTCATGCCATGGGTAACCGGCAGCATCGGCAGGCCCGAGCGGGCGTAGTCGTCGCGGCGGTACATGGCCAGTACCCAGAAATGCGGCGGGGTCCACATGAAGATGATCAGGACCAGCAGCCAGGCTTCCATCGGCACGTCGTTGGCCACCGCGGCCCAGCCCAGGGCCGGCGGCATCGCGCCCGACAGGCCGCCGATCACGATGTTCTGCGAAGTGTTCGGCTTGAGCAGCAAGGTATAGATGAAGGCATAGCCGACGAAGGTGACGAAGGTCAGCCACATGGTCAGCGGATTGACGAAGGCATACAGGACATACATGCCCAGGCCGCCGAGCAGGAGCGAAAAAGCGATCGTCTGCGACTGGCTCAGTTCGCCCGAGGCGGTGGCGCGGCGCGCGGTGCGCGCCATGCGCGCGTCGATCCGGGCCTCGACCAGGCAGTTGACCGCGAAGGCGGCGGCGGCCAGCAGCCAGATGCCGGCCGTGCCGGCGACCAGGGTCTGCCAACCCGGGAAGCCGTCGGTGGCGAGGAACATCCCGATCACGGCGCAGAACACCGCCAGCTGCGTCACGCGCGGCTTGGTCAGCGTCCAGTACTGCGAGAACCGGCTCGGGTTTTTTTGGATGGCTGTCTGGGTCGTCATCTAGGGTGCTTGCTGGCGCGGTAACGCATCGGCAAATTCGGGCGCCGGGGTGGCGCGGGCCGCGTCGAGTTGGAACTTCACCCGGTAGTTTAGCATGGTCACCAGAATCACAAGCAGGGCCGCCCCGGCGTTATGCATCACGGCGATGGCCAGCGGGAAGTCGAAATACACGGTGGCGATGCCGGTCGACAGCTGCACGACCATGACCAGCAACAGCCGGCGCGCGGTCTTGCCGACTTCCGGCACCCGCCAGGCGCGCCAGGCCGCCAGGCCAAGGACCAGCACCACCGCCAGCGCGAACGCACGGTGCACCCAGTGGATCGCCACCAGGGCCGAGAACGGCAGGTAGCGACCGTCCTTGGTCATGCCCAGCTCGCGCCACAGGTGGAAGCCGTGTTCGACATCGAGTTCCGGCACCAGGGCGCCCTGGCACAACGGGAAGGTGTCGCAGGCCATGGTGGCGTAGTTAGTGCTTACCCAGCCTCCGAGCGCGATCTGCGTGAACAGCACGATCGCGGCCAGCAGCGACAGGATGCGTAGCCCGCGCAGGCGGCGCACGAGATCGCGCCCACGCGCCAGCAGCGGCGGCTTCAGCAGATAGTCTTCGCGGCAGCCCATCCACACCAGCATCGCCAGCAGCATCATGCCCAGCAACAGGTGGATGGTGACGATCACCGGCTGCAGCTTGAGGGTGACGGTCCAGGCGCCAAAGGCGCCCTGCACGAGCACCGAGGCCAGCAGCGCCAGCGGCATGGCCGGCTTGAACACCTCGTTGTGGGTGCGGCGCCACTGCTTGACCGAGGTAAACAGCAGCGCCAGGATCAGGGCGCCGATGCCCATCGCCAGGTAGCGGTGGATCATCTCGATCCAGGCCTTGGCGACCGTCACCGGGCCGGTCGGCATCGCGGCCTCGGCGGCGGCGATGTGCTCGTGGGCCAGGAAGGGATTGGCTTCGCCGTAGCAGCCCGGCCAGTCCGGGCAACCCAGGCCCGAGTCGGTCAGGCGGGTAAAGCCGCCGAACACGATCAGGTCGAAGGTGAGGAAGACCATCACCCAGACCAGCTTGCGGTATTTATTGGGATCGGCCGACATCCAGACGATGGAGAGCGGCAGGCTGGCGACCAGCACGCCCATCAGAAGCAGGTGAAGCAGTGAAGACAGATCCATGTGATTCTTTGACTAATACTGAACGGTTCAGGCGCGAGGTTCAGCCGATGGCCGACGCCTTGAGCAGCTTGGCGATATCCTTGTAGACGCGGCCCGGTTCAGGTTGGTACGGGAAGCGCATCATGAGGTTGCCGAGCGGGTCGATCAGGTAGATGTGATCGCCCAGCTTCTGGCCCGGGGCGACCGGCAGCCACTGCGCCACCGTGGCGGCGGGCGCACGCAGCAGTTCCATGCCGTCGTATTCGCGCATGAGCACGGTATCGAGCGGCTCGTTGTCGGTAATCAGCCAGACGCGCTCCATGCGCTCCATGTTCTTGCCCTGCATGGTGCGCCACTGGCGCATGGCGTACAGCTGGCGCTGGCATTCGTCGTCGCAGGCGCCGCCGCCCACGCGCACCATGACCCACTTGCCCTTCAGGTCTTGCAGGGTGCGCGGCTTGCCGTCGAGGGTGGTGGTGGCCATCTCGGGAATCGGCAGGGTGCGCGCATCGAGAATGGTGCCGTAGTTGGTGCGGCCGTCCGGCTTGACCACGTAGAAGGTGAGATAGGAGGCGATGATCGGCGCCGCGCAGACCAGCAGCACCGCGAACAGTTTCACGCGGCCGCGGCGGCGCGCGGGGTTGGGGGCATTGGGGTCAGTGATTTGTTCTTGAGCCACGTCGGAATCCCGTTATCACATAAAAAAGAAGCGCCAGCGCCGCCAGTGCATACCACTGGAAGGCGTAGCCGCGGTGTTTGTCGATGCCAGCGCCGGGCGCCGGCCAGTCGCGGGCCAACGCATCGCGCCGGCCCGCGGCCTGCGTCTGCTGCACCAGGAAGGGCTGCATCTTCAGGCCGCTGGCCCGGGCCAGCGCCTCGGGCGTCAGGTTCTGGACCAGGGCGCCCGGCGCCAGCGGCGCCCCCTCGCCCAGGTCCATCACTTTTCCGGCGCTCGAGACCACCCGTCCCTTGAGCATGAGCGGACCGGCGGGCGTGGCAAATGCGGGCAGCTGGCCGTATTCGGCCCCGGCAGGCCGGGGCAGCCAGCCCCGCAGCACGAGTACATGCGTGTCCGAACCCGCTATTCTAAACGGCATTGCGAGATAGAACCCGGACTGCGCCCTGGACTGGATCGTCATTGGGCGATTGGCAAGGAATACCGGCCAGTCGCCGACGAACTCGCCGTGCAGGCGCACGGTGCGCAATTCATCGTCCGGGCCGAGTCGTGTGGATGGGGTGAGCTCGAGTGGCGGTTCGGCGGCGCGCGCCATCTGACGCATCTGCAGCTCGGCCTTGTAGGCGGCCCGGCCCTGTTGCCAGTTGCCGAGCAGGATGCCGATGATGGCCACGCTGAGTGCCGCGGCGAAGGCGATGGGGCGAAAACGGAAGCCGAACCGCATTACAATAAAGCCTCAACCTTGCGCAGGTCCATCATGAAAATCTTCGTCGCCATCGCCTTCGTCCTGATCCTGGCCAGCCTGGGGTCGGCCCTGTTCTTCCTGATGCGCGACAAGGGGCGCAGCAACCGCACCGTCAATGCGCTGGCGATGCGGGTAGGATTGTCGATCGTACTGTTTCTTTGCCTGCTGGCGGCCTACCAGATGGGCTGGATCGCGCCGACCGGCTTGCGCTGAACCTTACAGCCAATACACGACCACGTACAACCCCAGCCACACTACGTCGACGAAGTGCCAGTACCACGCGGCGCCTTCGAACCCGAAATGGTTATCGGCCGTGAAATGGCCCTTCATCACGCGGTACAGGATCACCGCCAGCATGATCGCCCCCATGGTCACGTGGAAGCCGTGGAAGCCGGTCAGCATGAAGAAGGTCGAACCGTAGATGCCCGAGGTCATCTTGAGGTTCAGGTCCTGGTAGGCATGCATGTACTCATACACCTGGAAGCCCATGAACACGGCGCCCAGCAGGATGGTGGCGGCCAGCCAGAACGCGGTCTTGCCGCGGTGGCCGGCGCGCAGCGCGTGGTGCGAGATCGTGAGGGTCACGCCCGACGTCAGCAGCAGCGCGGTATTGATGGTCGGGATCGGGAACGGCCCCATGGTGCGGAAGCCGTCGACGATGTTCGCCGGGCCCGTGTTGCCCCACTGCGCCGAGAAGTCGGGCCACAGGATCTGGTGGTCGAGGTCGCCCAGCCACGGCATCGAGATCGCGCGGGCATAGAACAGCGCGCCGAAGAAGGCGCCGAAGAACATTACCTCGGAAAAGATGAACCAGCTCATCGACCAGCGGTAGGAGTAATCGATGCGCTTGCCGTACAGGCCGGATTCAGACTCGCGGATCGCGTCGCCGAACCAGAAATACAGCACCACCAGCATGGCGGCGATGCCGGCCAGGCACACGGCCGGCGCCCACGACATGCTGTTGACCCAGCCGGATGCGCCGGCCATCGTCACCAGCATCGAGATGCCGGCGAGCAGCGGCCAGCGCGACGGGCCGGGGACGTAGTAATAAGGCGCAGTGCTCGGGGAACTCACTGGTGACGAACTCATGTTTATCTCCTTCGTGATCTATTATTTGTGCAAATGTAAAAGCTATGAAACGGCGAACCGCACCGCCAGCATGATCAGGCCGATGAAGATCACGGCCCCGATCAGCCCGGCGATGATCACGTGCACCGGATTCAGGTTGGCGGCATCGTCCTCGTAATCCTTGCGCTTGCGTACGCCGAAGAAGGACCAGAACACGGCCTTCATCGTGGCGAGGAAATTCGCCTTGCGCTGGTGCGGCTTATCCTTTTCCATTTCCCGCTGCCGGCGCTGACGCCGCCTTGAACGCGCCGCCGATCTCGAAGAAGGTGTACGACAAGGTGATGTTCTTCACTTCGCGCGGCAGTTTGGGGTCGATGAAGAACACGACCGGCATCTGGCGCGCCTCGTTCGCCGCAAGCGTCTGCTCCTGGAAGCAGAAGCACTCCACCTTCATGAAATGCGGGGTGGCCGACTGCGGCGCGTAGCTCGGGATCGCCTGCGCCTTGACCGCCCTGCCCTGGGTATTGACCACCTCGTACATGACGGTGGCCAGCTCGCCCGGATGCACGTCGATGCTGCGGGTGGTCGGGCGGAAGCGCCAGGGTCCCTGCGAGTTGCCGTCCAGCTCGATGGTGATGGTGCGCGAGGTGTCGACCTGGGTATTGGTCGGCGCCGCGACGAACTCGCCCTTCTGGGTCAGCACGTTAATGCCGAGCACCTCGCAGACCTGGCGGTACACCGGAATCAGCGCATAGCCGAAGCCGAACATCGCGATCGCCACCACGACCAGCTTGCCGAACGTGGTGCGGTTGAGGCGGAGCAGCTTGTTGTTCATCCCCGTACTCATCGGCCCGCCTCAGCTCAGCAGCGTGAACTTGACGAACACGCTGACGAAGAAGAACAGCGCCAGGCCGCCCACCCACAGGGCGGTCCTGAGATTATTGGGCCGGGCCACCCCTGGCTTGCGCGTGCTCATCATTTCACCAGCGGCGGGTTCTCGAAGGTGTGGAACGGCGCCGGGCTCGGCACGGTCCACTCCAGGCCTTCGGCGCCGTCCCACGGCTTGGCCGGCGCCTTGGCGCCGCCGCGGATGGTCGGCAGCACCACCGCGAACAGGAAGTACACCTGGCTGAAACCGAAGCCGAAGGCGCCGATCGACACGATCATATTGAAGTCGGTGAACTGCACCGCGTAGTCGGCGTAGCGGCGCGGCATGCCGGCCAGTCCCAGGAAGTGCATCGGGAAGAAGGTGACGTTGAAGGTGATGAGCGACAGCCAGAAGTGGATCTTGCCGCGGCCTTCCGGATACATATGGCCGGTCCACTTCGGCGCCCAGTAATAGAAGCCGGCGAACAGCGCGAACAGCGAGCCGGCCACCAGCACGTAGTGGAAGTGGGCCACCACGTAATAGGTGTCGTGCACCTGGATGTCGATCGGGGTCACGGCCAGGATCAGGCCCGTGAAGCCGCCCATGGTGAACACGAAGATGAAGCCGACCGCGAACAGCATCGGGGTCTCGAAGGTCATCGAGCCCTTCCACATGGTGGCGACCCAGTTGAACACCTTCACGCCGGTCGGCACCGAGATCAGCATGGTGGCGTACATGAAGAACAGCTGCGAGGTCACCGGCATGCCGGTGGTGAACATGTGGTGGGCCCAGACGACGAACGACAGGATCGCGATCGAGGCGGTCGCGTACACCATCGAGGCGTAGCCGAACAGCGGCTTGCGCGCGAAGGCCGGGATGATCTGCGAGACGATGCCGAAGGCCGGCAGGATCATGATGTAGACCTCGGGGTGGCCGAAGAACCAGAAGATGTGCTGGTACATGACCGGGTCGCCGCCGCCGGCGGCATTGAAGAACGAGGTGCCGAAGTGGCGGTCGGTCAGGGTCATGGTAATCGCGCCGGCGAGCACCGGCATCACGGCGATCAGCAGATACGCGGTGATCAGCCAGGTCCAGCAGAACATCGGCATCTTCATCAGGGTCATGCCCGGCGCGCGCATGTTCAGGATGGTGACGATGATGTTGATGGAGCCCATGATCGACGAAGCGCCCATGATGTGCATGGCGAAAATCGCCATGTCCATGCCGATGCCCATCTGGGTCGACAGCGGCGCATACAGCGTCCAGCCGGCGGCGGTGGCGCCGCCCGGCGCCAGGAAGGAGCCGGCCAGCAGCAGCGCGGCCGGCGGCAGCAGCCAGAACGAGAAGTTGTTCATGCGCGCGAACGCCATGTCGGACGCGCCGACCTGCAGCGGCAGCATCCAGTTGGCGAAGCCGACGAAGGCCGGCATGATCGCGCCGAACACCATCACCAGGCCGTGCATGGTGGTGAGCTGGTTGAAGAACTCGGGACGCACGAATTGCAGGCCGGGCTGGAACAGCTCGGCGCGGATCATCAGCGCCAGCACGCCGCCCGAGAGCAGCATGATGAACGAGAACCAGAGATACAGGCTGCCGATGTCCTTGTGGTTGGTCGCGAACAGCCAGCGGCGCCAGCCGTGCGGGTGCTCGTGGTGTTCGTCGTGCGCGTGGTCGTGCGCATGGTCGTGATCATGTGCGTGGCCGTGATCGATCGTCGTGGTGCTCATGTCGTTACCCCTGCATTATTTGCGTGCGGCCAGGACTTCGGCCGGTTGAACGATATTTTCCGCAGCCTTGTTTGACCAGGAATTACGCGTATAGGTGATCACCGCGGCGATCTCGGTATCGGACAACTGTTTCCACGCCGGCATCTCGGTCGGGAACCGGCCGCTCTTCTGGCCATTGAGCAGGATATCGATCTGGTGCGCCTTGTCGCCCAGCACGTTCGGCGAGCCGTCCAGCGCCGCGAAGGCGGCAGGGACACCCTTGCCATTGGCCTGGTGGCAGGCCACGCAGTTGGCAGCGTAGACCTGCTCGCCACGGGTCTTCAGCTCGTCGATGGTCCAGGTCTTGGTCGGATCGTCGGCCAGGGCCGCCATTTCCTTCTTCTTGCCCTCGACCCAGGCCGTGTACTCGGCATCGGTCACCACGCGCACTACGATCGGCATGAAGGCATGGTCCTTGCCGCACAGCTCGACGCAGTTGCCGCGGTAGACGCCGGTCTTCTCGGCCTTGAACCAGCCGTCGCGCACGAAGCCGGGAATCGCATCCTGCTTGATCGCGAACGCGGGAATCGTCCAGGCGTGGATCACGTCGTTGGCGGTGAACACCATGCGGATCTTCTTGTTCACCGGAACCACCATCTCGTTATCGACTTCGAGCAGGTAGTTCTCGGTGCGCGCCTCGGTGGGCTGCACGCCGGGCTCGCCGATCTGGGAGCGCGGCGTGGCCAGGTTCGACAGGAAGGAAATGCCTTCGCCCTCGCCCTTCAGGTAATCGTAGCCCCACTTCCACTGCATGCCGGTGGCCTTGATGGTGAGGTCGGCGTTGGAGGTGTCCTTCAGCGCGACCACGGTCTTGGTGGCCGGCAGCGCCATGCCGATGACGATCAGGAACGGCACGACCGTCCAGGCGATCTCGACGGCGGTGGATTCGTGGAAGGTCGCCGGCTTGTGGCCCAGGGACTTGCGGTGCTTGAACACCGAATAGAACATGACGCCGAACACGCCGACGAAGATCACCAGGCAGACGATCATCATCCAGTTGTGCAATGAATAGATGTCGGCGCCGACCTGGGTAACAGGGGCCTGCATATTGAGCTGGTGTTCGAGAGGCCGGCCCGTGATCGGCTGCTGCTGGCCCCACGCCGGCGTGGCGCCGGTTGCGGCGAGTACGGCGCAGCCGTACAGCACGGCCTTGAGTCGCGTTGCATATGTCATGTATGTCCCCAACCACCCTAAAAATAAGAATATTTTTAACGGGCCAGCAATTCCGTGAACGAACCGCTGCCGCTCCGTACTGATCACAGAGGGCTTGCCGGGTCGTCCCGCGTAATTGCGCTGCGGAATGGTGGGAAACCATCTCGCCCCACCTGGCAATACGTTGCTGCCAGGACCGGGCGACTCTGCGACTGCTGCAATTCTTTTTTCTACTTTTCGCCCGAATCTGCCGCTTTTTTAAGCGATTCTATTGGTCGGACGAAAAAAATAGCAATTGATTATATCTAAAGCACTAATTTTTATTCAAGGAAAATCGGGGTTATTGGCAACTCAGCCATGCAGGACGGGTTTCAGGGCTTGCGGGGCTGGAAGCGCACGATGGATTCGCCCGAGGCGGTGGTGCGCGGCGCGGGACGGAAGGCATGGCCGTAGATGACTTCGAAAGTCAGGCCAAGCTTGCCGTCGGGGAGGCGCTGCTCCTCGAAGGCGTCCAGCACGCGCCGCCAGGCCGCGCGCCCGATCAGGCCGCGCCGGCGCGATTCGAGCGGATTGCCGCCCAGCGCCTGCACATCGAGCAGCAGCGCCTGCGGCGTGTCATAGGTGACGGTAATGCGTTCCATGTCCATGACGGGTGTCGAGAACCCGACCTCGACCAGCTGGTCGCCGAAATCGTGCATGTCGACGAAGGGCAAGGTGTGCGGGTGGGCGTCGAGCGCGGCGAAGGCGCTGCGCAGCTCGATGAAGGTGTCCGGACCGAAGCAGGAAAACATCAGCAGCCCCTCGACCCGCAACACGCGGCGCCATTCGGCGAACACGCGGTCGGGCAGCGGATGCCAGTGCAGCGCCAGGTTCGACCACAGCAGGTCGAGCGAATTCGGCCCGAGCGGCAGGTTGCCATAGTCACCGCACAGCACGTCGACACCGGCCTTGGCCGGCATCAGGCGGGTGAGCAGCTGGTTGAGCGCGCCGCCCTGCGATACCGGTCCCCGGGCTGCGCGCGCCATGGCCCCTGCCCCATCCAGGCCCAGGATCTGCGCCGCCGGATATGTCTTTTGCAACAAGGCGAGGTCGGCGCCGGCGCCGCAGCCCGCGTCCAGCACCTGCTTGGGAACGATTTTGACGAGACTCAGGCGCTCGTGCATGCGTTCGGCGATCTCACGACGCAGGAAGTCCGACGGGGCGATGCGTTCAGGATGCGCAAACAGCCCGCGCACGCGGGACAGGTCGATCGGGGCGCTCAGCCTGGAGGGGGATTGAGGAGAAGCCATGAGATGCAAGTCGAGATGAGATAATGTTGGCAGTTTAACCGGTTGTGGGAAGTCGAGCCGATGCTGGACATTCGCGCACTGCCCGGCCGCCTGCTGCGCGCCATGCTGCCGTCCGCCTGCGCGCTATGTGGCGCCCATGCGCACGACGCCGTGTGCGCCGCCTGCGAGCAGGCCTACGTCTTGCCCGTCGCGCGCTGTCCGTGCTGCGCCAACCCGGCCAGCGCGCTGGACCTCGGCCGGCACTGCGGCGCCTGCCTGTCGGAGCGGCCCGCCTTCGACGCGACCCTGGCCGCCTGCGACTATGCCGCGCCGCTCGACAGCGTGGCGCTGCAGCTGAAGTTCAGGGCCCAGCTCGCGCTGGCGCCGTGGATGGCGCGTGTGCTGCACGACGCCGTGGTGCGCTCTGGCCTGGCCTTGCCCGACGTGCTGTGCCCCGTGCCGCTGGGACCGGCCCGCCTGGTCGAGCGTGGCTACAACCAGGCGCTCGAGGTGGCGCGGCCGCTGGCTGCCTCGCTGCGCCTGCCGGTCGCGCCGCGGTTGTTGCAGCGGGTGCGCGAGACGAAGGCGCAGTCCGGCGCCGCGCCGGGCGAGCGCCACAAGAATATGCGCGGGGCGTTCGGGGTGGACGCCGCGGTCGATGTGCGCGCTCGCCATGTGGGCGTGGTCGACGATGTCATGTCGAGCGGGCACACGCTGAATGACATTGCAGCGGTGCTGAAACGCGCCGGCGCCGCGCGCGTCACGAATCTCGTGTTCGCGCGCACCCCGCCGCATGCATGACCCGATACCGAAATACAAAGGAGAAGCACCTTGTTCCACGTCGTCCTGGTCGAACCAGAAATCCCGCCGAATACCGGCAATGTGATCCGCCTGTGCGCCAACGCCGGCGCCCAGCTGCACCTGATCGAGCCGCTCGGCTTCCCGCTGGACGACGCCAAGATGCGCCGCGCCGGCCTGGATTACCACGAGTACGCCGCCATGAAGGTGCACAAGGACTGGAATGCCTTCATCGCCGACACCCGACCCGACCCTTCCCGCATGTTCGCGCTCACCACGCATGGTTCCTCGCCGTTCGCCGCTGCCTGTTTCCAGCCGGGTGACGTGTTCGTGTTCGGGCCGGAGTCGCGCGGGCTGGCCCCGGCGTTGCGCGAAACCTTTCCGCCCGCCCAGCGCATCCGGCTGCCGATGCGACCCGACAACCGCAGCCTGAACCTGTCGAACACGGTGGCGATCGTGGTGTACGAGGCCTGGCGCCAGAACGGTTACCTGGGCGGCGCCTGATACTTCGGCGCAGCGCGAAAGTATTGCCGGGCTGGAGCGTTGGATGGGGCGACCCTCGCCGCTCCCGGAAGCGATGAGCCGGCCATGACCGATTCGGCAGGTCCTGGCGTTCACTGCGCTTTCCAGACGAGCGTCACGCTCTGTGATGCACTGCGCTTTCCAGACGCGCGTCACGCTCTGTGATGTTGCGTCTGAAAGCGGGACTGGGTTGTCAATCGGCGCTCTCTGGCTCTGGTCCACGCGTCGCGTCACCCGGCGGCTCGGTCTTCTCCGGCTTTTCGGACTTGTCGAAAATCGGCGCGAAGCTGACACGGTTCTTTTCGCTGGCCGCGGCTTGCAGCACCGGCGTGGTCAGGCGGCCATCGTGCCGACATGGCGCAGGAAAATCGCGGCGCGGCGGCCGGTCTTGCTTTATGAGGATTGCCTTCAGGTGAAGGGAACCGATCCTCGCATGCGGTCTAGGGGCAGCGCTAGTTTGCCGGTCAGAACAGAACCTGATGAGGCAAACTGGTCAGTCCGGGTTCCAGTGCTTCAGCTGTGCAGCACGTTTGGCGTCGCAGTCGAAACAGTTCTACCAGTTGCCTCAAGCTTGTTGTTCGCCGAAGGGGCCGCTCCCGAACGCCAGCTCGTTAAAGCGCTCGCCAATCAGGCGCTGCGCCTCGCCGTCGGGATGCAGCGCATCCGCCAGCGGCAGGCGTGCGTTGTCCTGGGCCCCATACAATGCGCTGCCATCGAGGTAGTAGAGATTGGCATCCGCCCGCGCCCGCTGTTGGACGATCTTTTGCAACTGCTCGCGGATGACGCCAAGCGTCAGCTTGCCCTGGCGGCGCTCGGCATCGTTGCCCATTGCGCGAAACAGCAACCGCCCCTTTTCCAGCGCCTTGCCATCGAACATGGTCGGGCCGGGCGTGGTTTCGTGGATCGGGCACCAGATCGGCGACATTACCAGCAAGGGCGTCGTCGAATGCCCGTCGCGGATCGTGTCCAGAAAGCCATGCACGGCCGGCCCGAACGCGCGTAGCCGCATCAGGTCGGTGTTGACGATATTAATCCCGAGCTTGAGGCTGATCAGGTCCGCCGGCAGGTCGCGGATCGTGCGCGCCGTGAACGGGTCCAGCAATGCGTTGCCACCGAAGCCCAGATTGAGCAGGTCGACGCCGGCCAGCTGCGCCGCGACAGCCGGCCAGACGCCGCTCGGATTGGTTGCGTTCGAGCCCTGGCTGATGGAACTGCCATGGTGCAGCCAGCGGCGCTTGCCCGACGCCGCCAGCGGTGCGATCGGCGCATCGGCATCCAGCGCCACCAGCTCGGTCGTCTCGTCATGCGGCAGCCAGATCTCGACCGTCTTGTCGCCTGGCGGCAGGCCGGTGAAGCGCAGCCGCTGCGGCTCACCCCGGCGCAGCTTGGCCGTGCCGGACAGTATGTCGATATCCATGATCTTGCCGCCCGGCGCGCTCGCCTGCTGCACGAGCCGCCCATCGACGAGCAGGTCATAGATGCCGTCGGGGCGCGGCGCCATGGCGCCGTAGCGGCGCTTGGTCGGCAGCGCGACCAGTTCCAGCACCGTCGCCGCGGTGCGCAGCGCCAGGCGCACGCCGGATGGCTGCGACTGCGCCATCAGCAATTGCGCGTCGGGACATTGCGCGCGCGCCCAAGCGGGCAAGCGGTGCGGCAGCAGGCCTTCCTCCGTGCGCTCGACCTCGACGGCGCCGTGGATCAGGTCCGGCGAGATCGGTGAATGGAAGGGCAGCGTCATGACGGGATTCCTTGAATAAGGTCGATTCTGTTGGGGTAGCGCTCATTATAAGGAAGCCGGCCGCCGGCACTTGCGCTACCGCTGCACGGCCGGGTCTCCCATTGCCGTGCCCCGGAACCAATCGCATGGACTCAAAGCATGGACTCAAAAACTGTGACGCAGGCCGGCCATCACCCCATTTTGCGCCACGCCCGGCGCCACCGTGCCGCCCGCGTCCAGCGCCACCGCCGACGCGCCATCGTTGTCCATCCGGCCCACCGAGGCATAGATGGCAGTGCGCTTCGACAGCGCATAGGTCAGGCGCGCCACGTACAGCGTCACGTCGTCATCTGAACGCTTCGCATTGCGCCGCGCGAACTGCGCATCGACGGTGAAGGCGCCGAGCGGTTTACTGGCGCCGATATAGAACAAAAGCGATTCGGACAGCCCGGTCGCGGCATCGGTTTCGCGGTCCATGGCGCCGGCGCCGATCTTGACGTCGCCCAGCATCAGGTAGCCGTTGACCGTCGTGCGGATATCGGTGTTGCCGCTGCTGGTCAAGCCGCCGCCGGCGCCGGTGTTCCCGTTCATGCGGTCGTAGCTTGCGTTCAGGCCCCAGGCCTTGCTGTCGTACCCCACCAGCCCCGTGTACTGGCGGCAGGCCTGCGAATTGCCGGGCGCTTCGCCCGGACAGTTGGTCGCCGCCGGACCACCGGTGGCGACGCCATCGCGCCCGAAGCTGTAGGTGGCGCCCACCATGAAACCATTGAAGTTGCCCAGGTAGCCGATCGCATTGTCGCTGCGGGCATTCGGGATGTACAGGTCGATGCTGCTGATCGAAAACAGCTGCGGCCCCATCACGTCGGATTTCATCGACGAGATGAAGGTCATATTGACCTGGCGCCCGACGGTGAACGTGCCCCAGGCGCCCTTCAGGCCGACGTTGGCGGCGCGCCCGAACAGCCGGCCGCCCTGCCCTGACGCGCCGCTGTCCATCGAGATGCCGTTCTCCAGCACGAAGAAGGCCTGCAGGCCGTTGCCCAGGTCCTCGGTGCCGCGAAAGCCGATCCGCGATGGCAGCGAGCCGGTCAGCGACGGCACCTTGGTGACGCCGTTGCCCTCGGCATCGGCATTGGTGATATGGGCCAGGCCGCTGTCGACCAGGCCGTAGACCTGGACCGAGCTCTGGGCCGATGCCACGGGCGCGGCGAGCCCGCACGCCAGCGCCAGCGCGCAATGAATTGGTTTCATGAAGTCTCCTGCTTGTTATCGGTATGTTGCGGGGAGTGCCCGGCGGGCGCCGGGCGGACCATGGCGGTCGCCGGGGTCAAGCCGGTTCGGTCACCTGTACGGCGGCGATCTTCATCGTGGCCGATCGCTCGTGACGGATCAGCGCCACCGCGATGGTGGCGATCACGGCCGGGATCGAGATCGCCAGGAAGTTCTGCTGCAGCGGCAGCGACATCCCGACCAGGGTGCCGATCACGATCGGCGCCAGGATGGCGCCGCTGCGGCCGACGCCCGAGGCCCAGCCGATACCGGTCGAGCGCACCGCGCTCGGATAGAACTGGCCGGCATAGGCATAGGTGACGATCTGGGTGCCGATGGTCGAGGCGCCGGCCAGGCCGACCACCACGAACAGCAAGGCGCTCGGCATCGGATAGCCCAGCAGCGTGATCGACACGGCAGCCAGCGCATACATCCCCACCAGCACGTACTTGATGTGGAAGCGGTCTGCCAGCCAGCCGCCGCCGACGGCGCCGATGACCGCCCCGAAGTTCAGCACCAGCACGAAGGTCAGCGCCGAGCCCAGGCTGTAGCCGGCGCCGGCCATGAGCTTAGCCAGCCAGGAACTGAGTGCGTACACCATGAACAGGCACATGAAGAACGCGATCCAGAACATGATGGTGCTGAACCCGCGGCCTTCCTGGAACAGCTTGCCGATCGGCGCGCCCGTGGCGCGCTCGGTCACTGGAATCTGGAAATCGTCGTGCGCTCCCGGGCGGTAGCCCGGCTCCATGCGCGCCAGGATGGCCTTGAGTTCGTCGATCCGCCCCTGCTTGATCAGGAAAGGCATCGACTCGGGCATCGACCTGAGGATGAAGGGGATCAGGAGCACCGGGACGCCGGCGGCCAGGAACACCGATTGCCAGCCATGCTGCGCGATCAGGCCCTTGCCCAGCACGGCGGCCAGCATGCCGCCCACGGCATAGCCGCTGAACATCAGCGTCACCATCGTGGCGCGGATTTTCCGGGGCGAGTATTCGGTCATCTGGGCCACGACGTTCGGCATCACGCCGCCGATCCCGAGCCCGGCCAGGAAACGCATCACGCTGAACGTGTAGGGATCGCTCGCCATGCCGGCGGCTGCGGTAAACACGCTGAACAGGAACAGGCAGATCACGATCGCCCAGCGCCGGCCGATGCGGTCGGCCAGTGTGCCGAGGAAGATGGCGCCGAACATCATCCCGAACAACGCAGAGCTGACCATGAAGCCGGCATCCTGGGCGGTCACGCCCATCTCGCTCATGATCGAAGGCAGGGCGATGCCCGCCACGGCAAGGTCGTAGCCATCGCAGATGATGATGACCGCGCACCACAGCAGTAGTGCGGTATGGAATCGGTTGAACCTGGCCGTGTCGGCCATCTTGTGTACGTCGATGTGTCGCATGATGTGTGTCTCCTTGATTGTCGATGTTGTGTCGCACATGCCTGCTTACGTCTTGTTGCCGGCGCCCTCCTTCCGCTTGCCGTGCAAGACCCGCCAGGCCAGCATGCCGATGACGACGCCCCAGAACGCCGCTCCCAATCCGAGAAAGCTCATGCCGGAGGCGGTCGCCAGGAAAGTGATGATGGAGGCTTCTCGATGGTCGTCGGCGGCGATCACGCCGGCCAGGTTGGCGGTGATGGGGCCCAGCAGCGCCAGTCCGGCCAGCGTGGCGATCAGTTCGCCCGGAAGGGCGCTGAACAGCATCACGATCGATCCGCCGCACAGTCCCGCGGCCAGGTAGAACACCCCATTGGCCAGGCCTGCGATATAGCGCCGACGCGGATCCTCGTGGGCGTCGCGGCCGGTGCACATGGCGGCGGTGATGGCGGCGATGGCGATCGTGATGCCGCCCGTGAAGGCGACCGCCAGCGAGACGATGCTGTTGACGCCGATGATGGAACGGGCCCCGGTCCCGTAGCCCGAGGTCGATAGCACCGCCATCCCCGGCAGGTACTGCCCGGTCAGCGTGACCAGCACCAGCGGCAGCGCCAGGCTGAAGGTGCTGGCCCAGGACCATGCCGGCGCGATGAACTGCGGCGTGACGAGTTCCAGCGCGATGCCTGACAACCTGCTGGCGCCGCTCGCCACCGCCAGCAGCACGCCGGCGACCAGCAGCAGCATGACGCTGTAGCGCGGCAGGAGCCGCTTGAACAGCAGGTAGGCGCCGATCATGCCGAACGCCAGCAAGGGAAAGGTGCTGGTCGACGCGAAGGCCTGCAGGCCGAACGGCAGCAGGATCCCGGCCATCATGCCGCTCGCGATGCCCTTCGGCACCCAGGCCATCACGCGCTCGAAACTGCCCGACAGGCCGATCGCCAGCAGCACGGCGGCGGCGGTGAGGTAGGCGCCGACCGCTTCATTGAGCGACAGCCCGGGAAACAGCGTGATCAGCAAGGCGGTGCCGGGCGCTGACCAGGCGGTGATCACCGGAACCCGCAGGGTCCAGCTCAGGACGATGCCGGAAACCGCCGCCCCGATCGAAATCCCCCACACCCAGGACGCGAACATGGCGTTGTCGACCTGGGCCGCCTGCGCCGCCTGGTAGAAGATCGCCAGCGGGCCGGTGAACGACACCAGCACGGCCAGAAAGCCGGCGGTGACCGCGGAGGCCGACCAGTCCGCGCCAAGGGTTCCGGATGCTGTTGGCCGGACCGGAGGCGCGTCGTGTCCATCCCCGGCATGAGATCGTTCCTGCATGGCGTGTCTCCTTCTGTTATCGGTCCCTGCCCAAGGCAGGCAAGTGCGGCCGGCGTCAGCCGTGCAGGAAAGCGTGGACTGTTTCTGCGAACAGTTCCGGGCTTTCGAGGTTCGACAGGTGCGAGGCCGGCACGGTGGCGAGCAGCGCGCCGGGAATGGCGCGCTGCAGGAAGCGTGCATCCTCGAGCGTGGTGACCGGATCGAAGGCGCCGGCGATGATCATGGTGGGGACCGGGATCCGGGCGATTTCCTGGCCCAGGTCGGCCACGGCCAGCGCATCGCAGCAGGCCGCGTAGCCTTCGGGATCGGTCGCGCGCAGCGTGGCCTGCATGGCCCGCACCACCCCCGCCCGGTCCTCTATGAAAGCGGGCGTGAACCACCGCCCCGGCGATCCGGCGGCAATGTCTTCCATGCCGCCCGCGCGCACCGCTTCGGCGCGGGCGCGCCAGCCGTCGGCGCTGCCGATGCGCGCGGCGGTATTGGCCAGCACCAGCCGGTCCAGCCGCTCTGGCGCATGCAGCCCGAGCCACTGGCCGATGGCGCCGCCCATCGACAGCCCGACAAAGTGGGCGCGCCCGACCCCGATCTTGTCGAGCAGCGCCAGCACGTCGCGGCCCAGCAATTCGAGGCTATACGGCCCGGCGGGGCTGGCCGAGGCGCCATGGCCTCGGGTGTCGTAGCGCAGCACATGGAAGCGCTGCGCCAGGCCGTAGGCAAGGTCGTCCCACATGCTCATATCAGTGCCGAGCGAATTCGACAGCACCACGGTCGGACGGGTCGGGTTTCCCTGGCAGCGGTAATGCAGCAGCGTGCCGTTGATGATCGCGTTTGCCATGCTTATCCCTGGTCGCCGCCACCGACCGGCAGCACGCTGCCGGTGATGTAGGATGCCTCGTTGGAGGCCAGGAACAGGATGGCCGCGACCTGTTCGTCGATCGTGCCATAGCGGTGCATCGGACTCGACGCCAGCGTCTGGTCGACGATGCCCTGGTACCACAGCTGTTCCTGTTCGCTGAGCGGCGTCGGATTGCGCGGGATGGCGCGCGGCGGCGCCTCGGTGCCGCCGGTGGCGACCGCGTTGACCCGGATGCCGTCGTGCGCGTGTTCCAGCGCGAGGCTGGCGGTCAGGGCGTTGACGCCGCCCTTGGCCGCCGAATACGGGATCCGGTAGATGCCGCGGGTGGCGATCGACGACACGTTGACGATACTGCCCTTGCCGCGTTCGATCATCGCCGGCAGCACCGCGCGGCAGCACCACAGGGTCGGAAACAGCGAGCGGCGGATTTCCGCCTCGATCTGGTCTTCGTCATACGCCTCGTAGGGCTTGGCCCAGATGGTGCCGCCCACATTGTTGACCAGGATGTCCACCTTGCCGCAGTCGCGCAGGGCCGCCTCGACCAGGCGGCGCGCGCCGGCATAGGTCTCGAGATCGACCTTCGCCACCGTCACCTGCGCCTGCAGGTCGCGCGCCTCGGCCGCCACCTGCTCGACCAGGTCGCTGCGGTCGGCCAGCACCAGACGGGCGCCTTCGCGCGCCGCGCGCAGCGCCACGCCGCGGCCGATGCCTTGCGCGGCGCCGGTGACCACGATGACCTTTTCGCTGAAACGTTCACGGTTCGTCATCGTATTAAGCTCCGCTGCTGGCCGAGAATTTCTCGAAATAGAAGTTGGCTGGCTTGACACCGACGCCGTCCAGCCAGCCGCGCACCGCGTCCACCATCGGCGGCGGGCCGCACAGGTAGAGGTCGACCTCGCCGTCGTTCATCCAGCTTGGCTCGACGTGGGCGGTCGCATAACCCTTGCGCGGATGCGCGCTCTCGGGCGCCGCCACGCAGCTCACGTAGCTGAACTGCGGGTGCGCCGCGGCGATGCGGTCGAGTTCTTCGATGCCGACCAGGTCGGCGTCGTTGGTCACCGCATACACCAGGCGCACCGGCTGCGCGAAGCCCTGGACCGCCAGTACCGACAGCATCGACAGGAATGGCGCGATGCCGGTGCCGCCGGCCAGGAACAGGGCCGGACGCTGCAGGGGCCGCAGGTAGAAGCTGCCGAACGGACCGAGGAAGGTCATCGGGCTCCCCGCTTGCGCCTGTCCCGTCAGGTAGCCGCTCATCTGCCCGCCCGGCACATTGCGCACGACGAATTCGGCGCGCCGGCTGCCGGGGGCCGAGCTGAAGGAATAGGAACGGGTCAGTTCGGTGCCGGGGATACCCACGTTGACGTACTGGCCCGGCAGGAAGCCCGGCGCGGCGTCGTCGTCCAGGTCGATGCCGAAGCGGATGGTCGACGCCGACAGCTGCTCGACCGCGGCGATCCGGCCGTGGTAGCTGTGGGCGCCCGATTTACAGGCTTCCGACGTTGCCAGGATCTTCACCACGCAGTCCGTACTCGGCTTCATCTGGCAGGTCAGCACGAAGCCGCGCGCCGCATCCTCGGGTTCGAGCGCATCCTCGATATAGCTCGATTCGGGCATGTCGTAGCGGCCCGATTCGCAGTGCGCGCGGCAGGTGCCGCAGGCGCCGTCGCGGCAGTCGAGCGGAATATTGATCCGCTGGCGGTAGGCGGCGTCGGCCAGCTTTTCATCCTCGTTGCACGTGATGAAGCGGGTGATCCCGTCCTCGAACTGCAGGGCGATGTGATGGCTCATCGTCTGTCTCCTTGCGTATTGATGCGCTTAAATGTGGTACACGTCGATGACCTGGTGGATGTAGTCGTTCTTCAGCACGACATACTTGTCCAGGATGCGCGGCTGTTCGCCGCCGAAGTCGATCACGTAGCGCGACATGCCGAAGAAGCTGAAGTCGGTCTTGTAGCGGTGGCTCAGCGTGTGCCAGTTGAAGCGCACCGTGACCCGGCTTCCTTCCTGCCGTTCGAGCTCGATGTTCGCGATGTTGTGACTGGTGCGCGTGTCCGGCATGGTCGCGCTGGAGCGCTCGGTCTTGATCCGGAATACGCGGTCTTCCAGGCCGGCGCGGTTCGGATAGAAGATCAGCGAGATCTCGCGCTGCGGATCGGTGACCAGCGTGTCGTCGTCGTCCCAGGCCGGCATCCAGAACTGCGCCTCGGGGTCGTAGCAGGCGAGCCATGCGTCCCATTCCTCATCGTCGAGCAGGCGCGCTTCGCGGTACAAAAAGGCGGCGATGTCCGCCATGGCGATCGCGCTCATGCCGCTTCTCCCTTGCCGCCCAGGGCTTTCTGCATCACGTCGAGCCAGTAGCGGTGCTGGACCGTATACAACCCTTCGTCCTCGGTGCGCTTGCCGCTCAAGACCGGCGCCAGGCCGATTTCCCTGGCCGCCTCGTCGGGTCCCTGGATCCAGTGGGTGGCGCCGCGGCACATATCGTTCCAGGCCATCGCGCTGCCCGCATAGCCCTGCTGGCAGGCGCGGAATTCTTCCAGGTCGTCGGGCGTGGCCATGCCGCTGACATTGAAGAAATCCTCGTACTGCCGGATGCGGCGCGCGCGCGCCTCGTCCGGTTCGCCCTTGGGGGCGATGCAGTAGATCGTGACCTCGGTCTGGTCGACCGAGATCGGCCGCAACAGGCGGATCTGCGACCCGAACTGGTCCATCAGGTAGACGTTCGGGTACAGGCACAGGTTGCGCGAGCGGCCCACCATCCAGTCGGCGACCGGCTTGCCGAATTTTTCCGTGTAGTCGGCATGGCGCGGGTAGTTGGGGCGATCCTCCGGATTGGCCCACTGGGTCCACAGCAGCAGGTGGCCGTGCTCGAACGAGTAGAAACCGCCGCCCTGGCGGCCCCACTTGCCGGCGTCCATCGCGCGGATCTTGTCCTCGCGCTGGGCTTCCTGTTCCTTGCGGCGGCCGGTAGTGGCCGCATAATTCCAGTGGACGGCCGACACGTGGTAGCCGTCGGCCCCGTTCTCGGCCTGCAGCTTCCAGTTGCCGGCGAAGGTATAGGTGGACGAACCACGCAGCACTTCCAGGCCGTCCGGCGACTGATCGACGATCATGTCGATGATCTTGCCGGCCTCGCCCAGGAATTGCTCGAGCGGCAGCACGTCCGGATTCAGGCTGCCGAACAGGAAGCCACGGTAGTTGGCGAAGCGCGCCACCTTTTTCAGGTCGTGCGAGCCTTCCTTGTTGAAGCACTCCGGATAGCCGGCGTCTTCCGGGTCCTTCACCTTCAGCAGCTTGCCGCTGTTATTGAAGGTCCAGCCGTGGAACGGGCAGGTATAGGTCGCCTTGTTGCCGCGCTTGTGGCGGCACAGCTGCGCGCCACGGTGGCTGCAGGCATTGATGAAGGCATTCAGCTCGCCCTGGCGGTTGCGTGCGATGAACACCGGCTGGCGTCCCATATGGGTCGTGTAGTAGTCGTTGTTGTTCGGGATCTGGCTCTCGTGGGCCAGATAGATCCAGTTGCCCTCGAAGATGTGCTTCATCTCGAGTTCGAACAGCTCCGGGTCGGTGAAGGCGCTGCGGTGCAGGCGATGGTCGCCGCTCGCATGGTCTTCGACCAGCAGCGCGGCCAGGTCGGCGGCGCTCCGGTTCGGCACGGGATGGATAGGAATCATGATGGCCTCCTCAGGCGGCGGCGCGCAGGCGTTCGACGTCGCAGCTCGGCGCCGCGGCGATGTCCTGGTGCAGGTGGAAGTCGAAATCGATCGAGGCATACGGCTTGTCCAGGCCCTTGGCGGCCAGCGCCGCGGCGGCGTCGACACGGACGATCGGCGGCACCAGCCCTTCGCGGCTGGCGAAGGCGAAATCGTCCCACAGGTATTCGTCGCCATCGATATTGATCTGGGTGGTCAGCTTGCGCTGGCCATCGGCGCTGACGAAGAAGTGGATGTGGGCCGGACGCTGGCCGTGGCGGCCCAGCAAATCGAGCAGTTTCTGGGTACTGCCGCCTGGTGGACAGCCATAGCCCTTCGGCATGATGGTGCGGAACTGGTAGCGACCGGCGGCGTCGGTGATGATGGTGCGGCGCAGGTTGAAATGCGACTGGCTGGCGTCGAAGAACGAGTAGTTGCCCAGCAGGTTGGCGTGCCAGACTTCGACTTTCGCGCCCGCCAGCGGCTTGCCCTGCGCGTCGAACACCGTGCCCTGCATGAAGACGACTTCGGCTTCCTCGCTCTCGGTGCCGTCGTCGAGGCGGGCAAAGCCCGTGCTCTCGGGCGCGCCGGCCACGTACAGCGGGCCCTCGATGGTGCGCGGGGTGCCGCCTTCGATGCCGGCGCGCGCTTCGGCCTCGTCGGCGCGGATGTCCATGAAGCGTTCCAGGCCCAGGCCCGGTGTGAGCAGGCCCAGTTCGTTGGCCTTGCCGGCCGCGGTCAGGTATTCCAGGCCGGTCCAGAATTCGCTCGGCTGGATGTCCAGGTCTTCCATCGCCTTGCACAGGTCGCCGACCAGGCGCAGGACGATTTCCTGCACGCGGGGATTGGCCGGGCGGGTGGCCGAGTCGACGATCCAGCTTTTCACGAGTCGGTCGATGTCTTGGTGCGTCATGCTTGTCTCCTTGTGGTTTGGGTGGCGCTCAACGGTCGTCGGCGCGGATCGAGGATGGGTGGCGGCACAGCGGCGTCACGGCGATGTGCATATAGGGGAACAGCGGCAGCGACATCAGCAGCGCGTGCAGCTCGTCGTTGTCGGCCACGTCGAAGATGCTGACGTTGGCGTACTGGCCGGCCACGCGCCACAGGTGGCGCCACTTGCCCTGCTCTTGCAGGCGGCTGGCCAGGGCCTTCTCGTCGGCCTTCAGTTGGTCCGCTTCGGCGGACGGCATCGTGGTGGGAAGCTTCACTTCCATGGTGACGTGGAACAGCATGGGAATCTCCTCGGTTACTTGCGGCGCAGGTGGTGCAGTTTTTCGGTATCGATCCGCACGCCCAGGCCGGGCCCGGTCGGCACCTGCAACGTGAAGTCCTGGTAGCGCAGCGGCTCCTGCAGCAGCTCCTCGGTCAGCAGCAAGGGGCCGAACAATTCGGTGTCCCAGGACAGGTCGGTCCAGGTCGAGCACAGGTGGGCGGTGGCGGCGGTGCCGACGCCGCCTTCGAGCATGGTGCCGCCATACAGGCCGATGCCGGCCAGCTGGGCTACGCTGGCGACCTGCTGGGCGGGGAACAGGCCGCCGCTCTGGGCGATCTTGACCGCATACACGTCGGCGCCGTCGGTGCGGGCGATGTCGAAGGCGTCCACCGGCCCATGCAGGGCCTCGTCGGCCATCACCGCCACGTCGAAGCGGGCCGCCAGGCGGCGCAGCGCGGCGCGGTTGTCGGCGCGCACCGGCTGTTCGACCAGGTCGATCCCGCCGGCCTCGAGCGCGGCGATGCCGCGCACCGCCTCCAGTTCGGACCAGGCCTGGTTGACGTCGACCCGCACGCTGGCGCGCTCGCCCAGCGCGCGCTTGATCGCCAGCACGTGCTCCACGTCTTCCTTGATCGTACGCGCGCCGATCTTGAGCTTGAAGATGCGGTGGCGCCGGATGTCGAGCATGTGCTCGGCCTCGGCGATGTCCTTGGCGGTGTCGCCGCTGGCCAGGGTCCAGGCCACCGGCAGCGCGTCGCGCACCCGGCCGCCGAGCAGCTCGCTCAGCGCAACGCCCAGGCGTTGGCCCTGCGCGTCCAGCAGCGCGGTCTCGATCGCGCACTTGGCGAAGCGGTTGCCCTGGATGGTCTTGCGCAGCAGCGCCATGGCGCGCGCCGGGCTGCTGGCGTCCATGCCCTCGAGCAGCGGCGCGATGTGGCGGTCGATGTTCACCTTGATGCTGTCCGGGCTTTCCTCGCCGTAGTTGAGGCCACCGATGGTGGTGGCCTCGCCCCAGCCCTCGATGCCGTCGTCGCAGCGAATGCGGACCAGCACCAGTGTCTGGGTATGCATGGTCGCCACCGAGAGCTTGTGGGGGCGGATGGTGGGAACGTCGACCAGGCTTGTTTCGATGTCGCGGATCATGCTCAATCCATATATTGGGTATGTGCGAATACGATATCCTTATAAAACATGGTGGTCCAACACCGTTTTAGTATTGTTTTCATACCCTGGAGGTATCATGGAATTGCGTCATCTGCGCTACTTCGTCGCCGTGGCCGACGAACGGAATTTCACCCGCGCCGCCGAGCGCCTGAACATCGCGCAGCCGCCCTTGAGCCGGCAGATCCAGCAGCTGGAAGAAGAACTCGGCGTGGTGCTGATCGAAAAGGGGTCGCGTCCGGTGCGCCTGACCGAGGCGGGCAGGTTCTTCCATGCGCATGCGCAGGAATTGCTGGAGCAGACGGCGAACCTGAAGGCCATGACGCAGCGCGTCGGCAAGATCGACCGCAAGTTCGCGATCGGTTTCGTCGCCTCGACACTTTATGGCCTGTTGCCGGAAATCGTGCGCCGGTTCCGCGCCCGCTACCAGACGCTGGACATCAGCTTCCATGAGCTGGCCACGATCGAGCAGATCCAGGCGCTGAAAGATGGGCGGATCGATGTCGGTTTCGGCCGCCTCAGGACCGAGGACCACGCCATCCGGCGCATCCTGTTGCGCGAGGAACCGCTGATCGTGGCGCTACCCGTCGGCCATCGCTTGTCGCATGGCGACGGGCCGGTCAAGTTGTCGGACGTCAGCCAGGAAGCCCTGCTCGTGTATCCGAAGCAGCCGCGCCCGAGCTATGCCGACCAGGTGCTGGCGATCTTCCGCGAGCGCATGCTGCTGCCGCAAACAGTCATCGAGGTGAGGGAGTTGCAGATCGCGATCGGCCTGGTGGGCGCCGGCCAGGGCGTGGCGATCGTGCCCAAGAGCCTGCAGGGCATGATCAGGACCGACGTGGTGTACAAGTCGCTCGACGAGCCGGGCGCCGTGTCGCCGATCATGTTCAGCGTGCGCCAGATGGACCGCTCGCCGGAGCTGACGAATATGCTGGAGGTGATCTACGAGATCTATGACGAGATGGGGATTGCCCATACCAGGCACCTGCTGTGATGCCTGGCAGTGCGTGAGCAATCGCCTCAGCCGCGAATCCGCGCCACCAGCTTGGTCGTCGACCGGTCATGCTCGAAGTCGATCGCCACCGCCCGGCCGCCATAGGCCAGCACGGCCTGGCCTTCGGGGATCTGGCTCATCACGTAATCGCCGCCCTTGGCGTAGATGTCGGGCCGCCCCTCCTGCACCACTTCCAGCGCCGTATCCTCGTCGAACTCGACCACCAGGTTCACCGATTCCAGCGCCGCCAGCACCGCCATCCGGTCGGCCAGCGTATTGTGGGGGCGGTCGTCGCCCTTGCCCAGGCGCTTGACCGAGGCGTCGGTATTGGCCGCCACCACGAGCGACGCCCCCAGTTCGCGCGCCTGCGCCAGGTAAGTCACGTGGCCGCGGTGCAGGATGTCGAACACGCCATTGGTCAGCACGACCGGTTTCGGCAATGCTTTGATGCGCGCAGCCAGGTCGGCGCGCGTGCAGATCTTGTTTTCGAATGCAGGCATAAGTAGTTAAAGCAGAGTCAGTGTTTCGGAGGTTCTTCGTCGGGTTCTTCCTCGATCGCCATCGACAGCTCGGCCGGCCGCGCGGCAACCGCGTCCGGCGCGCGGCGCTCGCCCGACAGCTTGATCTGCAGGCGCAGGCCGTTGGCCGAGTCGGCATTGCGGATCGCCTCGTCGTAGCTGATCAGGCCCTTGTTGTACAGCTCGAACAAGGCCTGGTCGAAGGTGCACATGCCGAGCTCGCGCGACTTGTGCATGATCTCCTTGATGTTCTGGAAGTTCCCCTTGAGGATCATCTCGCCGATGGTCGGCGTGTTCAGCAGGATCTCGATGGCCGCCTTGCGGCCCTTGCCATCCTCGGTACGCACCAGGCGCTGCGAGACGATGGCGCGCAGGTTCGACGACAAATCCATCAGCAACTGGTTGCGCCGCTCTTCCGGGAAGAAGTTGATGATCCGGTCCATCGTCTGGTTGGCGTTGTTCGCGTGCAGCGTGCCCAGGCACAGGTGGCCGGTCTCGGCGAAGGCGATCGCGTGCTCCATGGTCTCGGTATCGCGGATCTCGCCGATCAGGATCACATCCGGCGCCTGGCGCAGCGTGTTCTTCAGTGCGTGGTGCCAGGACAGCGTATCGACCCCGACTTCGCGATGCGTCACCAGGCAGTTCTTGTTCTTGTGGACGTACTCGACCGGGTCTTCCACGGTGATGATGTGGCCGGCCGAATTGCTGTTGCGGTAGTCGATCATCGCCGCCAGCGTGGTCGACTTGCCGGACCCGGTGCCGCCCACGACCAGCACCAGGCCGCGCTTGGTCATCACGACGTCCTTCAGCACCTCGGGCAGGTCGAGCTTCTCGAAATTGGGGATCTCGGAGGCGATCGTGCGCACCACCATGCCGACGCTCTGCTGCTGCACATAGACATTGACGCGGAAACGGCAGACGCCCGGCAGCGAGATCGCGAAATTGCACTCCATCTCGGTCTCGAACTCGGCGCGCTGGCGCTCGTTCATGATCGACAGGGCCAGTGCGCGCGTGACTTCGCCCGACAGGCGTTGCTGGCTGAGCGCCTTCATCGCCCCCTGGTGCTTAATGCTTGGAGGAAAGTCAGCCGAGATGAAGAGGTCGGAACCGCCCTGATGGTGCATCACCGTCAGCAGCTTGTGAATATAGGCCTGGGCTTCCGCCGGGCCGAACGTCGAGGACATGCAGGCCTTTCAAAAATTGCAGGCTTGTAGCCTGCAAGGCAATTATATCGACTATGATTCTCGCTAAACTATTATTTCATGGCCAAAAACGGGTCTGCCGCCCCGGTTCGCCGTCCTGACGGCGACCGCTGCGTGAGGATCCGAGACAAATCACATGACACTGACCGAGCTGAAATACATTGTCGCCGTTGCGCGCGCCAAACACTTCGGCCATGCCGCCGAGGCTTGCTTCGTGGCCCAGCCCACCCTGTCCGTTGCCATCAAGAAGCTCGAGGACGAACTGGGCGTGACCCTGTTCGAGCGTGGCGGCTCCGAAGTTTCCGTCACGCCGCTGGGCGCCCAGATCGTGGCCCAGGCCGAACGGGTGCTGGAGCAGACCGCCGCCATCAAGGAGCTGGCCAAGCAGAACAAGGACCCGCTGGCCGGCCCGCTGCGCCTGGGCGTGATCTACACCATCGGGCCCTACCTGCTGCCGCCGCTGGTGAAGAACCTGATCGACACCGTGCCGCAGATGCCGCTGGTGCTGCAGGAGAACTACACGCACAAGCTGCTGGAGCTGCTGCGCCAGGGTGAACTGGACGCGGCCATCATGGCGCTGCCGCTGCCCGACCACGGCATGTCGGTGCAGCCGCTGTACGACGAACCGTTCATTGTCGCCATGCCGCGCCACCATCCGTGGGCCGGCCGCAAGGAAATCTCGGCCGAGGACCTGAAAAGCGAAACCATGCTGCTGCTCGGCGCCGGCCACTGTTTCCGCGACCAGGTGCTCGAAGTGTGTCCGGAAATGGCGCGCTTCTCGGCGCCGGCGGCGGGCAACGGCATGCAGCGCACCTTCGAAGGGTCGTCGCTCGAGACGATCCGCCACATGGTCGCCAGCGGCATCGGCCTGACCGTGCTGCCACGCGCCTCGGTGGCCGACCTGCACGATCCGAACGGCCTGCTGACCTATGTGCCCTTCCTGCCGCCGGCGCCTTCGCGTCGCGTGGTAATCGCCTGGCGCAAGAGCTTCACCCGCCGCGCCGCGATCGATGCGGTGGTGCGGGCGGTGGGCGAATGCCGGCTGCCGGGCGTGGAGATGGTCATGCTCGAGGCGGCGGCATAGCTTTATCCAGCGTCACCAGTCCCGCATCGGTCTCGGCGTCGGCGTCGGCGTCGGCGTCGGTCTCGGCCTGCCCAGCCGGGCCGGCCAGCTGTTCCCTCGCCGCGGCCAGCTGCTCGGGCGAGAACAGGATTTTTCGGGTCGGGAACGCGAGGCTGACGCCGGCCGCTTCGAGCCGCTCGTAGATGCTCAGCAGCAGGCTTTCGCGAATGATGACCTGGGTGTCGAATTCGCTCACGTTGATGTATGACCAGACGTCGATGCTGAAGCCCCGCTCGCTGATGCCGCCCAACCTGGCGCGGTGACCTTCGGCCATGTTCTTTTCTTCGGTCAGCGCCTGCTGGACGATCGAGATCGCCTCCTTGAGCTTGGCCGAGGAGGTGCCCGGCTCCACCACGATGGACGGATTGAACAGGAAGCGGTCGCGCGCCGCGAAATTCTCGATCTGGCGCGCCGACAGGTCGCCGTTGGGGATGGTGACGATGGTGCGCTCGCCGGTGCGGATGCGGGTCGAGCGGATGCCGACGTCTTCCACCGTGCCGACCACGTCGCCGACCTTGATGAAGTCGCCCACCTGCAGCGGCTTGTCGGCGATCACGGTCACGCTGCCGACCAGGTTTTCCACGGTCTTCTGGGCGCCCAGCGCCAGCGCGATACCGCCGATACCGAGGGCCGCGATCCCGGTCGTGACGTCGATGCCGAAGGTGCCGAGGATCGCGATGCCCGAGAACACCAGCAGCAGGACCTTGGCGGCGCGCCGCGCCAGCGTGATGACGGCGACGACCTGGCGCCGCTGGCTGCGTTGCATGCGTGCGGTGGCCAGTTCGGACAACGCGTCGACCAGCCGCAGGCCGAACCACACCAGGGCGATGACCGAGACGATGCCGGTATAGCGCAGCAGGGTCTGGCGCGCCACGATCGACACCGGCAGTTCTTCGGCCCAGTTGTAGAACAGGCCCACCGCGATCAGGAGGCTGGCCGGCGGCAGCGCCGCCTCCATGAAGCGCACGAAGCCGTTGGCCGCCGCATCCGGCACCAGCCTGCGCATGGCGGCGACGATCAGCGCCGCCACCGTCCACAGGCCGCCGAAGATCAGGACGCCCAGCCCGATCAGCATCGCCCAGTCCTTCAGCGGCGCGCCGGCGATGACGTATTCATCCTGCTGCGGCTGGTGCGCCACGGGCGCGCGCCGCGCCGCCTGCGCGACCACGTCGACGGTCTCGCGCGAGATGCGCCAGACTTCGTGGTCGCCTTCCTTGCCGCGCGTGAGCAGGATGGGCACCTTCTTGTTGTCGATGGTGACTTCGCCGACGTGTTCCTGCTCGGGCGGCAAGTCGTCGTCGAACTTGCCCCCCGCGTCGTTCGACAGCTCGACGAACGAGGCCAGCTTGCCGCCCTCGTCCAGCAGTGCGTGGAAATTGCGGGCCTGGTTGACGGCGTTGGTGCGCTGGCGGTTGGTCCCGGCCGGCGTATCGAAGTACTGGGCGGCGCGATCGTAGTCGGGTTCGGCCAGGGCCGCGATCAGGGCCGAGACCATCGAGCGCGGTGTCTCGCGCTTGAGCGGATCGGGTGGCGGGGCCTCGGCGGCGGGCGCCTCCTCGGCCTGGCCGGCGGCGAAGGCCGAAGGCGACAGTGGCGCAAGCAGGGCGGCCACGAACAGGAACACGAACAAGAAACTGAAACGGCTTGGGCAACTGAGGCGCATAAGCAAGTCGACTCCTCTGACTGGGCATCTGGCTGATGCGGTACAAAAACACAAAGCTGAAAATGAAAACGGACATTTGATGTCCGCTCAGCAAAGTCTAGCATCTGGCCAGGCCCGCTTCCACACTATTGCCTTGTTTACACCTTCAGCCCCGTCCAGTGGGCGGCGAACGCCCACTTGCCCGCCATCTCGTCGATCGCCATGGTCGTCGGCTTGCAGGCGCCGTGGCCGGCCTGGGTGTCGATGCGCCGCAGGTGCGGGCGCGGCCCGATATCACGGCTCTGCAACGCCGCGGTGTACTTGAAGCTGTGGGCCGGCACGACGCGGTCGTCGGTGTCGGCCGTCGTCACCTGGATGGCCGGATAAGCCTTGCAGCGGCCACGTTGTGGCAGGGCGGATAGGCGAGCAGCCGGCCGAAGCGCGCCTCGTCGGCCGCATCGCCAAATTCCCCCAGCCACATGGAGCCACCCGTGAAGCGGTTAAACCACAGCATGTCCATCACGCCGACGCCGGGCAAGGCCGCCGCGAACAGGTCGGGCCTCTGGCTGACGACGACCCTACCAGCAGGCCGCCATTGGATTCGCCGTGCACGGCCAGGCCGTCCCGCGTCACGATGCGCTCGGCATGCAGGTATGCTGCGGCGGCGATGAAATCGTCGTAGCGGGTCTGCTCGTTGTCGAGACGCCCGCTTCGTACCGGCCTTGCCGTCCTCGCCGCCGCCGCGGATATTGGCGATGCCCCCGCCCTGCTTGATCCAGGCCAGCAGGTTCGGTTCGTAGAACGACAGCATGCCGATGCCGAGACCGCCGTCGCCATGCGACAGGGTCGGCGCGGGGCCGCCCACGTTGCTGCGCCGGATCAGAATATCGGCACCCTGGACCCGTCGCGCGACGCATGGACGCGCTGCTCGAGCGCAATGCGTTCGAGGTCGGCATCCACGTTCGGCGCCGCCCACACGGCCGCCGTGTCGCGGCCACGTCGTGGCGATGGATGGTGGTCGGCGCACTGAAGCCCGTGAATACGAAGGCCCTCAGTCTCGCTTGCGGCGACGCGCCAGCAGCAGGCCGGCCAGCAGCGGCAGCACCATGGCCACGGTCGACGGCTCGGGCACCTGCGCCACGATCGAGAAGCTGTCGCCCGCCGACAGGCCGCTGGTGTCGAGCAGCCAGTCGCTGCGGCCGTCCACCATGGTCGGATTGCCGAACAGGATGTCGGTCGTTTCGCCGTTGGCGAACTTGATGACGGCGTGATGGCTCGAATAGCTGGCCTGGGCGCCCGAGAACGCGTTCACGCTGCCGGCCGTGGCGTAGCTGATGCCCTGCAAGCCAAGGCTGAGCTCATGCATCGACAGGCCCACCAGGTTGCGGACGATGGCGTTGAAGCGCAAGGGGCCCGCCAGGTCGGCTTCTTCCAGCACGAAGTTCAGCGTGGTGGTGCTGAAGTCGCGCAGGTCCAGGTCGAACGAGACGAGGCCGTCGACGCTGTAATCGTCCACGACGTTGGCGCCGCTGCTGCCGGTCAGGACGACGGCGCTGGCAGAGGTCGAGAAGGCCAGCGCGCTCACGGCGAAAGCGGCGGCGGCGATGAATTTGTTCATGCTCATGGTCGGATTCCTTATAGAGAAAAGAGGCGGTTACAGCGGGCCCTTGGCCCACGGACCCGTGATCGCAAACGTCACGCCCGGGGTCTGGATGTTCACGAACAGGTGGCGGCCGGTCGGGTCGAAGCAGGCGCCGGCGAATTCGTTGCCGCGCCGGTCACCGGCGAGCGAGGCCAGCTTGCCCGCGCCCTGCAGTTGCGCGGCCGTGAGGTTGATGTTGTTCTTGGCAAAGATGTAGGCGTCGCCGGCGCCGGTCAGGCCCATCAGGCGCTGGCCGAAACCGAAGTGGTCGGTAATGGCGCTCGACGCATCCTCGCAGATCAGGATCGCATTGCGCGGGCTGACGGTCAGGTTGTCGCCCATGTTGCCAACCAGCTGGCTCGGGCTCGAGTAGATGCATGTCAAGGTCTGGCGCGCCAGGTCGAGTTCCCAGATGGCGCCGCGGCTGACCGGGCCGCCCGAGGTATCCATCACGTACATCTTGCCCTGCGCGTACCAGATGCCTTCGCCGCGGTTCATGCGCAGCGCACCCTTCATCCAGCCTTGCACGAACGGCCCGGCGGCGCTGGTGATCGTCTGGCCGTTCAGGCCGACGCCGCTGCCGCGGTTGGCGTCCGGACTGGCGATCGACACCCATTCCAGTTCATACACATCATCGACCGAGGCCACGGCCAGGTTGACGTTGTTCTGGCCCTTGACCTTGGCCATCTCGAGCACGCCGCCCATGGCCAGCGAACCGGGAGCGCCGGTCTTGACGTCGGGGATATAACGGTAGAAGCCCGACTTGCCCGATGAATCCTCGGTCAGGTAGACATTGCTATTGCCCGGATCGACGGCGGCGGCTTCGTGCGCGAAGCGGCCCATGTTGACGATCGGCTGGCCCGTGACCTGCAGCGGATCGGCCGTCACTTCGAACACGTAGCCGTGCTTCTTGTTGCCGGCGCTGATCGAATCCGACCCGATCTCTTCGCAGGTCAACCAGGTGCCCCACGGCGTGATGCCGCCGGCGCAATTCTGCTGGGTGCCGCCCAGGCTCGGGGTCATGCTGATCCAGTTACCGTCGCGGAACACCAGGTTGGTGGTGCCGCCGCAGGAACGGTTGCCCGAGCTGGCGCTCACATTGCCAGTGTCGTAGAGGCCATAGGCGTTGATAAAATTGTCAGGGGTACTGCCGCTGATTTCATGATTGCGCACCAACACCTGTTCGGTGCTGCGGCCGACCTTGCGTGTAACGATCACGCCCATGCCGTCGTGGCCGCCCGGGCAGGGACGGCCGTCGGTCATCGTGTCGCCGCGCCAGCCATAGCTCTTGTAGCTGAAGCCCGGCGGCAGTTGCAGCAGCGGCAGGCCGGTTGTCAGGTCGTTGACCGGCGCGATCGGGCCATAGGGGCTGTCGACCAGGGCGGTGCTGCCGCTGGCGGCCAGCGCTTCACGGGCGTGCAGTGCGGCGAAGGCGCCGACGAAAGGCAGCGCGGAAGCGCCGGCGATGCCCTTGAGCAAGTTGCGCCGTGATGGCGACAGTTCATGTTCGTTCATGCTGGGTTTCTCCAAAGAGTAGGATCGAGCCGTTGGTCCGGCGTCTGGTGTCGTTGGCGGCGCCCATGCATCAGGCCCGTCCTGTCCTTACCACCCCGGTGTGGACCGATGCATTAAAACAAACAAAAATGTCAAATTGATGACGATAAAAAGACAATATTCATGTATTTGCCATGCGATGAATACACGGCCCTGTCATACAAGGAAGGGAGCGTGTCTGCACAAGGCGACATAGCCGCCACATCGCCAAAAGGGCTAGAATCGCTGCTTCCTGCTCAACAGTGCTTCTCTGACAAGTTGCGATTCACCATGAACAAGCTGGCGCTCTACTTCCGCCTGGTCCGGGCCGACAAGCCGATCGGCATCCTTCTCTTGCTGTGGCCCACCCTGTGGGCGTTGTGGATGGCGTCCGACGGCGTACCCGACCTGCAGGTGCTGGCGATCTTCGTCGTCGGCACCGCCCTGATGCGATCGAGCGGCTGCGCCATCAACGATTACGCCGATCGCGACTTCGACCGCCACGTCAAGCGCACCGTCGACCGTCCCCTCACCAGCGGCAAGATCAGCGGCAAGGAAGCGGTGATGGTGGCGGCGGTGCTGGCGATCGTGTCGTTCCTGCTGATCCTTCCATTGAACGCGCTGACCAAGCAACTGTCGGTGGTTGCCGTGGTAGTGGCCGGCACCTACCCCTATTTCAAGCGCTTCTTCGCGATTCCCCAGGCCTATCTCGGCATCGCCTTCGGCTTCGGCATCCCGATGGCCTTCGCCGCCGTGCAGAACCAGGTGCCGGCCGTGGCCTGGTGGCTCCTGGTGGCGAACGTGTTCTGGGCGGTGGCCTACGACACCGCCTACGCCATGGTCGACCGCGACGACGACCTCAAGCTCGGCATGCGCACCTCGGCCATCACCTTCGGCCGTTTCGACGTGGCCGCGGTCATGCTGTGCTACGGCGTCTCGCTGGCGATCTTCCTGCTGTGCGGCTGGTCGCTGGGCCTGCGCTCGTGGTTCGTCGGCGGCGTCGTCGTGGCGGGCATGATCGCCCTCTACCACTACACGCTGATCCGCGATCGGGACCGCATGAAATGCTTCAAAGCCTTCCGCCACAACAACTGGCTGGGGGCCGCACTGTTCATTGGTGTCGCACTGAACTATGCATTAGGTTAATATTGTCCAAAAGGCATTCCACCCACAACACCAAGAGGCCCACCATGATCGAAAAAATCCCGACCCAGACCGGCACCCGCGACCAGCTCGTCAGCGACCTGAAGACCGTGATCCATGACGCCGAATCCTGGCTGCGCAACGGCGGCCAGCTGACCGGCGACGAACTGAAGGCGGCCAAGGTCAAGTTCGAGCAGACCCTGGCATCGGCCAAGACCAGCCTGATCAATGCGGAAGAGACCGTGGTCGAGCGCACCAAGGTCGCGGCCAAGGCCACCGACGAATACGTCAAGGACAATCCATGGAAGTCGGTCGGCCTGGGCGCGGCCATCGGCGTCGTGATCGGCATGCTGATCGTCCGTAAATAAGATGACGATCTCCGCGACCGTCGCAAGAATCGGGTCCAACCTGCTCGCCATGGTGCGGACGCGGTTGGAACTGGCGGCCATCGAGCTGCAGGAGGAAACGCATCGCCTGTTCGGCTATCTGGCCTGGGGCATCGCGGCCGCCTTTTTCGGCGTCGTCGCGGTATTGCTGGCGATCCTGTTCGTGCTGGTCCTGTTCTGGGACACCCATCGCCTGCTGGCGATCGGCGGCATGACGGGCCTGTTCGCCCTCGGTAGCCTGCTGGCCTTCTTCAAGGTGCGCGGCGACCTGGCGATCCGTCCGCCGCTGATGGCCGCCACGCTGGCCGAACTGCGCAAGGATGCGCAAGCTGTCAAGGGAGAACCAGTCGATGAACAGCAATGACACCCTGGCGGCGCGGCGCCGCCTGCTGGCCGCCCAGTGCGCCGAACAGCGCGCGCTGATGGCGCATGACGTCGCGCTGCTGCGCCACCCGGCCGAACTGGGGGGCGCCCCCGGCTTCGTCGCGCAGCACAAGACCGCTTTTCTGACTGCCGCCGGCCTGGGGCTGGGCTTCATGGTCACCAAGCCGCAGTGGGTCGTGGGCGTGGTGACCGGGGTCGTGTCGGTCTACAAGCTGGCGCAGAAAGTATTGCCGGTGCTGGGCTGGCGCAAGTTCGAGATCCACTGAACCCGCGCCTGGGCGCCGCATTCGCGGCGCTCAGTCCCGGCCCAGCTCCTCGCCCAACGCTTTTCCGCGCGCGGCCGCGGCGCGCATTGCCGCGATGATCGCTTCCTTCACGCCCGCGGCCTCCATGCTGGCAATGGCGGCGTGCGTGGTGCCGCCCTTCGAGGTCACGCGCTGGCGCAGCACCTCGACCGGTTCATCGGACTGGGCCGCCAGTTGCGCCGCGCCGGTGAAGGTGGCCAGCGCCAGCTCCCTGCCCTGCTGTGCGCTCAAGCCCATCTGCCGGGCTGCCTCTTGCATCGCTTCCAGGAAGAAGAACACATAGGCCGGCCCGCTGCCGGACACCGCCGTCACCGGATCGATCTGCGCTTCGTCGTCGAGCCAGACGGTCTTGCCGACCGCGCGCATGACCGCGTCGGCCTGCGCGCGCTGGCCTTCGCTCACGCCCGCCTGCGCGACCAGGCCGGTCACGCCCATGCCGATCAGCGCCGGCGTGTTCGGCATCGTGCGCACGATGGCGTCGTAGCCGTTCAGCCAGCGCGCCAGGTCGCTGCTGCGAATACCGGCGGCGATCGACAGCACCAGCTGGCGCTGCAGCAGCGGCGCCAGTTCGGCCGCCACTTCGCGCATCTGCTGCGGCTTGATCGCCAGCACCACGACCTCGCTCTCGCTCACCTGCTCGTCGATCGCCGTCGCGGTGCGCACGCCATATTGTTGCGACAGGCGCTCGAGTGCGTCGGGATTGCGGTCGACGACGTGGATATTGGCGCCGGAACCTGCCTGCCTGACGATGCCGGAGATGAGCGCCGCGGCCATATTGCCGCCGCCGATAAAGGTGATCTTCATGGTCTTTCCTGGTTGGTCGAATTCAGTCGAGTCGGTCGTCAGTCGTTAGTCATAATTGCGTGCGCCGAAGATGGCGCTGCCGATGCGCACGATGGTCGCGCCTTCCGCGATGGCCGCGGCCATATCGCCCGACATGCCCATCGACAGGGTATCGAGCGCCAGGCCCTCTGCGCGCAAGGCGTCGTGCAACTGGCGCAGGCGGGAAAAAGCGGCGCGCTGCTGCGCGGGATCGGTCGCCTGCTCGGGAATCGCCATCAGGCCGCGCAGGCGCAGGTTCGGCAGCTGCGCCACGGCGCGCGCCAGCTCGGGCAGTTCGGCCTCGGTGACGCCGCTCTTGCTGGCTTCACCACTGATGTTCACCTGCAGGCAGATGTTCAAGGGACCCAGTTCGGGCGGGCGCTGTTCGGACAGGCGCTGGGCGATCTTGAGGCGCTCGACCGTGTGCACCCAATGGAAGCTGGCCGCGATCGGCCGTGTCTTGTTGCTCTGGATCGGCCCGATGAAATGCCATTCGACGTCGCCGGCTGGTTGCGCCTGCGCGACGCTCGCAATCTTGTCGAGCGCTTCCTGCAGATAGTTTTCACCGAAGGCGCGTTGTCCGGACGCCATCGCCTCGAGCACGGATTCTGCAGGAAACGTCTTGGAAACAGCCAGCAATTGCACCTCGTGCCGGGCACGGCCGGCGGCCTGGACTGCCTCTCCGATTGTCGCTTCGACAGCTTGCAAGTTGGCGGCGATTATGGACATAATGATTTTCTCTAGGAAATATTTTCGAGTCGGTATGACGATGACAAGCGTGTGACCGATGGCACAGGGATTATAAATGGACATTTCGGAACTACTCGCCTTCTCGGTCAAGAACAAGGCCTCTGACCTGCACCTGTCGGCCGGCCTGCCGCCGATGATCCGCGTGCATGGCGACGTGCGCCGCATCAACCTGCCGCCGCTGGAGCACAAGGACGTGCACGGCATGATCTATGACATCATGAACGACGGCCAGCGCAAGCAGTACGAAGAAGTGCTCGAGTGCGACTTTTCGTTCGCGATCCCCGGCCTGGCGCGCTTTCGCGTCAATGCCTTCAACCAGGAGCGCGGCGCCTCGGCCGTGCTGCGTACGATTCCTTCCAAGATCCTGAGCCTGGAAGAACTGAACGCGCCGAGGATCTTCGCCGACCTGGCCTTGAAGCCGCGCGGCCTGGTGCTGGTGACCGGACCGACCGGCTCGGGCAAGTCGACCACCCTGGCGGCAATGGTCAATCACCTCAACGAGAACGAATACGGCCACATCCTCACCATCGAGGACCCGATCGAGTTCGTGCACGATTCCAAGAAGTGCCTGATCAACCAGCGCGAAGTCGGCCCGCACACGCTGTCGTTCAATAACGCGCTGCGCTCGGCCCTGCGCGAAGACCCGGACGCGATCCTGGTCGGCGAGTTGCGCGACCTGGAAACCATCCGCCTGGCGCTGTCGGCGGCCGAGACGGGCCACCTGGTGTTCGGCACGCTGCACACCTCGTCGGCGGCGAAGACCATCGACCGTATCGTCGACGTGTTCCCGGCCGAGGAAAAAGAAATGGTGCGCGCGATGCTGTCCGAGTCGCTGCAGGCCGTGATCTCCCAGACCCTGCTCAAGACCAAGGACGGGTCGGGCCGGGTGGCGGCGCACGAGATCATGATCGGCACGCCGGCGATCCGCAACCTGATCCGCGAAGCCAAGATCGCCCAGATGTATTCGGCCATCCAGACCGGCAGCAATGTCGGCATGCAGACGCTGGACCAGAACCTGACGGACCTGGTGCGTCGCAACGTGATCTCGACCGGCGCCGCGCGCGCAGCGGCCAAGATCCCGGAAAACTTCCTCGGCTAAGGACCGTCATGGAACGCGACCAGGCATCCAAGTTCATGTTCGACCTGCTGCGCCTGATGGTGAGCAAGGGCGGGTCCGACCTGTTCATCACGGCCGGCTTCCCGCCGGCGATCAAGATCGACGGCCGCATGACGCCGGTGTCGAGCCAGGCGCTGACCGCCGGCCACACGGCCGACCTGGCGCGCGCGATCATGAACGACAAGCAGGCGGCCGGCTTCGAGCTCACGCGCGAAGCGAACTTCGCGATCACGCCCGGCGACCTGGGACGCTTCCGGGTATCGAGCTTCATGCAGATGGGTTGCGTGGGCATGGTGCTGCGCGTGATCACCACCGCGATCCCGAGGTTCGAAGACCTCGACCTGCCCGATACGTTGAAGGACGTCGTGATGACCAAGCGCGGGCTGGTGATCATGGTCGGCGCGACCGGCTCCGGCAAGTCGACGACGCTGGCCGCGATGGTCGGCTACCGCAACGAGAACAGCTACGGTCACATCATCACGGTCGAGGACCCGGTGGAGTTCGTCCACCCGCACAGGAACTGCGTGATCACGCAGCGCGAAGTGGGCGTGGATACCGACAGCTTCGAGGCGGCCTTGAAGAATTCGCTGCGCCAGGCACCGGACGTGATCCAGATCGGCGAGATCCGCGACCGCGAGACGATGGAACACGCGATCGCCTTCGCCGAGACCGGCCACCTGTGCCTGGCCACCCTGCACGCCAACAGCGCCAACCAGGCGCTGGACCGCATCATCAACTTCTTCCCCGAAGAGCGCCGCCAGCAGTTGTTGATGGATTTGTCGCTGAACCTCAAGGGCTTGATTTCGCAGCGCCTGATTCCGAAGAAGGAAGCCAAGGGGCGGGTGGTGGCGATCGAGATCCTGCTCAATTCTCCGCTGATCTCGGACCTGATCTTCAAGGGCGAAGTCCATGAGATCAAGGAGATCATGAAGAAGTCGCGCGAGCTGGGGATGCAGACGTTCGACCAGGCGCTGTTCGACCTGTATGAGGCGGACAAGATCACCTATGAAGACGCGCTGCGCAATGCGGATTCGGTGAACGACCTGCGACTGAACATCAAGCTCAACAGCAAGCATGCGAAGAACCGCGATTTTTCCAGCGGGACCGAGAAGCTTGGCTTGATTTGACCACGGGGGCGTGGACGGGTTTCCCGTCCACGCGTTCAACCAGAGCGTGCGATGCCACGATGCGCCGGTGATTTGAACGCGTGGACGGCATAGCCGTCCACCCCACGTTCGGCCGACGATGGGTTAAAAACGCGACTCCAGCGTCACCCTTGCCATGGTCTGCCCCTCACTGAAACTGGTCCGGCGCAACTTGAACGCGGGGACGGTATAGCCGTCCACCCCAGGTTCGGCCGACGATAGGTTAAAAACGCGACTCCAGCGTCACCCTTGCCATGGGCTGCCCCTCACTGAAACTGGTCCGGCGCAACTTGAACGCGGGGACGGTATAGCCGTCCACCCCAGGTTCGGCCGACGATGGGTTAAAAACGCGACTCCAGCGTCACCCTTGCCATGGGCTGCCCCTCACTGAAACTGGTCCGGCGCAACTTGAACGCGGGGACGGTATAGCCGTTCACCCAGGTTCGGCCGACGATGGGTTAAAAACGCGACTCCAGCGTCACCCTTGCCATGGGCTGCCCCTCACTGAAACTGGTCCGGCGCAGCGTGCCGAATTCATCGGTATAGCGTGAATCCGAGACGCCATCCTGGCGCAGCAGGTTCGACGCCGCCAGCCGCAGCTGGTATTTCGGATTGAACTTCCACAGCGCATACACATCGAGATCGCGCCGCACGCTCTGGTAGCGCGACTGTTCCTCGTTCACGCGCAGCGGGCCGCCGTTCTTGAACGCGAAGCTCGCGCCGGTACTGAGCTTGCCGTCGCGCGTCTTGTAGTCGATGCCCAGCGTGGCCGACAGCGGCACCTGCTGGTCGAGGCGGTTGTCCGGCCCCGGCACGGCATCCACCTCCGACCAGTTGCGCGACACGCTGGCGCGCAAGTCGATCTCGGGCACATCGGCCAGCACCGCCGACAGCGGGAACTTCGCCTCCAGCTCCAGGCTGCGCGTGAGCGCATCGCCGTCGTTGACCGGGGTCTGGATCCAGCGGCCGTCCTCCAGGATCAGCCCCTGGCGCGTGTAGTCCTCGATGCGGCGCACCGACAAGCTGGCGCTCAGGAGCGCCTTGTCGGCCCACCAGTGCTCGTAGGCGGCGTCGATGCCGGTCGCCAGCTCCGGCTGCAGGTCGGGGTTGCCGCGGTAGTCGGGCTCGGTCTGGCTGTTGTTGGGCGTGGTGAAACGGCGCGGGATCAGGTTGATGGCGGCCGGCGCCTTGAAGGTACGGGTCAGGGCCAGTCGCACCTGGTCGCGGCTGTCCGGGATCTTGTACAGGGTCTGGGCCAGCGGCGAGAACACGCTCGCGCGGTTGGTGCTGGTGTCGAACGTATTGCCTTCGCTGGTCGTCTCCAGGCCTTCCCAGCGCAGTCCCGCATACATCGACCACTGCTTGGTCACGTTCCACTCGTCCTGGACGTACAGGGCCAGGCGCTCGATGGTGGCGTCGTACTGTTCGTTCGATACCAGCTCGCGCTCGAGCAGCGGGAATACCTCGTTCTCGCCGCGCGCGTCCTCGCGCCGCGTGTAGCCCGCATCCCAGCCCATCGCCAGCGCGTGATCCTTCATCCATGGCGTCGTGTACTTGCCCACCGAGGTCACGCCACGTTCATCGGTTGCGCTCAGGACGGTGGAATCGCGCGCCAGGTCGCCCAGCCGGTAATCGAACTCGCGCCAGTCGCCACGGTTGCGCGTGCCGTTCACGCCCAGCTTGAGGTCGAGCTTGGCCCCTTGCTCCAGGTCGTGCACCCAATTCAGGTCGGAGCGCAACATGGTGAAGCTGCCGCCGCTGTTCATGTCGCGCGCGTCGTACGGCGGCGCCGCGCCGAGCTCGGTCGTGGTCACGGCGTCGCCGTGGTAATCATTGTGGTTGTACGACACCATCGTCTGCCAGCTGACCGTGTCGCCGTTCTCCAGCGTCCAGTTCAGGCGCGGCGTGAGATTGAAGCCCTGCGGGCTGCCGCTGTCGACCTGATCGGTACGGCGCAACTGGGTCAGGCGGCCGTCCGGATCGCGCTGCGTTTCCTCGTAAGGCTGCGGGCGATCGAATTGATAGCGCCAGACGCTGGCGCCGAGCGAATACGACAATCCATCGAGACGATCCGACATGTTCAGGCTCGCGCTCGGATTGCTGGCGTCCTCGGCCCGGCCGTAGCCGACGCGCAGTTCTCGCTGCGCCTTTCTCACCACCCGCTTGAGCACGATATTGATGGTGCCGGCGATCGACTGGGTCGAAAATTCGGCGCTGGCCGCGCGCAGGATCTCGATCCGTTCGATGACGTCGGGCGACAGCTGGTCGATGTCGAAGCCGCTGGGCGCCCGTTCGCCATTGATCAGGATTTGCGTGTAGCCGGCGCCCAGGCCGCGCATGCGGATCTCGCCGCCGCCGCGGCCACCGCCGCCGCCGACCGTGATGCCCGGCAGGCGCTTGAAGACGTCGAGCACCGAGGTGTCGCCATAGCGCTTGATCTCTTCGTTGGAAACCACCATCCGGCTGGCAGTATCGTCGCGCCGCGGATCATAGGAATTGGCGTCGGCCTTGACCTCGACCTTCTGCATGGTCTCGTCGGTGACCGGCGGCGGCCCGGATGGCGGGGTGTTCCGGGCGGCGGCGGGCAGTGCGAAGAGTGACGAAATGGACAGCGCGATGAGCGTTGGTCGGAGCATCGGGATCGTGAACACAGTGGCCAAAAGTCCCGTATTCTGTCACAGCTTGTCCCGTGCAAGCCGCCGTGCCGGAATTATTCACGCCGCATATCGCCCGTCTTGACCGGCCGTATTTACCGTGGCCCCGGTCCCATGCCGCCGCCCGGCGGACCGAAGCCGGGCCCGCCCGGCCCACGTGGGCCGCGCCCGGCGCCGAAGCTGCCGAAGCGGTACGACAGGCCGACGTAGACGAGGCGCCCGTCCTGCCGGAGCAGGCTGTATTCGCGCAGGCGGTCGGTCTCGGTGATCGACTCGGATTTTTGCGAATCGAAGACGTCGTTGATATTCACGACCAGGCTCAGGGCATCGCTCAGCTTGCGCCGGTAATTGAGGTCCGCGGTGCGGGTCGGCTGGCGATATCCTTCACCGAACAGCGTCTTGCCCTGGGCATTGAGCACGAGCTGCAGGCTGTTGGCCGGATCGAACTGGTAGCTCAAGCGCGCACGGCCCGCGATCGACGTCGCGCTGCGCTTGTCGTCGTCGAGGTTGCCCAGCACCGACTGCTCCGAGTAGCCGATATTGCCGCTGGCGTTGATCGTCAGCTTCGACGTGGCGCGGCCGCTGAAGGTGAATTCGAGGCCGCCCGAGCTGCTGCTGCCCGCGTTCTCGCGCGTGGTCAGGAGGACGGTGTCGGAAATAAAGGTGCGGCGCTCCGAAATCAGGTCGGTGTCGCGGCGCGCATACAGGCGCACATTGGTCTCGATATTGCCCAGCTTCGTCTCGACCCCGAGTTCGAGCGAATCGGACTCGGTCGGCTTCAGGTCGGGATTGCCCGACGAGACGTTCAGTTCGTCGCGGTAGATCACGAAAGGGTTCAGGTCCGAGGCGCCCGGACGGCGGATGCGGTGCGCGTAGCTCAGGCGCAGCGCCGTCCGGTCCGACAGGTCGTAGGTGAGGAAGGCGCTGGGGATCGCCTCCAGGTAGTGGTTCCCGGCCTTGATGCCGGTCGTGACCTGGTCCATGTCGAGATCGGTGTACTCGGTGCGCAGGCCACCCAGCACGCCCCACTTCTCGCCCAGGCGCATCTGCCAGGTGCCGTACAGCGCCAGCGTCGTATCGACCAGCTCGAAGCGGTTGGTACGCGCCGCGTTGGGGCTTTCGAACAGCGTGGCAGGGTCGATATCCAGGAAGCGGGTATCGATCACGCTGCTGTTGCGCGCCACCTTGTAGCCCAGCTTGAGCACGCCCGCCGCGCCCGGACGCTCGTAGTCGCCGGTGAAATCGATGATGCGCGTCTCGTTCAGGTTGTCCTGGCGCGTGAGCGCGTCGGGCGCGTTGAATGGTCGCACCGCGTAGTCGTTGGCCCGGCGGACATCGCCCTCGCCCCTGGTGCCCGACAGCCGCAGGTCGGTCTTGAAGATTTCTCCCGGCCGTTCTCCTTTGTGGTCCAGGCCCGCGCTCAGGCTGTAGCTGCGGCTGTTCGTGTCGCGTACCGTCGAGCGCTGGTAGTCACTCTCGACCGCCCCCAATGCATCGGTGCCGCGGTAACGCTCGGACGACACACCGTCCTGGCTGTTGGCGTTGAAGCTGGCCTTGGCCGAGATGACATCCTTCTCGCCCAGGTTGTACGTCAGCGAGCCGTTGGCGCCGGCCGCGTCGGTGTCGTTCTCGCTCTGCGAGGTCTGCACGCTGCTGGCCACGGCGCCGGTGGCCGGGTCGATGCGCTCGCGGGTCGTCTCCCCGGTCGAGCCGCGGCTGTCGCGGCGGCCGAACAGCGCGCCCTGCACGCTCAGGCGTCCGCCCGTGTAACTGCCGAAGGTGGACGCATTGAAACGGCCTTCGGCGCCCTTGTTGGCGTTGACGACGCCGAAGCTGCCCGGCGTGCGTTCGCGCCGCATCACCAGGTTGATGATCGGGCCGCCGCCGCCTTCGTTGCCGAACTGCGCGCCGGGGTTGTTGATCACTTCGACCGATTCGAGATCGGCGGCCGGCAGCGCGCCGAGGGCGGCGGCGCGGTTCTCGCCCTGCATCATGGCCGACGGCTTGCCGTCGATGAGGATCTGTACATTGCTGCGCCCGCGCAGGGTCACGTTGCCGTCCGGGTCGACCGCGACCGACGGCACCTTGTTCAGGGTGTCGGCGATGGTGTCGTTGGTCGACGCCGAATCGCTCTTGACGTCATAGGCCTGGCGGTCGATGCGGTTCGACGAGCGCACTGCGCTGACCGACACGGTCGACTGCACCGGCACTTCGGCCTCGGGCGCCGGCGTCGCGGCGACGGGCGCGCTGGTGACGGGCGCCTGCTGGACGTTGGCGCGGGCGGGCGCAAGCAGCGTGCCGGCCACGATCGGCGCGAGCAGCAGGACGGAAGAACGAAGACGAGGCATGGCAACCCGGGTGCTGGACAATTAAACGAGCGTGATTGTCGCACGCGCTGTTCCCGAAATACGTTAAGAAATGCTAAGACGAAATAAAAGTCATGGATGTGATTCACGCCGGCGCAGCGCGTCAATACGCCGTGCGCGTTCGGCTGCGTTCACGTAAACTCGACCATTCAACCACCAGGAGAGCCCATCATGAACGCCTACGATTTCAACGCCACCGCCCTCGACGGCCAACCGGTCGACCTGGACCGCTATCGCGGCAAGGCGCTCCTGATCGTCAACACCGCCAGCGCCTGCGGCTTCACCCCGCAATACCAGGGCCTCGAGGAACTGCAGCGCACTTATGCCGACCGGGGCCTGGTGGTGCTCGGCTTCCCCTGCAACCAGTTCGGCCGCCAGGAACAGGGCAGCGAGGCCGAGATCGGCGCCTTCTGCGAAAAGAACTACGGCGTCACCTTCCCCATGTTCTCCAAGATCGACGTCAACGGCGATGGCGCCCATCCACTGTTTCGCTTCCTGAAGGGCGAGGCGCCGGGGATATTGGGCCTGGAGTCGATCAAGTGGAATTTCACCAAGTTCCTGGTCAACAAGGACGGCGCGGTGGTCAAGCGCTATGCGCCGGCCACCAAGCCGGGGGAACTGAAGGGGGATATCGAAAAGGTGCTGGCGGCCTGACGCCGCCAACGGTGCAAGTTCAGGGCGCAAACGTGGTGACTTCGTCACCCGGTCCCGCCTCGCAGGCGGCGCCGAGCGGCTCCCAGCCGCGCCGCACGACGATGCGGCCCTCGTCATGGCAGATCTCCACGCGCTGCGCCGCAGGCGCGCGCCGGCGCACGAAGGTCTCGATCGAAGCCGGCAAGCTCACCTGCAGCGCGAGCGCGTGCAGGTCTTCCACGGGATGGTCGTTCGTGTGCACCAGCGGCACGAACTGGCCCGCGAACATCAGCATGTGCCCCGGCACCTTCACCGGGCCGGCGACATAGCCCTGGTCCCGCAGCCAGGCCTGGGCCTGTTCGCGCACGTGCACACCATCGCCGGCCACCCCGCCCCAGGCGCCGGCCAGCAGTTCGGCCACCCACTGGTTGCAGTTCTGGTAACGGGTCCCGTAGGCATAGGCGTTGGCGCTGTACTTTCCAGCCAGCAGCGCCAGCGCCAGCTGCTTGTCGCGCGCGGCGCGTTCGAGCTCGGCGTTGTCGTCATCCGGCAGGAACACCAGCGACACATGGCCGCTGGACGGCGCATCGGCCCCGAGGGCGAAACCCGAGATGCCCTGGTCGAACAGGTGCGGCCGCGCGTCGTCGCAGGCGTAGTACAGCTGGCGCACGGCCCACGCGCCAGCCGCCTCGTCGCGCAAGGCGACGCCGGCGTGCGAATACAGCAGGCCGAAGCGGCTCAGGTCGGTGCCGGCACGCGAGATCAGCGCGACCTTGCCGCCCGAGCGTTCGAGCTCTTGCCGCACCACGCCGGCAAAGCGCAGCACACGGTCTTGCTGGGCGGCGGTGATGTCGTCCTCGCGTTCGCAGAAGGTCGGCAGCCCGGCCCAGGCGGCGCCACTCGCGATCGCATTCAGGCCGAGCGCCAGCGCGATCGCTGCGGCCGCCCTCTGCAGCAGCATCAGATGGTGACTTTGCGCGAGGCCAGGTCGCGCTGCCAGTCGTCCTGCAGCGCCAGGAAGAATGGATGCTGGGTGTCGGCGTGGGCGAACTCGTAGCCGTAGACGCGCTCGTTGACGCGCACCACGTCACCCGTGGCCACCATGCGCTGTGCCAGCGCACGGTTCGGCACGTCGAGGAAGAAGGTCCGGGCCTGGCCGGCTTCGGCGCGCAGGGTCAGGCGGCTGGTGTCGGCCTTGTTCGGGGCCTGCGCGATGTCGATCACGCGATAGTCGCCCGCCGCCACCTTGTCGTCGCCGCTCGAGCTGGTGCTGGAATCGCTGATCGAGTCGGAAATGCTGGCCGACGACGCCGAACCGGCGCTGGACGCCGAGGAAGCGAAGCTTTCGGCCTGGGCTGGTACGGCAAGGGCGGCCGCGAGGACGGCGAGGGACAGGGAACGGTGCAGAATTGGCAAGGTCATAAGAAGCTTTCATTGTCGAGCAGAACGCTCACATGGTACAAGCCTTGGCGCTTGATGACCATACCGCCGTCGCCGCCGCTTGTGACAAACGCACGGATTCGCCGTCAGCGGGTCTGGATGCGCGCCACGCCGTGGATGGTACAGCCGCGGTTGACGTTCTCGAGGAAGCGGATCGCCTCCGTCATCGACACGCCGGGCGGCAGAAGGCCGGCCAGCGACGCGTCTTCGTTCAATTGATCGAGGCCGTAGGCCAGCGCGCGCGAGACGTCGCGCGCCACGCGGCCGTCGCTGTTGTAGAGCGCGTCGTAGACGCCGGCCGCTTCCCAGACCGGAACCAGGCCGGGGCTGCTGCTGTCTTCGAAGACCACGGCGGCCGGGCCGCCCTCGTCGTCGCGCACGAGTTGGAAGGTAAAGCTCAAGATCGTTCCTGGATGGTTGCCATGATGTCCCGCCGGTTGCCGGGTCGGCGCGATGTTAACACGGGCGTGCGCAACATGCTCAGGACAGTACCCGTTCGAGCAGCTCGATCCAGTGCGTGACCGGCGTCTGCGTTCCCGATTGCAGGTGCGTCAGGCAACCGATGTTCGCCGACACGATTTCTTCGGCGCCGGTGGCATCCAGGCTGGCCAGCTTGCGCTCGCGCAGCGCGTGCGCGATCTCGGGCTGCAGCACCGAATAGGCGCCGGCCGAGCCGCAGCACAGGTGGTTGTCGGCGCACAGCACCACCTCGATGCCGGCCGCGTGCAGCACGGCCTCGACCTTGCCGCGGATTTGCTGGCCGTGCTGCAGCGTGCAGGGCGGGTGGTAGGCCACCCGCGGCCCGCCCCTGCCCTGGGCCCGCGCCTTGAACTGTTGGGTGAATTCCGGCAGGATCTCGGACAGGTCGCGCGTGAGCTCGCTGATGCGCTGCGCCTTGCCGGCATACGCCGGATCGTGCGCCAGCAGGTGGCCGTATTCCTTGACCGTGACGCCGCAGCCGGACGCGGTCATCACGATCGCCTCGACCTGGCCCTGTTCCACGTACGGCCACCAGGCATCGACGTTGCGGCGCATATCGGCCAGGCCGCCGTCCTGGTCGTTCATGTGGTAGCGCAGCGCGCCGCAGCAGCCGGCCTTGGCCGCCACGACCAGCTGCACACCGAGGGCATCGAGCACGCGCGCGGTGGCGGCGTTGATATTCGGCGCCATCGCCGGCTGCACGCAGCCGTCCAGCAGCAGCATCTTGCGCGCGTGCACCCGCCTCGGCCAGTGGCCGGCGGCACGCGAAGGCTGCAGCTTGTCCTGCAGCTTCGCGGGCAGCAAGGGCCGCAGCGCCTGCCCGGCCCTGAAGGCCGGCTTGAACAGCGCACCGCGCGGCAGGCATTCCTTGAGCGTGGTGCGCTTGATACGGTCGCCTAATGGCCGCGGCACGCGCTCGTCGACCAGCTTGCGGCCGATGTCGACCAGGCGGCCGTACTTGACGCCCGAGGGACAGGTGGTCTCGCAGTTGCGGCAGGTGAGGCAACGGTCCAGGTGCAGCTGGGTCTTGCGGGTCGGCTCCGCGCCTTCGAGCACCTGCTTGATCAGGTAGATGCGGCCGCGCGGGCCATCGAGTTCGTCGCCCAGCAGCTGGTAGGTCGGGCAGGTGGCGGTGCAAAAGCCGCAGTGCACGCAGGCGCGCAGGATCGCTTGCGCTTCTTCGCCTTCGCGCGTGCCCTTGATGAAGTCGGCGAGGAGGGTTTGCATGATCAGCTGGCGCTTTCCGGCATCAGGCGCCCCGGGTTGAAAATGTGGGCGGGGTCGAACGCATCCTTCATGCGCGTATGGATGCGCGCCAGCGCCGGCGCCAGCGGCTGGAATACGCCGACGCCCTTGTCGCCGCCCCGGAACAGGGTCGCATGGCCGCCGCAGGCTTGCACCGTACGCCGGATCTCCTGGGCCGTGGCGGCATCGCCGCCGGCGCGCAGCCAGCGCTGGGCGCCGCCCCACTCGATCACCTGGCCGCCGCCCAGCACCAGCGCGCCGGTGGTGGACGGCATCGACAGGCGCCATAATGGTCCATCACCGGCGAAGAAGGCATGACGCTGTTCGCGCACGTCGGTCCAGAACGCGGCCGCATCCGGCAGCGTCGCGCCGCCGAGGCTGCGCACGGCCGCATCGACCGCCGCTTCGGCGCCCGACAGGCGCAGCGCCAGCACCCCGTCGCACCAGGCGCTGCCCGACAGAGGCAAGGGCTGGCCGCCCCATTCGTTCAGGCGGCGAATGGCCTCGATCTCGCCCATTTCGAAGCGCAGCGTGGTCTCGGCGAAGGGGCGCGGCAGCACCTTGAGCGAGACGTCGAGCAGCAGGCCGAGCGTGCCCAGCGAACCGGCCAGCATGCGCGAGACGTCGTAGCCGGCCACGTTCTTCATCACCTTGCCGCCGAACGACAATACATCACCCTTCCCGTCCAGCAGCCTGGCGCCGAGCACGAAGTCGCGCGTGGACCCGCTGGTGGCGCGCCGTGGCCCGCATAGCCCGGCCGCGACCGTGCCGCCGACGGTGGCGTCCGGCCCGAAATGCGGCGGCTCAAATGCCAGCATCTGCTTGTGTCGGGCGAGCAGCGCCTCGATCTCCGCCAGCGGCGTGCCGCAGCGCGCCGTGATCACCAGTTCGGTCGGCTCGTAGTCGACGATGCCGGCATGTTCCCGGGTGTCGAGGATGGCGCCTTGCGGCACGCCGCCATACCAGTGTTTGCTGCCGCCGCCGCGGATGCACAGCGGCTGGCCGTCGGCCGCCGCGGCCCGTACACGCTCCTGGAATCGTTCTATCGTTCCCATGTCGATGCTCGTTCAAAAACGCGGCAGGTCGGGGAACGGGACCTGGCCGTGGTGCACGTGCAGCTTGCCGAATTCGGCGCAGCGGTGCGGGGTTGGAATCGCCTTGTCCGGATTGAGCAGCGCGACCGGATCGAAGGCGTGCTTGACCGCGAAGAAGGCATCGAGCTCCTTGCGCCCGAACTGCACGCACATCGATCCGATCTTTTCCTTGCCCACGCCATGCTCGCCGGTGATGGTGCCGCCCACCTCGACGCACAGCGCCAGGATCGCGGCGCCGAAGGCTTCGGCGCGCTCGAATTCACCGGGCGCGCTGGCGTCGAACAGGATCAAGGGATGCATATTGCCGTCGCCGGCATGGAATACGTTCGAGCAGCGCAGGCCGTAGGTGTGTTCCATATCGGCGATGCCGGCCAGGACCCGCGCCAGCTGCTTGCGCGGGATGGTGCCGTCCATGCAGTAGTAGTCGGGCGAGATGCGGCCCGCCGCCGGGAAGGCGTTCTTGCGGCCCGACCAGAAGCGCACCCGTTCGGCCTCGCTTCGCGACACCGCGAGCGCAGTCGCGCCGGCGCGTTCGAGCACCGCGCTCATGCGGGCGATTTCTTCGGCCACTTCGAGCGCGGTGCCATCGGCCTCGCACAGCAGGATGGCGGCGGCGTCGAGGTCGTAGCCGGCTTTCACGAAGGGCTCGACCATGCGCACCGAGGTGCGGTCCATCATCTCGAGGCCGGCCGGGATGATGCCGGCCGCGATCACGTCGGCCACCGCATTGCCGGCGGTGACCACGTCGTTGAACGAGGCCATGATGACCTGGGCCAGCGCGGGCTTGGGCACCAACTTGACGGTCACCTCGGTGACGATGCCCAGCATGCCCTCGGAGCCGATGAATACGGCAAGCAAGTCCAGGCCCGGCGCATCGAGCGCCTCGCCGCCCAGCTCGACGATCTCGCCCTCGATGGTCGCCACCCGCACCCGCAGCACGTTGTGCACCGTCAGGCCGTATTTGAGGCAGTGCACCCCGCCCGCGTTCTCGGCCACGTTGCCGCCGATGGTGCAGGCGATCTGCGACGACGGGTCGGGCGCGTAGTACAGGCCGAACCGCGCCGCCGCCTCGGAGATCGCCAGGTTGCGCACGCCCGGCTGGACGACGGCCGTGCGCGCCAGCTGGTCGACCCGTTTGATCTGGCTCATGCGCGCGGTCGACAGCACCACGCCGTCGTGGATCGGCAGCGCGCCGCCCGACAGGCCGGTGCCGGCGCCGCGCGGCACGATCGGCACGTTCAATTCACGGCAGACGTCCAGGATCGCCAGCACCTGCCGTTCGTCGGTGGGCAGCGTGACCACCAGCGGCAGCTGGCGATACGCCGCCAGGCCGTCGCATTCATAGGGCCGGGTGTCCTCGGGGTCGGACAGGACGCAGCCCGCCGGCAGGCGCGCGCGCAGGGCCGCCGCCACCTGAGCGCGCCGCTCGGTGGGGTCGCGCGTAGTGACAGGGCCTGGATGGGAGACGAGGTCGTGCATGATTCGATTGTAAGCACAATCACCACGTTTTGTCGTATGCTCGTCCCATCGTTTTTTCTCACCAACGCATAAGACAACATCATGGGCAACCGACTCTCTAAAATCGCGACCCGCACCGGGGACGACGGCAGCACCGGCCTGGGCGACGGCAGCCGCACCGGCAAGGACAGCGCGCGCATCCACGCGCTGGGCGAAGTCGACGAACTCAATTCCTTCGTCGGCCTGCTGCTGTGCGAAGACATGCCGGCCGCATTGCGCGAAGAGCTGGTCTCGATCCAGCACGACCTGTTCGACCTGGGCGGCGAGCTGTGTATCCCGGGCTACCAGATGATCAAGGAAGAACACGTGGCGCGCCTCGACGGCCTGCTCGAGAAATACAACGCCGACCTGCCCGTATTGAAGGAATTCATCCTGCCGGCCGGCTCGCGCGCGGCTTCCACCGCCCACGTGTGCCGTACCGTGTGCCGGCGCGCCGAGCGCGCCATCGTGGCGCTGTCGAAGGCCGAGCAGATCCACGCCCACCCGCGCCAGTACGTCAACCGCCTGTCCGACCTGATGTTCGTGCTGGCGCGGGTGCTGAACCGCCACGCGGGCGGCAGCGACGTGCTGTGGCAGCACGAACGCAAGCGCGGATAAATCCTGGCCGGCAGCATGGAGACAGGATGGATGACTTCATCGGTGTCTACGACGATGCCCTGACGGCGCAGCAGTGCGACGCCCTGCTGGCGCGCTTTGACGCCAGCGACAAGGTCGTGCGCGGCCGCACCGGCAACGGCGTCGACGTCGAGAAGAAGGACAGCCACAACATCACCATCAACCTGCACCGCGAGTGGGACGACGTCACCCGGCTGCTGCTCGAGACGATGACGCGCCACCTGGCCGACTACGCCCAGCGCTACCGCATGCTGCTGATGGGTTCCCTGTCGCCGACCCTCGAACATCCGGATACCGGCGTGCCGACGGCGCTATCGATGGACAACTTCGACGACGTGGGCACGCCCTGCGTCGACACCCTGCTGCGCACGCCGTACCGGCCCGGCACCATCAATCTGCAGAAATACCTGCAAGGCAGCGGCGGCTACCACCACTGGCATTCCGAGATCTATCCGCAGAATGCCAGCCGCAATAGGCGCCGGGCCCTAGGCCTGGAAGGCATCCCAGGGCGGATCCTCGCCCCACTGTTCCAGCAGGTAGTCGATGAACACCCTGACCTTCGGCGGCAAGAAGCGGTTTTCGAGATACACGGCCAGCACCTGGCCGCCGAACATGCCGATCGGCCGCGCCGCCGGCAGGACCTGCACTGCGCGACCGGCGCGGATATCCTCGCCCACCACGAAGGTCGGCAGCAGCGCGATACCGGCGCCGCCCAGCATGGCTTCGCGCAGCGCCTGGCTGCTGTTGATCGCCAGCCCGCCGGCGGGCGTGAACTGGACGGTCGAACCGCCCACCTCGAAGTCCCAGCGCGCGCCGGTTCCGGCCTGTGCGAAGGTCAGGCAGCGAAAGCCGGCCAGCGCGTCGACGTCAAGCGGCTGGCCGGAGCGCCGCACGTAGTCGGGCGACGCCGCCAGCACATAGCGCAGCCGCGCCACCGGACGCGCGACGACGCTCATCAGGTCGATCCTGGGCGACAGCCGCAGCGCAACGTCGATACCTTCTTCGGCCAGGTCGACGTGGCGATCGGTCAGCGCCAGCACCACGCGCACGGCGGGGTAGCGCGCCATGAAACCGGGCAGCAGCGCGGCCAGTTGCGTGTTGCCGAACGCCATCGAGGTGCTCACGCGCAGCGTGCCGCCCGGCCCCGACTGCATGCCCGCCGCCGCGGCCTCGATGGCCCGGCCCTCTTCGATCATGCGCAGCGCGTGCTGGTAGATGTCGCGTCCCGCGTCAGAAAGGGCGACGCGGCGCGTCGAGCGGTTCAGCAGCTTGACCTGCAAGGCCTTCTCGAGCCGCGCCACCGCCTTGCTGACGCTGGCCTTGGTCGTGCCCATCCGGCGCGCCGCTTCGGAGAAACTGCCGGTGTCGACGACCTGGACGAACGGCCAGAGATCAGAAAAGTCGCGCGGCGCCAACTCGCTCATGGCATCCCCATTGGAAACAATATGTCATCGGTTGAATGTATTGTATCTGTAAATACACGGCAGTAAGCTGGTCTTCTCACTACCGGAGAAGACCATGACGACATCCAGCATTGCCAGGCCAGGGTTCGCAGTACCTGCATCCACCCTGCCCTTCCTGTTCATCCTGATGTGGAGCTCGGGCTATGTGGTCGGCAAGCTGGCGCTGCCGCACGCCGGTCCGTTCACCCTGCTGCTGCTGCGCTTCGCGCTGGCGGCGCTGGTGCTGCTGGCGATCGCGCTGGTGACCCGGGCGCCGTGGCCGGCGGGCTGGAAGCCTGCGGCGCACCTGGTCGTGGTCGGCCTGCTGGTGCAGGCCCTGCAGTTTTCCGGCCTGTACACCGGCCTGAAGCTGGGCGTGAGCGCCGGCGTCTCGGCCCTGATCGTCGGCACCATGCCGCTGTTCACCGCGCTTGGCGCCAACGTCTTCCTGCACGAAACAGTCAGCGGCCGCCAGTGGCTCGGCCTGGCCGGGGGCGTGGCCGGCGTGGCGCTGGTGGTCGCGGACCGCCTGGGTGGCGCCAGCCTCCTTGGCCTTGGCGCGCTCGTCCTGGCCCTGGCCGGGATCACGCTGGGCACCCTTTACCAGAAAAAATTCTGCGCCGACGCCGACCTGCGCACCGGCGGCTTCATCCAGCTGGCCGTCGCCAGCGGCGTCGCGCCGCCGCTCGCCTGGTGGGTCGAAGACTTCCAGGCCGTCTGGACACCCACGCTGCTGCTGGCGTCCAGCTGGCTGTCGATCGTCAACTCGATCGGCGCCGTCAGCCTGCTGTTCCTCATGATGCGCAAGGGCCAGGCGAGCCAGGTCGCCAGCCTGTTCTACCTGGTCCCGGGAACGACGGCCCTGATGGGATTCGTGATCCTGGACGAGCGGCTCGGGGCCATGACGCTGGCCGGCTTCGCCGTCACGGCCGCCGCCGTGCATTTTTGTACCCGTACCACGCGGTAGAGAAACTACCCAGGCGGGGCCTGAAAAAGCAAGAAGCCCCTCGTTCTTGCGAACGAAGGGCTTGTCTGCTCTGCATCCAGCAGATCGGTCAGCCGTTATTGACCACCAGCCGCGGTTCGCCCTGCGCCACCAGGCGCGCGCGGATCGACGCCGCAATGCCCGTCGCATCCAGGCCGACGGACGCCAGCAGCGCCACTGGATCGCCCTGGTCGATGAAGTTGTCCGGCAGGCCGAGGTTCAGCACCGGCCTGGCGATGCCGGCCGCGGCCAGCGCTTCCATCACGGCGGCGCCGGCGCCGCCCATGATGCAGCCCTCTTCCACCGTCACCAGGAAGTCGTGTTCCTGCGCCAGGCGCTTGACCAGCTCGACGTCGAGCGGCTTCACGAAGCGCATGTTCGCTACCGTCGCATCGAGCTCCTCGCCGGCCTTCAGGCTCGGCGCCACCATCGAACCGAAGGCCAGGATCGCGACCTCTTTACCCGTGCGGCGCACTTCGCCCTTGCCGATCTCGATCGAGGTCAGGGCCTCGACGATCGGGGCGCCCACGCCGGCGCCGCGCGGATAGCGCACCGCGGCCGGGCCCGGATAGTGGTAAGCGGTGGTCAGCATCTGGCGGCATTCGTTTTCGCTTGATGCGGCCATCACGACCATGTTCGGAATGCAGCGCAGGTAGGCCAGGTCGTAGTTGCCGGCGTGGGTCGCGCCGTCGGCGCCGACCAGGCCCGCGCGGTCGAGCGCGAACGTCACGTCGAGGTTTTGCAGCGCCACGTCGTGGATCAGCTGGTCGTAGGCGCGCTGCAGGAAGGTCGAATAGATCGCGACCACCGGCTTGAGGCCCTCGGTGGCGATGCCGGCCCCGAAAGTCACCGAGTGCTGCTCGGCGATGCCGACGTCGAAGTAGCGCTCCGGATACTGCTGGTGGAAGCGCACCATGCCCGAGCCTTCGCGCATGGCGGGCGTGATGCCGACCAGGCGCTTGTCGGCGGCGGCCATGTCGCACAGCCAGTTGCCGAATACCTCGGTATAGGTGATCTTGCTCGGCGCGGTGGACGGCTTGATGCCCTCGAGGTGGTTGAACTTGCCGGTGCCGTGGTACAGGATCGGCTCGGCCTCGGCCAGCTTGTAGCCCTGGCCTTTCTTGGTCACCACGTGCAGGAATTGCGGGCCCTTGAGCTTCTTGATGTTTTCCAGCGTCGGGATCAGCGACTCGAGGTCGTGGCCGTCGATCGGGCCGATGTAGTTGAAGCCGAATTCCTCGAACATCGTGGCCGGGACCACCATGCCCTTGGCGTGCTCCTCGAGCTTGCGGGCAAGATCCAGCACCGGCGCGGGCAGCACGCTCTTGCCCACGTTCTTGGCGGCGGCATAGAACTGGCCCGACAGCAGGCGCGCCAGGTAGCGGTTCAGGGCGCCGACCGGCGGCGAGATCGACATGTCGTTGTCGTTCAGGATCACCAGCAGGTTGACGTCTTCCTGCACGCCCGCGTTATTGAGCGCCTCGAACGCCATGCCGGCGGTCATGGAGCCGTCGCCGATGACGGCGATCGCGTGGCGGTCCTCGCCTTTCAGCTTGGCCGCGGCGGCCATGCCCAGCGCGGCCGAGATCGAGGTCGACGAGTGGGCGGTGCCGAAGGTGTCGTATTCGCTCTCGTCGCGCTTCGGGAAGCCCGACAGGCCGTTCAGCTGGCGCAGGCTCGGCATGCGGCCGCGGCGACCGGTGAGGATCTTGTGCGAATAGGTCTGGTGGCCGACGTCCCATACGATGCGGTCGCGCGGTGTGTCGTACACATAGTGCAGCGCGATCGTCAGTTCCACCGTGCCCAGGTTGGACGACAGGTGGCCACCGGTCTTGGACACCGACTCGAGCAGGAACTGGCGCAGCTCGTGCGCCAATGGCGTGAGCTGGGTGCGCGGCAGCTTGCGCAGGTCGGATGGGTCGTTGATTTTTTCTAGCAGGTTCATTTAGGCCTTCCGCTGCACGATCAGGTCTGCCAGTTCGCGCAGACGCTGTGCTTTGTCTCCAAATGGCGCCAGCGCTTCGTGCGCGTCACGCCGCAGTTGCTCGGCCAGCGCGCGCGATGGCTCCAGGCCGAGGATCGACACATAGGTCGGTTTGTTATCGGCCGCGTCCTTGCCGGCGGTCTTGCCGAGCGTGGCCGAATCGGCGGTGGCGTCGAGCACGTCGTCGACCACCTGGAACGCCAGGCCGACCGCGCTCGAGTATGCATCGAGCGCCTCGCGTTCGTGCGGCGCCAGGTCGCGCCCGGCGAGCGCGCCGAGCAGCACCGAGACGCGCAGCATGGCGCCGGTCTTCAGTTGATGCATGCGCTCGAGCTGTTCACGGGTGAGCGACAGGCCGACGCTATCGAGGTCGATTGCCTGGCCGCCGCACATGCCGCTCGACCCCGCGGCCTCGGCCAGCAGGCGCACCATCGTCAGCTGGCGCGCCGGCGGCACGGTCGCGGTGTCGGTGCCGGCCACCACCTCGAAGGCCTGCGCCTGCAGGGTGTCGCCGACCAGCAGCGCGGTCGCTTCGTCATAGGCCACGTGCACCGTCGGCTTGCCGCGGCGCAGGGCGTCGTCGTCCATGCACGGCATGTCGTCGTGCACCAGCGAATACACGTGGATCATCTCGACCGCGCTCGCGACCCGGGCCAGCGCCGAGGGATCGGCGTCGAACAGCGCGCCGGCGGCATACGCCAGCAGCGGGCGCACGCGCTTGCCGCCGCCCAGCGTGGTGTAGCGCATTGCTTCGTGCAGCTTGTGGGGCACCCGCTCGGCTGGAGGCAGGAAGGCCTCGAGCGCCTGTTCGACCCTGGCCTGGACCTCGCGGGTCCAGGCGCTGAAATCCTGGGCCATCATCAGCTCGGGCTTCACTGCGCCTCCTCGTCGCTGAATGGCTTGAGCATGTCGCCTTCGAGTACCTTGACCTGGGACTCGACTTTCTCGAGCTGCGCCGCGCAATACTTGACCAGTTCGGAGCCGCGCGCATACGCCGCGACCGAGGCTTCCAGCGGCAAGGCGCCGGATTCCATCTGTGTCACGAGCTGGGCCAGTTCGGCCATCGCCTGCTCGAAGGATTGCGGTGCAGTTGCCACAGCAGCCGCTGCTGCCGGCGCGCTGTCCGCTGTCATATTCTTTGCCATAAGTCGGTATCGTGAGGGCGCCCAGTTGTGCGCCGTGGGTCAATCCAATCGCGTATTTTAGATCAATCCCACCCCACGGGGGGCGCACATTGCAGCATTCGCAATTAACAAGCGCGTCGAGAATCCGGCGGACGCCCCTCACCTGCTCATTTTCATCATGAAAACGATGCCTTCAGGGCAATATATCAATATCTGCACACCACAATCTCGCGCCGGCCCGAGACGGTAGGGCCTGTTCCACAGTATAATCTCCGGTTCTGTCCGAAATACCGTATTCCTCTACTTAAATACTGGTCTTTGGATTCTTTCTCTTCTTTGGAAGCTTACTTAAAGGGGGGTTGGGATGTCCGATCTGGCTACCCACGCCAAGCTGGCGCGCTCTAACGCACAGCTTCCGGTAAATGTGTACTTTGATGATGCGCTGCTCAAGCGCGAGATGCAGCAACTGTTCCACAATGGCCCGCGCTACATCGGCCATGAATTGATGGTGCCGGAAACCGGTGATTTCGCGACGCTCGCCTCCGAACACGAAGGCCGCATGCTGGTGCGTAACGCCGGCGGCATCGAAGTGCTGTCCAACGTCTGCCGTCACCGCCAGGCGTTGATGTTCAATGGCCGCGGCAATGCGAAGAACATCGTGTGCCCGCTGCACCGCTGGACCTATGACCTGAAGGGCGAATTGATCGGCGCACCGCATTTCGCGGACACGCCGTGCCTGAACCTGTCCAGGACGCCGCTGCAGAACTGGAACGGCCTGCTGTTCGAACAGAACGGCTACAACGTGATGGAGAAGCTGGGCCGCATGTCGGTGACGAAGGACCTGGACTTCACGGGCTATATGCTCGACCACGTCGAAGTCCACCAGTGCGACTACAACTGGAAGACCTTCATCGAGGTCTATCTCGAGGATTACCACGTCGAACCTTTCCATCCGGGACTGGGCAACTTCGTCTCGTGCGACGACCTGAAATGGGAATTCGGCAGCGACTACAGCGTGCAGACCGTGGGTGTGAACCGCGCGCTGCAGAAAGCCGGCTCGCCGGCGTACAAACGCTGGCAGGAGCAGGTCCTGAAGTTCAACAACGGCCAGCCACCCAAGTACGGCGCGATCTGGCTGACGCTGTACCCGAACATCATGGTCGAGTGGTACCCGAACGTGCTGGTGGTGTCGACCCTGTGGCCGGACGGCCCGCAGAAGACCCGCAACGTGGTCGAGTTCTACTACCCCGAAGAGATCGTGCTGTTCGAGCGCGAATTCGTCGAGGCCGAGCGCGCCGCCTATATGGAGACCGCGGTCGAGGACGATGAAATCGGCCTGCGCATGGACGCCGGCCGCAAGATCCTGCTGGCGCGCGGCGTCAATGAAGTCGGTCCTTACCAGTCGCCCATGGAAGACGGCATGCAGCACTTCCATGAGTGGTACCGCAGCAAAATCTCGTTGTAACCCTAGGTTGTAAAACCGGCGCCGCCCCGGCGCCCACGGACCGCGCGACCTCCAGGCCGCACGGTCCTTCACTGGAAATCCGATGGCTTCCCTCTGGATGTTGTACGCCAGCTTCGCGTTCGCCGCCATGGGCGCGGGCGTGAAGCTGGCTTCCGAGTTCTATTCCACCTCCGAACTGCTGATGTACCGGGGCCTGATCGGCACCCTCATCCTGCTGGTCATGGTGCGCCACCAGGGCGGCACCTTCAAGACCAATTTCGGCAAGGCCCACCTGTGGCGCAGCCTGGTCGGCGTGGTCTCGCTGTGGCTGTGGTTCTTCGCCATCGGCCGCCTGCCGCTGGCCACCGCCATGACGCTCAACTACATGGCGCCGATCTGGATCGCGGCCGGGATGTTTGCGATGGGCTGGTGGACCAGGACGAAACACGCCGAGTGGCCGCTCGTGCTGGCGATCGCCTCCAGCTTCTTCGGCGTGACGATGGTGCTGCAGCCGGCGGTCCAGACCAACCAGTGGCTGGGCGGCCTGGCCGGCGTGTGTTCGTCGATGATCTCGGCCATGGCCTATATGCAGGTGCGTAAACTTGGCCAGTTGGGCGAGCCCGAATACCGCGTGGTGTTCTATTTTTCGCTGACCACGACCCTGGTCGGCCTGTTCGCCACCGTGGCCGGCGACGGCCCGCAGGGCGCCCTGTTCCACGCGCACACGCTGTATGGCTTCCTGCTGCTGCTGGGGATCGGCGGCGCCGCCCTGATCGCCCAGATGTGCATGACCCGCGCCTACCGCGTCGGCAAGGTGCTGGTGGTGGCCAACCTGCAATACACCGGCATCGTGTTCTCCACGCTGTGGGGCCTGATCCTGTGGGGCGACGCCTTCGACTGGCATGTCTGGCTGGGCATCGGAGTGATCCTGGTCTCGGGACTGGCCGCGACGTTCTACAATACCCGCAAGACGGCGCGCGGCGCCGTCGTCAAGGACCAGGACCCCGTGGTCAGCGAATCGTAGAAGGAGCCCTTACCCATGTTCAAGACCCTGATTTCGGCCAGCGAGCTGGCCGCCCGCATCGACGACCCGAAGTGGGTCGTGGCGGACTGCCGCCACGACCTGATGAACCTCGCCGCCGGCCGCGACGGCTATGCCGTCGGCCACCTGCCGAACGCGGTATTCGCCGACATCGAGACCGTGCTGTCGGGCGCCAAGCGCGGCCCGGATGGCGTGTTCCTGGGCCGCCATCCGCTGCCCGAAAAAGAAGCGCTGGCCGACGCCTTGCGCTCGTTCGGCGTCGACGACGACACGCAGGTGGTGGCCTACGACGCCCACGGCGGCATGTTCGCGGCGCGCCTGTGGTGGCTGTTGCGCTGGCTGGGCCACGAGGCGGTCGCCGTGCTCGACGGCGGCATGGCGGCCTGGCAGGCGCTGGGTCAGCCCCTGTCGACCGAGGCCCCCGCCAGGCCGCGCGGTTCGCTGAGCGTGCGCGCGCCTTTCGTGCCGACCGTGACGGTGCGCGAGGTGATGGACAACCTGGACAGCGGCCAGCGCATCGTGATCGACGCCCGCGCTGCCGACCGCTTCCGCGGCGAGAACGAGACCATCGATCCGGTCGGCGGCCACATCCCGGGCGCGAAAAACCGCTTCTTCAAGGACAACCTGCAGGCCGATGGCCGGTTCAAGGATGCGCAGCAGCTGCGCACGGAATTCGGTGCGCTGGTCGACGATCCGCGGCAAGCCATCATGCAGTGCGGCTCGGGCGTGACCGCCTGCCACAACCTGCTGGCGCTGGAAGTGGCCGGCATGCCGGGCGCCAGCCTGTACCCGGGATCGTGGAGCGAGTGGGTCGGCGATCCGGCGCGGCCGGTCGCAAAAGGTGCTGATTGATATACAAAAGGGCTTCTTCGTGAAGCCCTGTTGTTTCAGAAGGCGTGCAGCGCCACCACGATCGCCACGCCCAGGCCGATCAGGAACACCTGCGGCACCGTCTCCTTCAATGTCGCCCGGCGCTGCATCTGCGGCATCAGGTCGCTCACCGCGATATAGATGAAGCCCGACGAGGCGAACACCAGCACGTAGGGAATCAGGCCGCTGGCCTGGTCCAGCGTGAAGTAGCCCAGCAGGCCGCCCGCCACCGCCAGCAGGCTGCACAGCAGGTTGAACACATAGGCGCGCAGGCGCGAGAAACCGGCGTTGAGCAGGACGATGAAGTCGCCGATTTCTTGCGGGATCTCGTGGGCGACGATGGCCAGCGCGGTCACGATGCCAACCTCCGGGTCGGCCAGGAAGGCCGCCGCGATCAGGATGCCGTCGGTGAAATTGTGCATGCCGTCGCCGAGCAGGATCATCCAGCCCGACTTGCCGGCCTCGCGCGCGTCATGGCCGTGGGCGTGGTGGTGCCCATCGCCTTCGTGGTGATGCGAATGGCGCAGCAGCGCCACTTTCTCGAGCAGGAAGAACGCCAGCAGGCCCGCCAGCAGGGTGGCGAACAGGCTCTTGATGTCGGCGCCCGATTCGAAGGCCTCGGGCAGTGCGTGCAGCAGCGAGGTCGCCAGCATGATGCCGACCGACAGGCTGACCATCTTCTCGACCACTTTCGACAGCAGGGCAAACGAGAAAAGGGCAGCCCCGGAAATGCTGACGACGCCGGCGATCACGGTCGCCAGCAGGATGGAACTCAGGGTCGGGTCGAAAAGCGGGTCGATTTGAAAGCCTCGTGTTCTGTTCTTGCGACGATCCGCAAACCGGGCATTGTACCGCTCCCGGCCCGCGGCCGTCTAAGGCTGAAGAGACAGGCCAGGTTCAGGCGTCAGGCGACGCCGTTCTTGCGGAACCAGGCCAGTGTGCGGTTCCAGCCGTCCGCCGCGTCGGCCGCGTTGAAGCTTGGCCGATAGTCCGCATGGAAGGCGTGACCCGACTCCGGATAGACATGGATGGTCGAGCGGCTGTTGCCCTTGTCGAGAGCGGCCTGCATGCGCGTGACCGTCTCCAGCGGGATGCCGGTGTCCTTGGCGCCGTACAGGCCCAGCACCGGCACTTTCAGGTTCTGGGCGACGTCGATCGGGTGCTTCGGCGTGAACGACGTCGCCTCGCCCACCAGGCGGCCGTACCAGGCCACCCCGGCCTTGACGTCCAGGTTGTGCGCCGCGTACAGCCAGGTGATGCGCCCGCCCCAGCAGAAGCCGGTGATGCCCAGCTTGGTGGTATCGCCGCCACGCTGCTTGGCCCAGTCGACGACCCTGTCGAGGTCGGACATGACCTGCGCGTCCGGCGTCTTCGAGACGATGTTCTTGATCAGGTCTGGGATCGCCTCGACCTTGCTTGCATCGCCCTGGCGCACGAACAGGTCGGGCGCGATCGCCATATAGCCCTGCTTGGCGAAGCGGCGCGCCACGTCCTTGATGTGTTCATGCACGCCGAAGATCTCGGAAATGACCAGGATGACCGGGACATCGGTCTTGCCGCGCGGCTGGGCGCGATACACCGGCACGTCCTGGCCCTCGATGACCAGGATGCTGTCGGCCGCATCGAGCCCTTCGGTATCGGTCTGGACCTGGGTCTGCGCGACCACCGGCAGCGCGGCCGCGGCGAAGCCGGCGCCGACCGCGGCCTTCAAAAAGTCGCGCCGCTGCACGCCGTCGTCGTAGGCGCTGGCGCCCAGCAGGCTGTTGCCGTCGTTGACGAGATCTTTCATGGATTTCCCCTTCTGGACAGTGTTGGACAGGCTTGCCAGTTTAGCATCGCTTGTGGGCGCTTGTACGCGCGCCAGGGATGGATGGCACAAGCCCGGTCCATGCAGAGGCCCAGGGGCGGGAGCGCGCCACCCGCAGCGCCAGCGACGACGAGGGATCGCGCCGCGCCGCATACCGTGACGCCGTCGGACGCGTGCATGCCATCCTCGTTCATGCCGCCACGCCACGCCGGCGCCGGGATCATGGCTGCCTGTCAGCCATCGTCCCGCTCGTCGTGATCAAGCCCTGGGAGGGATGCGCCGCATGAAACTGGCATATACGGTCGAGTGCTGCTGCCAACAAGTAGTTGAGAAAACACCGGCGCTCCCCGGACAGTCATGTTCGATCAGCCGCGCCATCGCTTCGACGCGGCGCGCGACGACGATTCAGCTGCCTGGCGCATGGGGCAAGCTGTGGATCGCCAGCTCGTTCCAGCCTGACTCGGCATCGGGTTCGCGCGCAAAGCGAACACCGGGCAAGACCGCCAGCAGGATCTCTGCTGTCGTGCGAACGATGCAGCCTGGCGCCACGTGGCCGCCCACCACGCGACCCTGCGCATCGGCTACCGAGACGTGCAGATGTCCGCCGTCGGGCGACAGGGATCCGGCCAGGGTGAGGATTTCAAGGTCGCCGCGTAATTCGATGGCGTCATCCTTGCCAGCCAATCGAATCCGGGCGACGCTCAGGCTGCCGATCCCCTGCACCACGAACGCGGCGCCAAGCCCTGCGTCGAGCAGGATCGCATCGAGCGCAGTGCGCAGGTCTTGTTGCGGGCGAAGGCGAATCGGGAGCGCTTGCATGGGAACGGACCGGCGAACTCAGTGCGCCTCTTCCCAGTTCTTGCCGACGCCGGTCTCGGCCAGCAGCGGAACATTCAGCCTGGCCACGCCCGCCATCAGTTCCGGCAGCTTGACCCGCACCAGTTCCAGCTCGCCTTCCGGCACCTCGAGCACCAGTTCGTCGTGCACCTGCATGATCATGCGGGTACCCAGCTTGTCGGCCTCCAGCCAACCCTGGACGGCAATCATCGCCAGCTTGATCAGGTCGGCCGCCGTGCCCTGCATCGGCGCATTGATCGCGGCGCGTTCGGCGCCGGCGCGGCGGGGGCCGTTCGGCGAATTGATCTCCGGGAGCCACAGGCGGCGGCCGAACACGGTCTCGACATAGCCGCGCGCCTTCGCTTCCAGGCGCGTGTTGTCCATGTACTGCTTCACGCCCGAAAAGCGCGCGAAATAACGCTCGATATAGTTGGCGGCCGCGGCGCGTTCGATGCCCAGGTTCCCGGCCAGGCCGAAGGCGCTCATGCCGTAGATCAGGCCGAAGTTGATGACCTTGGCGTAGCGGCGCTGTTCGCTTTGCACGTCGCTTGGCGGAACGCCGAAGATCTCGGCGGCGGTGGCGCGGTGGATGTCCTCGCCGTCGGCAAACGCTTTCAACATCGCCGCATCGCCCGAGATATGCGCCATGATGCGCAGCTCGATCTGCGAATAGTCGGCCGAGACGATCACGTGTCCCGGCGCGGCGATGAACGCCTCGCGGATGCGGCGGCCTTCGGCGTTGCGCACCGGGATGTTCTGCAGGTTCGGTTCGTTCGAGGACAGGCGTCCGGTGATGGCCACCGCCTGCGCGTAATTGGTGTGCACGCGGCCCGTGTTCGGGTTGACCATCTTCGGCAGCTTGTCGGTATAGGTCGACTTGAGCTTGGACATGCCGCGGTGCTCGAGCAGGATCTTCGGCAACGGATAATCCTCGGCCAGCTTCTGCAGCACTTCCTCGTCGGTCGACGGCGCGCCGGTCGCGGTCTTCTTGATCACCGGCAGGCCGAGCTTACCGAAGAAGATCTCGCCGATCTGTTTCGGCGAACCCAGGTTGAACGGGCCGCCGGCCGCTTCGTAGGCCTGCTGTTCCAGCTCCATCATGCGCTTGCCCAGTTCGCCCGACTGCACGTCGAGCAGCGCACTGTCGATCAGCACGCCGTTGCGCTCGATCTTGTGCAGTACTTCCATGGTCGGCATCTCGATCTCGCGGTAGATATAGGCGAGGCCCTTGTCCTTCTCGACCTCCGGCAGCATGCTCTGGTGCAGGCGCAGGGTGATGTCCGAATCCTCGCCCGCGTATTCGGTGGCGCGCGCCAGCTCGACCTGGTCGAAGCAGATCTGCTTGGCGCCCTTGCCGCACACGTCCACATAGGGAATCGTGGTGTAGCCCAAATGGCGCATCGCCATCGTGTCCATATCGTGCGGCTTGTGCGATTCGAACACATACGACTGCAGCAGCGTGTCGTGCACGATGCCCTTCAGGGTCACGCCGTGGTTGGCGAAGATATGCATGTCGTACTTGAGGTTCTGGCCCAGCTTCGGCTTGGCCGGATTCTCGAGCCAGGCGCGCATTTTGTCCAGCACGTGCTCGCGCGACAGCTGGTCGGGCGCGCCGGCATAGCGGTGCGCCACCGGGATGTAGGCGCCCTTGCCGGTCTCGACCGACAGCGAGATGCCGACCATCTCGGCCGTCATCGGGTCGAGCGAGGTGGTTTCGGTATCGACCGAGGTCAGCGCCGCCGCATTCACCAGCGCCAGCCATTTGTCGAGCTGTTCGTCGGTCAGGATGGTTTCGTATTCGCCCTTGATGACCGGCATGCCGGCCAGCGTGGCCGCGCCTTCCGGCGAGTTCAGCGGCCCGCCCCCCGGCGCGCTGCCGGCGGCCGGACGCACGCTGCCGTCACCCGGTTTCGCGCCGCCCAGGTCGCGCAACATGGTCTTGAAGCCGTAGCGCTGGAAAAAGTCGCGCAGCGCCTCGGCGTCTTCCGGACGGGCGACCAGCGACTCTTCGAACGAAATCACGTGCTTGACCAGGTCGCAGTCGGTCTTGACGGTGATCAGCTCGCGGCCTTTCGGCAGCCACTCCAGGGCCGCCTGCAGGTTGGCGCCGACGGCGCCGCCGATGCTGGCCGCATTCTCGATCACGCCATCCAGCGAGCCGTGCAGGGTGAGCCACTTGACCGCCGTCTTGGGGCCGCACTTGGCCACGCCCGGCACGTTGTCGACGGTGTCGCCGACCAGGGTCAGGTAGTCGATGATGCGGTTCGGCGCGACGCCGAATTTCGCCAGCACGCCGGCCTCGTCCATGCGCTCGTTGGTCATGGTATTGATCAGCATGACTTTATCGTTGACCAATTGCGCCAGGTCCTTGTCGCCGGTCGAAACCACGGTCTTCATGCCGCGCGCCGTCGCCTGCACGGCCAGGGTGCCGATCACGTCATCGGCTTCGACGCCATCGACCATCAGGATCGGCCAGCCCATATAGCGCACCACTTCGTGGATCGGTTCGATCTGCTTGCCCAGGTCTTCCGGCATCGACGCGCGCGTCGCCTTGTATTCGGGATACAGGTCGTCACGGAACGTCTTGCCCTTGGCATCGAAGACGCAGGCGATATAGGCCGCCGGGAAATCGGCGCGCAGGCGGCGCAGCATATTGACCATGCCATGCATGGCGCCGGTCGGGAAGCCATCGGGGCTGCGCAGGTCGGGCAGCGCGTGGTAGGCGCGATAGAGATAACTGGAACCGTCAACGAGCAGCAGGGTATTGTCCATAGGGGGTGACATTCAGGATTCGGCAGGCGGCGCCATTGGTGGCGCCAGGGTAACCCTCATTATCGCAGAATCCGCATGAGCGGCCGCGCCTGTGCCTTGATGTCATTTCGCTGCCGCAAACATAGGCTTTTGGCACACTTTTCACAGGGAAGCGGCGCTGTTTGCTACAATGGATTAAACGACATTAGGTGACTATCATGCTGCGCTCGACACCCCGCTTTGCCCTCCTGGCGCTCTGCCTGCTCGCCCACGCCGGCTTCGCCGCGGCCCAGCAGTCGACGCTGCCCCCGACGCAACCGACGCCGACGCCGCCGCAGAACCAGCAGCGTCCCAGCGATGCACCGCCCCAGCTCGAGCGCATCGAGCCGGGCAGCGATACACCGGCCACCACGATTCCACCGCGCGAGCGCACCAAGATCAACGAGCGTCGCAGCAACGATGGTACGGTCACCCAGGTCGAGGTAGAGAGCGGTCCGAGCCGCTACATCATGAAGCCTAACGTTGCACCTGGTAATGCCCAACCCGGCGATGCCACCAGCAACAATATCCGTGCCCCACAATGGACGGTGATGGAATTCGACTTTGGCAATCCCAAGAAGCAGGACACAGCCGAGCAGCCGGTCGCGCCGGCGCCCGCTCGTCCGGGCGTTCCCGCCCGCGCCGACGTGCCGCCGCCGCCCGCGCTGGAGCCGACCACCAAACAATGATCCCAACAGCCGCGGCGCAAGGCCGCGGCGGCGGGCTCTCACCTACTCTTTTGCTAGCACATGGCAGTATTTACCGCGATCTCGCTGGATGACCTTCACCAGTGGATCAAGCAGTACCCGCTCGGCCAAGCCGTCGGGCTCGAAGGCATTTCCTCCGGCATCGACAACAGCAATTTTTTCCTGAATACGGCGCAGGGTGCTCAGTCCGGCCAGTATGTGCTGACGATCTTCGAGAACCTGCGCTTCGACCAGCTCCCCTTCTACGTCAAGCTGATGGCCCACCTTGCCGAGCGCGGCATTCCCGTGCCGGCGCCCGTCCCGAATGTGGACGGCGAGCTCGTCGTGACCCTGCAGGGCAAGCCGGCGATCATCGTCAGCCGCCTGCAAGGCAGCTCGCAGCTCGACCCGCAGCCGGTGCACTGTGGCGAAGTCGGCCGCATGCTGGCGCGCATGCACCTGGCGGCCCAGGATTTCGCATTGCACCAGCCGAACCTGCGTGGCCTCGACTGGTGGGTGGACACCGCTCCCACCGTCCTGCCGTTCCTGACCGGGGCCGAAGCCGCGCTATTGCGCAGCGAGGTCAGCTACCAGGCCGAATTCGCCGCTGGCGCGACCTATGCGAGGCTCGCACGCGGTCCCGTGCATGCCGACCTGTTCCGTAACAACGTCATGTTCGAGGGCGAGCGCCTGAGCGGCTGCTTCGACTTCTATTTCGCCGGCGTCGACACCTGGCTGTACGACGTCGCCGTGACCGTCAACGACTGGTGCGTCGACCTGGCCACCGGGACTCTCGACGAAGCCCGCGTGCGCGCGCTGCTGGCGGCCTATCATGCGGTGCGACCATTCACGAGCGACGAGCAAGTCGCCTGGCAGCCGATGCTGCGCGCCGGCGCCCTTCGCTTCTGGCTGTCGCGCCTGTATGATCTGCATCTTCCCCGTGCGGCCGAGCTGCTCACGCCGCACGATCCGACCCATTTCGAACGCATCCTGCGCGAGCGCATCGCTTGCCCGGCGCCGAACTTGCCCTAAATGAACAATTTGCCTGCTATTACCGGCTGGATCTGGCTCAAACGCGGCGCCAGCCTGTTCCGTCAACAACCCGCGGCCCTGACCACGCTGCTGTTCGCCAACATCCTGGTCAGCATCCTGATCAGCGCCGTGCCGCTGCTGGGGCCGATGGTGGCGGTGGTCTTGATCCCGTCGTTCTCGATGGCGTTCATGATGGCGTGCTCGCTGATCGAGAGCGGCCAGCGGGTCTCGCCCGCCGTGCTGCTGACGGGTTTCCGCAAGCCGGTGCTGCGCGAACTGTGCAAGGTCGGCGTGGTCTACCTGGGCGTGTCGCTGGTGCTGGCGCTGGTCACCCGCTTCGCCGTCGATCCCGGATTCTGGGAGCAGGTGCGGGCGCAAGGCACGACCGGCACCCCGGCGGTGCTGGCGGGCTCGGACGTACTGGCGATGTTCCTGATCTTCGCGCTCGACGTGGCGGCGCTCATTTCGCTGTGCTTCGCGGCCCCGCTGACCTACTGGCAGAAGATGCCGCCGTTCAAGGCGGTGTTCTACAGCTTCTTTGCCGTGAAACGCAGCGCGGGCGTGTTCCTGGTGCTGCTGCTGGCCTGGTTCGCGATCTTCTTTGCAGTGTGCATGGTGATCGCCATGCTGCTGGGTGGGAATAGTCTCGCGCGGGTGGTGATCATGTGGGTGATCTTCCTGTTCATCCTGCTGCTGCAGTGCGCGATGTATGCGGGGTATCGGGAGATTTTCGGCAAGCCGGAGTCGGCGCCCGCCGACAAGGTCAGCCTGGAAAAGTGATGGGTTGACGCAGGGTCGGTGGCTGCGCCGCCGACCCTGCGTCGTTTCAGCGGCCGAGCTTCTCGAGCTTGGCGATCGACAGGTCCAGCACCTTCATGCCGGCCGAACCGAAATTGATCTGGGCCCGCGCCGCGCCGGCGCCGCCTTCGATATTGACGATCACGCCCTCGCCGAACTTGGCGTGGGCCACCGACTCGCCCACGCGCCAACCGGTGCCATTGCCCGATTTTTGCGTGATCTGCTGCGCGATCTTGTTATCGCTGCCACCGTCGCGGAACTTGGCGTCGTCCCAGGCCGTTGTCTGCTTGCGGCCGCCGAACCAGGCGGTTTGCACGCGCGGCGACAGCCACTTGAGCGCTTCTTCGGGCAGTTCGTCGAAGAAGCGCGATTTCATGTTGAAGCGGGTCTGGCCGTGCAGCATGCGCTGCTGGGTAAAGCTCATGTACAGGCGGCGCCGCGCGCGCGTGATCGCCACGTACATCAGGCGCCGTTCTTCATCGACACCCTCGGCCTCGCGCGCGCTGCTCTCGTGCGGGAACAGGCCTTCTTCGAGGCCGGTGATGAAGACCGCGTCGAATTCCAGGCCCTTGGCCGAGTGCACCGTCATCAGTTGCAGCGCCTCTTGCCCGGCCTGGGCCTGGGCGTCGCCCGCCTCGAGCGAGGCATGCGACAGGAAGGCCGACAGGGGCGACATCACGGTCGGCAGCGGCGCGCCGCCGTCGAGGATCTCGATGCCATCCTGGTAGACCACCGCCTCGCCGGCCTGGGCCTGGGATGGCGGGCCGAGGTGGGCCGGGGCGCCAATGCCGAACCCTTCTTCTTGCACGAACTGGGTCGCCGCGTTGACCATCTGCTCCAGGTTCTCGATGCGGTCGGCGCCTTCTTTCTCGTTGGCGTAATGCGTGAGCAGCGTGCTGCGCTCGAGCACCACGCGCACCAGCTCGGGCAGCGGTAGTTGCTGGGTCTCGAAACGGGCGCCTTCGATCAGCTTGACGAAGCCGCCCAGCACCGTGCCGGCCTTGCCGGTCATGTAGGGCACCGCGGCGTACAGCGAGATGCCATGGCTGTCGGCCGCCATCTGCAGCTGCTCGATCGAGCGCGCGCCGATGCCGCGGGTGGGGAAGTTCACCACCCGCAGGAAGGCCGAATCGTTGTGCGGGTTGTCCATCAGCTGCAGGTAGGCGATGGCGTGCTTGACCTCGGCGCGCTGGAAGTAGCGCAGGCCGCCGTACACGGTGTAGGGAATGCCGGCAGCGAACAGCGCATGCTCGATCACCCGGCTCTGGGCATTGCTGCGGTACAGCACCGCGATCTCGTTGCGCGGCATGCCTTCATGCATGAGGCTTTTTGCCTCCTCGATGATCCACTGCGCTTCTTCGAGGTCGGACGAGGCTTCGTAGACCCGCACCGGTTCGCCCTGGCCCGCATCCGTGCGCAGGTTCTTGCCCAGGCGCTTGGTGTTATTGGCGATCAGGTAATTGGCGCTGTCGAGGATATGGCCGTGCGAGCGGTAGTTCTGCTCGAGCTTGATCAGGTTCTTGACCTGGTAGTCGCGCTCGAAGGCCGACATATTGCCGACGTTGGCGCCGCGGAAGGCATAGATGCTCTGGTCGTCGTCGCCCACGGCGAAGATGGCGCCGCCGCCGGTCTCGCCCTGCCCCGCCAGCAGTTTCAGCAGGTTGTATTGCAGGTCGTTGGTATCCTGGAACTCGTCGACCAGGATGTGGCGGAAACGCATCTGGTAATGATGGCGCAGCGGGCCGTTGCGCGCCAGCAGCTCGTAGGAACGCAGCAGCAGTTCGGCGAAGTCGACGACGCCTTCGCGCTGGCACTGCTGGTCGTACAACTCGTACAGCTCGACCATGCGGCGCTCGATCGGATCGTAGGCCTCGACCTGCGAGGCGCGCAGGCCCTGGTCCTTGGCGTTGTTGATGAAGTACATCAGGTTCTTGGCCGGGTACTTCTCGTCGTCGACGTTGTGCGCCTTGAGCATGCGCTTGATGAGCGACAACTGGTCTTGCGAGTCGAGGATCTGGAAGGTCTGCGGCAGCGCGGCGTCGCGGTAGTGCGTGCGCAGCAGGCGGTTGCACAGGCCGTGGAAGGTGCCGATCCACATGCCGCGCGTATTGATCGGCAGCATGGCCGACAGGCGCGTGAGCATCTCCTTCGCGGCCTTGTTCGTGAACGTCACCGCCATGATGCCGGCCGGCGAGACCTGGTTGGTCTGGATCAGCCAGGCGATGCGCGTGGTCAGCACGCGCGTCTTGCCGGAACCGGCGCCGGCAAGGATCAGCGCGCTCTGCGAAGGCAGTGTAACCGCGGCAAGTTGTTCGGGATTGAGGTTGTGAAGGAGGGTCTGCATCCGGCCATTATACCGCCGTGATTTACTGTATGCCCATCCAGTTTCGTTGCGCGAGCGGCGCGCAGGCGGCTTATACGCGCCTGATCAACATGGCGACATTGAACGCGTCATCGGCGCGCACGACGACCCGCTGGCCGACCACCGCGGTGCGTACCGGTGCGGCCAGGACGTCGTCGCCGCTGGTCAACCTGGTCAGCACACGCAGGTGGCCGCCATGGTCCACGCGGACGATCGTGAATTCCAGGCTCCATGGCGTGCCGGCATGCACGCCGTGGAGCTTGATGCGCTCGGCATTCTGCGCGACCACCACCGGCTCGCTGACCTCGCCGAACATGTCCAGCTTGAGCGCGACTTCGAATCCCGTATGCTGGTTGGTGTGACCGATCCCGGCCGGAGGCCAGGGGCGGGCTTGCGCGGCGGAACCGGCCATGCCTGCCAATGCGGGAAGCGGCAGGGCGAGGCAAAGTCGACGGCGCATGCCGTTGGCGGATGTTGCGCTCATGGAAGTCACTCTCAGGGGTTTCAGGATGATCCCATCATCGCACCTTGCTTCCCGGAGAACAATGCCGTCCGCATGAATTGAGGTTGTCAGCCTTCCGCGCGCGTCTTCTGGTATTGGGGCAGGCCGTCCTGCAGCATCAACCAGCTCAGCCGGCTGCGCGCATAGGTATGGTCGGCCGGCGGAACCAGCTCTGGATCGTCGAGGCTGGCAGTGGCGAGGTCGATCTCGTCGGGCCAGCGTTCATCGTGCCAGGTGAGCGTCGTGCCGCAGGAAGGGCAAAAGCTGCGCAGCGCGTGCTCGCTGGAGCGGAACCGCTGCGGCGCGCTGGCGGTCCAATGCAGGCTTGTCGTCTTGACGCTGAACCAGGCAATGGCCGGGGCGCCGGACGCCTTGCGGCAATCCGAGCAATGGCACAGCGTGCTGTTGAAAGGGTCGCCATGCGCCTCGTAGCGCACCGCCCCGCAGAAGCATCCCCCTTGCAAGCTCATCTGACCTCCTCCTGCCGCATCGTCTTTGATTTCACTCAGGAAACCGTATTAATATCGCGCAACTTCTCTCAAATGCCATTTCCCAGCCGCGCGCCCCTCCCTTGTCTTTTCGCTTATTTTAATGACAGATTCGCGACAAGGTCGCGAAACCCGTCGTATGTGCATTCCACGGGCTGCGTTTCATGTTGGCTTGGTCGAACATGGTCGCGGCCCACCACCAAGGAGAACACTATGTTGAGTCGTGTAATTACCGTGGCCGCACTGGCCGCTGGCGGCGTCCTGCTGTCGAAGAAGTTCAAGCAAAACCGTGGCTTTGGCGCCAGCTCGTCGATCGTCGAAACGATCGAAGTCAACGTGCCTGTGCGTACTGCCTACAACCAGTTCACCCAGTTCGAGGATTTCCCGCAATTCATGAAGAGCGTGAAAGAGATTCGCCAGCTGGACGACAAGCACCTGCACTGGAAGGCCAACGTGGCCGGCGAGGACAAGGAATGGGATGCCGAGATCACCGAGCAGATCCCGGACAACCGCATCGCGTGGCGCAGCGTCACCGGCGTCAAGAACGGTGGCGTGGTCACCTTCCACAAGATCTCCGACACCGTCACCCGCATCGCGTTGCAGATGGACTACGAGCCGGAAGGCCCGCTCGAAACCCTGGGCGACGCCCTGGGCGCCGTGCGCATGGAAGCACGTTCGAACCTGGCCAACTTCAAGGAGCTGCTCGAGAAGCGTGGCAGCGAGACTGGCGGCTGGCGCGGGAAGATCGACCAGCATTGATCGACGTCCGATCCCCTGTCGTGGTGGGGGGCCGGGCGGCCACACGCCACCCCCGCCGGAAGACAGCCGCCGGGGGGTTTTAGCCCTAGGGCGGGGCCGGGACAACCACA
>NZ_JCASIL010000004.1:259017-408629 GCF_059685725.1 Telluria sp. RT2P19
GGCCCCCGCGGGGGGGGGCGGCGGGGGCAACCCCCCCCCCCTTTCCCCGCCGCCCTCCCCGGTGGGGGGGGGCCGCCCCCCCCCCCCCCACGACAGCGCCGCCTCTTCACGGCCGACGGCTGTTTATCGCCTTCGTCGTCGCCGGTAACTCCACTCTCTCCACCGGCGTCGCCTGCGCCGCAATGAATCCCTCCAACGCCCGCGACAGGTCATCGACGACACCGCTGCCATACGCGGCCTCGATCAATTTGTATTGCTGCTCGATCAGCGGCGCGATCTCGTCGATCAGCCTGTCCCCCTTCGGCGCCAGCCGGACCCAGATACGGCGCTGGTCGGCCGCCACGCGCTGGCGCTCGACCAGGCCCAGTTCTTCCATGCGCGACAGCACGCCGGTCATGCTCGGACTCAGGATCTGGCACATCTCGCACATCTCGCGCGGCTCCAGCTGTTCGTGCTCGTCCAGCACGCGCAGGATACGCCATTGCTGCTCGGTGACGCCGAAGTGGTTGAGGACGGGACGAAAATGCGACATCAGCGATTCGCGCGCTTTCAGGAAAAGCTGGGGCAGGTTGCGGTGAGTGATACGACGGGTCAATGCGTGCTCCGGGTTAAGAATTTGTCGACATCAAGGGACGATTGCGCGAACGCAGGCACTTGACTTACTAAGATATTAGTGATTAACTGCGCATATATTAGTGAGTTTTTTTGACTCTGTTTATTTTCTGCGAATGCGGTCCCTTCCGTGATTATCCGAGAGCGCCCCTCCGGGCTCAAGCTGTTCCTCCTCCTGCGCGGCTCGGTCCTCCCGCGAATCCTGCCCACCCTCCTGGTCAATATTGCAGTGGCGACCTTCGTCACCTGGTCCCATGGCGACCTGTGGGATCTCAAGATCACGCTGACCACGATTCCCTTCACGCTGATCGGCCTGCCGATTGCGATCTTCCTCGGCTTTCGCAACAACTCGGCCTATGACCGCTTCTGGGAAGGCCGCAAGCTGTGGGGAGAACTGGTGCTGCGCTGCCGTAACCTGGCGCGCCAGACCGGCAGCCTGATCGACTATCCCCACCCTGCCCTAGCAAGTAATGGTTTGCAGGATACACGGGTCCGCATCATCTATCGCGCGATTGCCTTCGTCCACACCCTGCGCGACCACCTGCGCGACCAGCCGAGTTCGCCAAAACTGGCCAGTCTGCTGCAGCCGGATGAGTACGACGACATGGCGCGCGCCAGCAACAAGCCCGACAGCCTGATGCGCTATATGGGCGACGACCTGCAGCGCTGCATCAAGGAAGGCCGTATCGCCCCCTGCCTGGCCGTCAATATCGACCACACCATGTCGGCGCTGACCGCCGCCTCGGCCTCGTGCGAGCGCATCAAGAATACCCCCATTCCGTATTCGTACACGCTGCTGCTGCACCGTACCGCTTATATCTACTGCTTCCTGCTGCCTTTCGGCCTGGTCGATTCGATCGGCTTCATGACGCCGTTCGTGGTCGCCATCGTGGCCTATACCTTCTTTGGCCTGGATGCGCTGGGCGACGAACTGGAAGAACCGTTCGGCATCGAACCCAACGACCTGCCCCTGGACAGCATCTGCCGCGCCATCGAGATCGACCTGCGCACCTACCTGCGCGATGCCGATATGCCGGCGCCGCTGCCGCTGGTCGACTACTGCCTCACCTGATACGAATAAGAAAAGCAAAGCCTTACCACGTCCGAACCAGCCGACCCTGAGGAGAATCCATGCATCACGATCACCACCTTGCCCACGACCGCGTCCGCATGCCGCAGCTGCGTGAGCGCATCACCAGCGCCGCCGAGGCGGCCAAATGGATCCACGACGGCATGACCGTCGGCACCAGCGGTTTTACCCGCGCCGGCGACGCCAAGGCGGTGCCGCTGGCGCTGGCCGAACGTGCGCGCAGGACGCCGCTGGCGATTACCCTGATCACCGGCGCCTCGCTCGGCGGCGACACTGACGCCGAACTGGCCGCCGCCGGCGCGCTGGCGCGCCGCATGCCATTCCAGACCGATCCCAAGCTGCGCGCCGCGATCAACCGCGGCGAGGTCATGTTCATCGACCAGCACCTGTCCGAGACGGTCGAGCTGCTGCGCACGCGCCAGATCGCGCCGGTCGATGTCGCCATCATCGAGGCCATCGCGATCACCGAAGACGGCGCCATCATCCCGACCACCTCGGTCGGCAACAGCGCCAGTTTCGCGATCCTGGCCGACAAGGTGATCGTCGAGATCAACCTCTCCCAGTCGCCGGCGCTGGAAGGCCTGCACGACATCTTCATCCCCAAGCATCGTCCGCAGCGCGAGCCGATGCCCGTGATGACCGTGAGCGACCGCATCGGCGCGACCGCGATCGCGATCCCGCCCGAGAAAATCGTGGCCATCGTCATGACCGAGAAGCTCGACAGTGCATCCACGGTCCAGCCGCCGGACGCGGACACCGCCGCCATCGCCGGCCACCTGACCGGTTTCTTCAATGCCGAAATCGCCGCCGGCCGCCTGACCGAAAGCCTGATGCCGATCCAGGCCGGCATCGGCACCATCGCCAACGCCGTGCTGGCCGGCATGATCGACGGCCCGTTCAAGGGCCTGACCATGTACTCGGAAGTGCTGCAGGATTCGACCTTCGACCTGTTCGACGCCGGCAAGCTCGACTTCGCCTCCGGTTCCTCGATCACCCTGTCCGAACAGAAGGCGCGCCAGGTGTTCGCCGACCTCGAGAAGTACAAGGACCGCCTGATCCTGCGCCCGCAGGAAGTGAGCAACCATCCGGAGGTCATCCGCCGCCTGGGGCTGATCGCCATCAACACGGCGCTCGAGTTCGACATCTACGGCAATATCAACTCGACCCACGTCGGCGGCACCCACATGATGAACGGGATCGGCGGCTCGGGCGACTTCGCGCGCAATGCCTATCTGTCGGTGTTCGCGACCAAGGCCACGGCCAAGGGCGGCAAGATCTCGAGCATCGTGCCGATGGTCTCGCACGTCGACCATCCGGAACACGATGTCGATGTCGTGGTGACCGATGTCGGCCTGGCCGACCTGCGCGGCCTGGCCCCGCGCGAACGCGCCCAGCGCATCATCGAGAACTGCGTGGCCGAGCCCTACAAGCAGATGCTGCGCGACTACGTCGAAGAAGCCAGCAAGGGCGGCGGCCAGACGCCGCACGTGCTGGAAAAAGCCTATTCATGGCATGTGCGGTATCGCGAAACCGGCTCGATGTTGCCGGGCGCGAAGTAAGCTCAGCCCGCCGTCGGCACGGTCCTGGCCAGTCCTTTCGCGTGCGCGTCCCTGATCAGGGCGCGTACCGTCCTGTCGGCCGCCTTGCTCTCGCGCTCCATTTCCTTGCCCAATTCGCCCATGCGCTTGCCCAGCTTTTCCATCGGCTGGTTGGCGAATTCCATCTGGCGGCCGATGTCTTCCATCGAGGCGCGCTGCTGGCGTGCCTGCGGGCCGTCATAGGCTTCGCCGATGCGCTCGCCGGCGTCGGACATGCGCTTGCCGGTCTCGGCCATCTTCTGCTGGATAATCCGGCGTTCGGCATCGTCGCGCGCCGCCGCCATCTGCTGGCTCAGCAGGTCCATATGCTTGCTCAGCGCCTGCATCCCCGCATCGACCTCGCGCATATCGCGCTTGCTCGGGGTAAAGGCTGGCTTGGCCACGGCGCGCTCCATGTCCCGGCCGAGCGCTTCCATTTTCTTGCCGTGCTGTTCCATTTCCTTGCCGTGGACCTTCATCATCTCGCCCAGCCGGTCGAGCGGCGCCCAGGCGGCGCGCGCCCGCTTGAGCGTGTCCGGATCCTGGATCACGTAGCTGCGGCCGCCGTCGCGGAACCAGATGAATTCGCCGTCGATGGCGCGCTGGGCGGCGCGCACATCGTCCCAGTCGTCGCTGCTGCCGCTGATGTCGAAGCTGCCGGAGGCGCCGCGCACCAGGGCGTATGGCTCGTCGGCGGCCGCCACCCGCACCACGCGCGCCTTGCCATCGGCCGCCGCCTGGGTCGGCACGGCGAAGGTGGCCAGGGCGGCCAGGCAGAGAAACGGAAGCGCCAGCTTCCAGTGGGACGATGTGGTGCGTGACATGGGCTTGTCTCCAGTGATAAGCCGGACGCGGCCGGCGATGCAAGCACTGTAGGCAATGTGGCAAACGGCGCCCAGCGCGCTGCGACAGACGGTCGAAATCGCGGAACAGGCGGTAAAGACGCCGTTTGATGCGACAGCGCGGCCCGAAGGCCGCGCAGGATGTGCATATGCGGCAGGCCGGGCGGGCCCGCCGAGAGAACGACTTAGTACACCACGACCGAACGGATCGACTCGCCCGACTTCATCAGGTCGAAGCCTTCGTTGATGCGGTCCAGCGGCAGGTGGTGGGTGATCAGGTCGTCGATATTGATCTTGTTTTCCATATACCAGTCGACGATCTTCGGCACGTCGGTCCGGCCACGCGCGCCGCCGAAGGCCGAACCCTTCCACTCGCGGCCGGTCACCAGCTGGAACGGACGGGTCGAAATCTCCTGGCCCGCCGCCGCCACGCCGATGATGATCGACTGGCCCCACCCCTTGTGGCAGCACTCCAGCGCCTGGCGCATGGTGTTGACGTTGCCCACGCATTCGAAGCTGTAGTCGGCGCCGCCGTCGGTCAGCCCGATGATCGTGTCGACCACGTTCTCGACCTTGGTCGGGTTGATGAAATGGGTCATGCCGAACTTGCGCGCCATGGCTTCGCGTTCAGGGTTGAGGTCGACGCCGATGATCTTGTCGGCGCCCACCATTTTTGCCGCCTGGATCACGTTCAGGCCAATGCCGCCCAGGCCGAACACGACCACGTTGGCGCCCGCTTCGACCTTGGCGGTGAAGATCACGGCGCCGATGCCGGTGGTGACGCCGCAACCGATGTAGCAGATCTTGTCGAACGGCGCGTCACTGCGCACCTTGGCCAGGGCGATCTCGGGAACCACGATGTAGTTCGAGAAGGTCGAGGTGCCCATGTAGTGGTAGATCGGCTGGCCGTCCAGCGAAAAACGGGACGTCGCATCCGGCATCAGGCCGCGGCCCTGTGTCGAGCGGATCGCCTGGCACAGGTTGGTCTTCTGCGACAGGCAGAATTTGCACTGGCGGCATTCCGGCGTGTACAGCGGGATTACGTGGTCGTCCTTGCGCAGGCTCGTCACGCCGGGACCGACATCGACCACCACGCCCGCGCCTTCATGGCCCAGGATGGCCGGGAAGATGCCTTCGGGATCGGCGCCCGACAGGGTGTAGTAGTCGGTGTGGCAGATGCCGGTGGCCTTGACCTCGACCAGCACCTCGCCGGCCTTCGGACCTTCGAGTTCGACCTCTTCGATCGTGAGCGGATGGCCCGCCTTCCATGCGATTGCTGCCTTAGTTTTCATGTCGTATTCCCGTTGCTTGAAGAAAAGCGCGTCCATGAGCGCGCCGCAAAGGTGACATGATACCAAGCTTGTGAAATCACGTGCGGCAGTGATCCGTAATCGTCTGTCAACCGGACGCTGGCGCTGCGGCATCCGATCGGTTAGCATCGATCCCTGCACCTTTGCAGGGCCTGCCGGAGAACACCATGCCCGATCCCGCGAAGGTGCGCGCTGCGCACCACGACGCCGCGACGCCCACGCCCTTGCCGGGGCATCCCGCGCTCGACCTGACCCTCGCCTTTCCCGCCGCGCTGCGGCCCGCGGCGGCCGCCCTGACCGGGGCCGCTGCCTGGCATACCGAATCTCGTCACACCACCTACCAGGTCGTACTTGGCGGCGAGACGCTGACGATCCCTTCACGCCTCTACGTCGCGCCTGGCCTGCCGTTGGACGATGCCGGCCGTGACGCCACCGCGCGCGGCATCGCATGGTGCCTCGGGACGCGCCACCACGATGGCTACCTGCGCGAGGCATGCCTGGCCCGGATGCTGGCCGCGCCGCAAGGCTTCATGGCGCCATTCATCGTGCATCTGGTGGGTGAGTACGTGATCGAGATCGTGCAGCGCATCGAGACGGCGCTGCCGGGATTCGCGCCCGGGATACGGGCGGCGCTTGCCGCCTTCGTGCGCGAGAATCCGCGCTACCTCGACACGATCGAGCGGCGGACCATTAGCTACCGGTTCTGGGGCGCTCCCCCGCCGCTGACGGACTATCCGGGCAAGCGCGTCATGGCCCTTCTTCGCGCACTGGGCCGGGAAGCGTAAGGCGCATACGCTGCTCGACCAGTTCGGCGCCTCGCCGCAAGGGTTCGCGCACGCCGGCGTCGACGAAACCGGCGCGCTCATACAGGCGCAGGGCGCCGGCATTGGTGCAGGTGACGCCCAGCTGGACCGCCTGGGCGCCGCGCCGGGTGGCCCAGCGCACCGCCTCGTCGAGCAGGGCGCCGGCCACGCCCTGCCCGCGCGCCTCTGGCGCCACCCACATCTGGAACAGGTTGACGATTCCGGGATCGCCGGCGTCTTCCTTGGCCCAGGCCAGGCCGATGAGCTCGCCATTCACCTCGGCTGCCAGCGCACGGTCGACGCCCGACGTGGTCGAGCGCGCCAGCCGCGCGGCCCAGGTATCGGGCGCCAGCGCCTCTTCGGCCGCCAGCGTGCTGCCAAAGGCATCCGGCGCATCGGCCAGCGCGCGCAGGCGAAGCGCACGGTAGGCCCGCCATTCTTCGGCCAGGAATGGCCTGACGGTGACACCTGGGGCAAGGCGGGCCATGGTTGGATCCTGTTTATTGTCGGAAGACGATTTTAGCAGGCAGCGGGGCGCCAACTGCCGAGCGCCCTGTATTGACAACCATGGGTACACTCGAACTTGTTAGCCGAGAGGAGCTGATATGTCCGAACTCAACAAGAATGTCCTGCGGCAGGCCAACGCAGCGGTGAGCCGCGGCGACAATGAACAATTCCTGTCGTACTGCACCGACGACCTCGTCTGGTCGACGGTCGGTGGCGAGACCCTGCACGGCAAGGAAGCGGTGCGCGCCTGGATGGTGGACGGGTATGCCGAGCCGCCCAGGTTCACGCTGCGCGAACTGGTCGCCGAGGGCGACCTAGTCGTGGCGATCGGCGACATCGAATCGAAGGACGAGCAAGGAAGACCGGTACAGAACGCCTACAGCGATGTCTGGCGCTTTCGTGACGGCAAGATGGCCGAGTTGCGCGCCTTCGTCGTGCCTGTTCATCAGTGATCGTCTGCATCACCGTCATTTGACAAGAGTAGATGTTGACCGAGGATCGGATCGATGGCTGGGAAAACGTGGCCATGGCATTTGCCGCCGCCCGTTCCGACATCGGTAGCGATGTCGCGAGGCAATGGGCAAAAGGTCTGCCTCCAGGCGGGGATCTCCTGGATCTCGGCTGCGGATCGGGTGTGCCGATTGCCTCAACGCTCGTGGCCGAGGGTCTGACGGTGTTTGGAATCGATGCGTCTCCAACGCTGGTGTCCCTATTCCGCCAACGACTTGGCGGTGCGCGTGCAGTGTGTGAGACCGTGCAGGACAGTGCTTTTTTCGGTCGGACCTTCGACGGTGTCGTGGCAGTCGGGCTGATGTTCCTGCTGCCAGAAGATGAGCAAGGCAAGCTGATTTCTAAAGTTGGAAATGCGCTGAAACCAGGCGGGCGTTTCTTGTTCAGCGCGCCGCGTCAACCGTGCGAATGGAAAGACATGCAAACAGGACAGCATTCCCTGTCGCTTGGTGAGAACGCATACCGGCGGCTACTTGCCGGGGCAGGCATGCGGCTCATGACTACATACATGGACGAGGGTGACAATCATTATTTCGACGCAGCCCGCTGGTCGGACCAGGCCGAACGCGATTGAATGAGGCGCTGGGCATACCGCTTCGGCGCCCGCGTCCCCTAGTCCCTCTCCCATTCCTCCATGCGGCGCTTGCGCGCCCGCCCCACCGCGATCCGGTTACGCGTGGTAAACGCGATCAGCCGCGCGACGACCACCGCCAGGTACATCAAGCCGATCAACATCTCGACGCTGGCCAGCGCGCGTGCATGCACGGTCAGCGGAATCACGTCGCCGATGCCGGTACTCGACAGCAGCGCGAAGCTCAGGTAGTTCAGCTCGGTCCAGGTGCGGGGCGCGCCGGCATTGACGGCGGCCGCGAAGGTACCCGGATGGACTTCCTGCAGCAGCACGTACATGTGGGTGAACGCCCACGCCAGCAGGGTGAAGGTGGCGCCGGCCGCGAACAGTTCGTCGGTGGTGGCCAGCTCGTCGTCCATCATGTAGGCGATCAGGCTGCCCGCCGCGTAGAAATAGAACAGGGCCTCGAGGCCGGACGACCAGGCCAGCAAGTGCTCAAGGCCGAACAGGATCTGCGCCAGCAGCAGGCCGATGATCGGCACCGCCAGCGCCCAGCTCACCCGCACCTCGCCCGGCGTGCGCCGCACCATGCGGATGGTGAAGGCCAGCACCACGATGCCGAACACATTGAAGGCTACCCGGCCGGCCGGCGTGCCCTCGATGAAGGGATAGGCGAGCATGCCGACCAGCTGCACCAGCAGCAGGATGGCGGACGGGTGGCGGCGGGTGTGGGCGAACAGGAGCAATGGGCGCATGGCTGACGACAGTAATCGCGATGCGCCCATTGTAGGTTCAGGTGGAAGTAAACAGCGCGCCGAAAGCGCGCGCGGCCTCGGCCGGCGCGCGCGCGCCGTACACGCTGGTGATCGCCGCCACCAGGTCGATTCCGCGCGCGACCAGTGGCGCCGCATTGGCCGGGGTCATGCCGCCGATGATCACGATCGGCACGCTGAACTCGGCGCGCGCCTGGTCCAGCAGCTCGGGCGGCGTGACGAAGGTGTACTTCTTGACCGCCGACGGATAGAAGCCGCCGAAGGCGACGTAGCTGGCGCCGGCCTCGACCGCCGCGCGCGCCAGCGCCAGCTCGCCATAGCACGAGGCGCCGACGATCTTGTCCTTGCCCAACAGCGTGCGGGCTTCGCGAACGCCGCCGTCGGTATGCCCCAGGTGCACGCCGTCGGCATCGATCGCCTGGCACAGGTCGATGTGGTCGTTGATGACGAGCGGCCGGCCATGGCGGCGGCACAGCGCCAGCAGCGCCGTCGCCTGCTCATGGCGCAGGTCGGGAACGGCTTCCTTGTGGCGGTACTGGACCAGCGCGGCGCCGGCGCCGAGGGCGGCGTCGGTGACGGCGATCAGTCGTTCGGTATCGTCCCAGTTCGGGGTGACGAGGTACAAGCCGCGCATACGGACTCCTTTCAGCTGATTGATTGCAGCAGGCGGCGCGGGATGCGCTGCCCCGGCGCCAGCGCATACGACTGCGCCAGCGCGTGGTGGGTATAGGTCTGGGCGGCGTCGAGCGCCGCTTCCATGGCGTCGCCCAGCGCCAGCCGCGCCGCCAGCGCCGCGGCCAGGGTGCAGCCGCTGCCATGGTAGGCGTGCGGCAGGCGCGGCCAATGCCAGGCGCGCGCCTCGCTGCCATCGACCAGCCAGCGGTTGACGACGGTGTCGCCCGCGGCATGGCCGCCGGTGACCAGCATCTGGCGGCTGGCCTCGACGCCGAGCGCCGCGCTTTCGGGCAGGTTGGGCAAGACGATCGTCGCCAGCGCCAGCAGTTCGCCCAGCGCCTTGACGGCATCGCCCTGCCCGAGCGCGTCGCCATGGCCGCTGGCCAGCACCGGGTCGAGCACGACCGGCAGCGTCGGCCGGCGCGCGCGCAGGGCGCGGATGATGTCCGCGATCGCTTGCGCGTTGGCGGCGCTGCCCGGGATGCCGAGCTTGACGGCCCTGACCTCGAACGCCGCCAGCAGCGGCGCGGCCTGGTGCGCGATCCAGGCGGCGTCGACCGGGCTCGCCGCATGGACGCGGTTATTGTCCTGGGCGGTGAGGGTGGTCGCCACCGGCAGCGGGTGCGCGCCCTGGGCCGCGATCGCCAGGATATCGGCCGCCAGGCCCGCGCCGCCGCCGGGGTCGAGCCCGGCGAACACCAGCACGCAGGCCGTCATCCGGTGATCTTCCCTTCGACCGGCGACGAGGGCGAAGCCGCGAAGCGCTTGGGCATGCGGCCGGCCAGGTAGGCGTCGCGGCCGGCCAGCACCGCGTGCTTCATGGCGCGCGCCATGCGCACCGGATCGCCCGCGGCGGCGATCGCGGTGTTCATCAACACCCCGTCGCAGCCCAGCTCCATCGCGATGGCGGCGTCCGACGCGGTGCCGACGCCGGCGTCGACCAGCACCGGCACCGTGGCCTGTTCGATGATCAGCGACAGGTTCCACGGGTTGACGATGCCCATGCCGGAGCCGATCAGCGACGCCAGCGGCATCACGGCCACGCAGCCGATTTCCTGCAGGATGCGGGCCTGGATCGGGTCGTCGCTGCAGTAGACCATGACGTCGAATCCGTCCTTCACCAGCGCTTTTGCCGCCACCAGGGTCTCGGGCATGTGCGGGAACAGGGTCTGCTGGTCGCCCAGCACCTCGAGCTTGACCAGCTTGTGGCCACCCAGCAGCTCGCGCGCCATCTGCAGCGTGTAGATCGCGTCCTTCGCGTTGTAGCAGCCGGCCGTATTCGGCAGGATGGTGAATTCGCTCGGGGGCAGCACGTCCAGCAGGCTCGGTGCGTTCGGATCCTGCCCGATGTTCACGCGGCGGATCGCCACCGTGATGATCTCGGCGCCCGCGGCCAGGGTCGCCTCGCGGGTCTGCTCCAGGTCGCGGTACTTGCCGCTGCCGACCAGCAGGCGCGATCGGTAGGCGCGGCCGGCGATGGTCAGCACGTCGTCGTTCTCCAGCCTGGCGTTCATGTCGTTCAATGCATTCATGTCTTGTCTCCTGTCAGCCGCCACCGATGGCGCGCACGATGTCCACCCGATCCTTTTCCTGCAGGCGCCGGTGCAGCCATTGCTGGCGCGGCACCACTTCGCGGTTGACCGCGAGCGCCATCCCCTGCCCCGTCAAGCCCAGCTGCTCCAGCAGGCCGCACAGGGTCTGGCCCGGCGGCACCCTGCACGGCGCCCCGTTCACTTCGATCGGCGTCATTCATACCTCCCGGTACAGTTGGGCGCCGTTCTTCACGAATTCGATGGCCTTTTCCTGCATGCCATGGGCCAATGCCGAATCTCCCTGCACACCCCTGGCGGCGGCGTATTCGCGCACTTCCTGGGTGATCTTCATCGAGCAGAAATGCGGGCCGCACATCGAGCAGAAGTGGGCGACCTTGGCCGAATCCTTGGGCAGGGTCTCGTCGTGGAATTCGCGCGCCTTGTCGGGATCCAGGCCCAGGTTGAACTGGTCTTCCCAGCGGAACTCGAAGCGCGCTTTCGACAGGGCGTTATCGCGCAGCTGGGCGCCCGGATGGCCTTTGGCGAGGTCGGCGGCGTGCGCGGCGATCTTGTAGGTGATGATCCCGTCCTTGACGTCGTTCTTGTCGGGCAGGCCCAGGTGCTCCTTCGGCGTCACGTAGCACAGCATCGCGGTGCCGTACCAGCCGATATTGGCGGCGCCGATACCCGAGGTGATGTGGTCGTAGCCCGGGGCGATGTCGGTGGTGAGCGGTCCCAGCGTATAGAACGGCGCCTCGTGGCACTGTTCCAGCTGCAAGTCCATGTTTTCCTTGATCAGGTGCAGCGGCACGTGGCCGGGGCCCTCGATGATGGTTTGTACATCGTGCTTCCAGGCGATCTGGGTCAGCTCGCCCAGGGTCTTCAGTTCGGCCAGCTGGGCTTCATCGTTGGCGTCGTAGATCGAGCCGGGACGCAGGCCGTCGCCCAGGCTGAACGAGACGTCATACGCCTTCATGATGTCGCAGATGTCTTCGAAATGCGTATACAGGAATGATTCGCGGTGGTGGGCCAGGCACCACTTGGCCATGATCGAGCCGCCGCGCGAGACAATTCCCGTCAAGCGATTCGCCGTCATCGGCACATAGCGCAGCAGCACGCCGGCGTGGATGGTGAAGTAGTCCACGCCCTGCTCGGCCTGTTCGATCAGCGTGTCGCGGAAGATTTCCCACGTCAGGTCCTCGGCCTTGCCGTTGACTTTTTCCAGCGCCTGGTAGATCGGCACCGTACCGATCGGCACCGGGCTGTTACGGAGGATCCACTCGCGCGTCTCGTGGATATGCTTGCCGGTCGAGAGGTCCATCACCGTGTCGGCGCCCCAGCGGATGGCCCAGGTCATCTTTTCCACTTCCTCGCCGATCGACGAGGTCACGGCCGAATTGCCGATATTGGCGTTGACCTTCACCAGGAAATTGCGGCCGATGATCATCGGCTCGAGCTCCGGGTGGTTGATGTTGGCGGGGATGACGGCGCGGCCGCGCGCGACTTCCGAGCGCACGAATTCGGGCGTGATCTCGGCCGGGATGCTGGCGCCGAAGGATTGGCCCGGATGCTGGCGGCCCAGCAGCGCGGCCACGCGCTGGCCCATCGGGCCCGAGGACTCCAGCGAAGCGATGTATTGCTTGCGCTGCATGTTTTCGCGCAGGGCGATGAATTCCATCTCGGGCGTAATGATCCCCTGGCGCGCATAGTGCATCTGGCTCACGTTGGCGCCGCTGCGGGCGCGGCGCGGCGCGCGCTGCAGGTCGAAGCGCAGCGCGGCAAGCTGCGGATCGTTCAGCCGCGCCTGGCCATAGCGCGAGCTTGGACCATCCAGCTGCTCGGTATCGCCCCGTTCGGCGATCCAGCCCTGGCGCATCGGCGCCAGGCCGCTGCGGATGTCGATGGCCGCGGCCGGCTCGGTATACGGGCCGGAGGTGTCATAGACGAACAGGGGCGGATTGGGCTCGCCGCCGAAACTGTCCGGCGTGGGCGACTGGCTGATCGCACGCATCGGCACGCGGATATCGGGCCGGCTGCCTTCGACATAGACCTTGCGGGAGTTGGGTAGGGGATTGACGGCCGCATTGTCCACCGTGGCGGTGGCGGCGTCGAATATCCGGGATGACTTCAGAGGTGCGTTCATGTGGCTCCCTTGCTTGCGGAGCCAGCAAAGGAGGTGCCGGATACGGCAAGGCGAACACGGATGTGTGCGCACCTGCATCGATTCGGCTGCTTCCCTTCGCTGGCATTATCCAGATCAGGTTCGGAGGGTATTTCTCACCCACGTGCCGTTGTACGACGCGCAGGACCCCTAGCGTTTGCTGCCGTGAAAGCCTGGGCTCCCACAGCATCGGCCGATTATAGCCCAATCGTTTTTGGATGGGCAGAAAATCAATGGGGTTTGTTACATCATCGGCGGCTCCTGTTCCAGCGCATGCAACTGCAGCTCGCCGTTCATGAAGCGCACCTCGACGAACGGCGTGCGCGCCGGTTCGATGGCGCGCACCGCGGGCGGCCCGCCATCGACCGACACTTCGAGCTGCACGCTGTCGGCGCCGGTCTTGATGTCGACCGCATCGGCGCGCGCGATCGTCCAGTCGGTGCTGACGCCGGAGCGCCCGTACACCTGGGCGCCGTCGATCCGTACGCTCACGGTATTGTTCTGGAAGCCTTCGCCCAGCCTCACGCGTAATGTCATGACCTTCCCCTCTTCGAGTGTCGATGCGGGCTTGCCGGACAGGCCGCGCCCTGTGCAAGCCTGTCCGGACCATCCCAGCACCAGCATGACTGCAATCCAGGCCTGGCGCATCATTCGTCGTCAGGCCTCCCGAAGACCCGGGTCGTGATCTGGCTCAGCGTGTCTTGCGCGCCACTGTCGTCTCCGCTCTCCTTCTGGATGCAGGCAAGGCTGTAGCGCACTTCGTCTTGCGAGACCGGATCGAGCACGTGCGTTTCGGTAGCGCCCGAGAGCAAGGCGATGCTTTCCTCCTTGTTCGCGGCGCGCACGGTCACCGGCCTGCCCTGGCCCGCGTTGACGGTCTTGAACATCCGTCCGGCATTGATGCCCTTGACCATGCGTGCATAGGTGGCCATCGGATGCGCGCCGAAGCGGTCGATCACCTCGTCGAAAGCGTTGTTGCCGGAACGCAGGGACGGATTGTCCGAACCCTGCAGGTAGAGCAGCACGCCCTGGTCGTCGCCCAGGAAGAGTTCGGCCAGCGTGTCTTCGTCTGCGGTGACCGGATAGCGCACCCGGATCGTCAGGATATCCGACAACACCTGCGAGCCGTCGAGCGCCGCATAGGCCGCGCGCACCCGGTACTGCCCCGGCTGGTCGAAATAGAAGCCGCCCTTGCCGTAGCCGATATAGGCGCTGTCGCGCGCCGCGTCGTTTACCCCGAGCTTGGTCTCGCGCACGCCCACCAGGTGGTCGATCATTGGCTCGTAGGCGACCAGCTGGCCGCCAGGCTTGCTGATGACGATCCTGACCATGCCGAAATCGGGGTGCAGCCAGGTGTGGGCGCGGCGCCCGAGGGTGGTGGTGGCCTTGAGCTCGAGTTCAAGCACGACCGGTTCGCCCAGCGCGAAGCTGCGCTGGTGGGTCGAGATCGCCAGCACCAGCCCCGACTCGTCCGAGATCGGATCGGCCAGCACCTCGCGCCCCAGCGACGAACCGACGATGAAGTTGTTGCCGCCCATGATGACATCGTTGCGGAAGCCATGGCGCAGGTGGACCAGTTCATCGTCATCGAAGCGGAAGTCGAAACCGCTCCAGAAGCCGGCCGGACCGCCTTTCGGGTAGTTCCACGGATAGTTCATCCACGACAGCGACTCGGGCCGGTCCGGCTTGGGCGGCGACGCCAGCGATTTCTGCCAGGAGTGCAGCAGGTTGAAGCAGTGGCCGAGCTCGTGCACATAGGTGTACAGCTGCAGGCGCAGCTGCTCTGCCGTGGCGCCGCCGATCCCCTTGTGGAATACGGCGCAACCCTGGCGTTGCCGGCCCTGCTGGTCGAACATGATGCCGTACAGTCCATCCCCATAGTCGTGTTGCTGGGCGGCCAACTGCCAGACGCACCACTGCTGCACATCGTTCCAGAGTGTGAAATGGGTCTGCATCGAGGCGTGCAGCTCGGCATTGCTCCAGGTGGCGCCCACACCCGCCGCCGAGATGTCGATGACGTTGTTGCCGGCGGTCGGGACCATGCCGATCCCGGCCTCGCCGAAGGCGCTGGCCACGCTCAGACTGCGCGCGCTGCCGCCCGACGGCAGCGAACCGGTGTTATAACTGGCGAACGCCGGGCCGACGAGGTCGGACACCCGGTCGGTTTCGATCCGCACCGTGCGGAAATGCAGCGACGAGAACGGACAGTGATACAAGGCGCCCGGTGAATTGGTGACGGTAAGAAATTGCAGGGTCGCGGCCGCCTGCGGCTGCAGGAGATTGACGCGCGGGATGGTGACCTGCACCACGGGGGCCCCGGCCGCGAAGGTGAAGCGGCCCTTGCCCTTGACGACGACCTTGGCGCTGGAGACCGTGACCACGGGGCTGTCGACCACAAAGGAGCCGAAGTACGAGGTGGTCTTGCCGACGGTCTGGTAGAAGTCGCCGCTCACCCGTTTCATGGGACGGCTGCGGTCGACGTCGACCCGCAACTCGACCTGGAAGGCGCCCAGCACCCCGGCGTAGCAGCCGCTGACCGCCTTCTTGATCGGCAGCGGGATCGGCGGAAGCGGGAATGTGGGGATGGGGATGGGTGGGGCATGCGGCAGATGCGACACCGGCGGCGGCACTTCGGGCAAGGCGCCGGTCGGGGCGGCGGCATAGGGCTCGCCGAGCCCCAGTTCGCCATTGGTCAGCCCGGAAACCTCTTCGTAGCTCATCTGGCTGTCGTTTTCGAGCAGCGCCTCTTCGCCGGCGTTGTCAATCCCGGTTGGATCTTGTGACATGGTTTTTCTCCTCGATGCAATAGGCATTGCGTGCGGCCAGGCGATCCCGGCCACGTCCTGGTGTGGCAAACTGATCCCCCCGTGAAAAAGCGGAGGTGCTGCTTGGACCATCGGGATGCGGCGCGCGATTCGTCCAGTCCGCCGACATTCGGCGCAATCGGGTTCGCATCTAGAGGCAAATCAAAGGAGCTTCAGGACAGGAGCGGGAACGGTGCGAGGACCGGTTTCGAACGATGCCGCCGGGATAGGCTGGCGATGGAAGGTGACCTATAATGGTTCTTTCGCCAAAAAAATCACTTACCACATCATGGAATTAGCCAAGTCTTTCGAGCCAGCCGATATTGAACAGTTCTGGCGCGCCGAGTGGGAAAAGCGCGGTTACTTCACCGCCACCATGGACGAGGGCAAGCCGTCCTTCAGCATCCAGCTGCCGCCGCCGAACGTGACCGGCACGCTGCACATGGGCCACGCGTTCAACCAGACGATCATGGATGGCCTGAGTCGCTACTACCGCATGCGCGGCTACAACACCGCCTGGGTGCCGGGCACCGACCACGCCGGCATCGCGACCCAGATCGTGGTCGAGCGCCAGCTCGACGCCCAGAAGGTCTCGCGCCACGACCTCGGCCGTGACGCGTTCCTGGAAAAAGTCTGGGAGTGGAAAGAAAAATCGGGCAATACCATCACCGGCCAGATGCGCCGCCTGGGCGCCTCGGCCGACTGGCAGCGCGAATACTTCACGATGGACGAGACCCGCTCGAAGTCGGTGGTCGAAGTCTTCGTGCGCCTGTACGAGCAAGGCCTGATCTACCGCGGCAAGCGCCTGGTCAACTGGGACCCGGTGCTGGGCACGGCTGTTTCCGACCTCGAGGTCGATTCGCAGGAAGAAGACGGCTCGATGTGGTACCTCAAGTATCCACTCGCGGACGGCAGCGGCCACCTGACGGTCGCCACCACCCGTCCCGAGACCATGCTGGGCGACGTCGCCGTTGCGGTCGACCCGACCGACGAGCGTTATACGCATCTGCACGGCAAGCTGATCAAGCTGCCGCTGTCGGATCGCGAGATCCCGATCATCGCCGACAGCTACGTCGACAAGGAATTCGGCACCGGCTGCGTCAAGATCACGCCGGCCCACGATTTCAACGACTACGCCGTCGGCCAGCGCGCCGGCCTCGAGCCGATCAACATCTTCACGCTGGACGCGAAGATCAACGAGAACGCGCCGGAGCAATATCGCGGCCTCGACCGCTTCGCCGCACGCAAGCAGATCGTCGCCGACCTGGAAGCACTGGGCCTGATGGAGCAGATCAAGCCGCACAAGCTGATGGTGCCGCGCGGCGACCGCACGAATGTCGTGATCGAGCCGATGCTGACCGACCAGTGGTTCGTCGCCATGACCAAGCCGGCGCCGGAAGGCACTTTCAATCCGGGCAAGTCGATCACCGACGTGGCGCTGGAAAAAGTCGCCAGCGGCGAGATCAAGTTCGTGCCCGAGAACTGGAGCACCACCTACAACCAGTGGCTCGGCAACATCCAGGACTGGTGCATCTCGCGCCAGCTGTGGTGGGGCCACCGGATCCCGGCCTGGTTCGCCGAGGATGGTTCCATCATCGTTGCGCGTGATGAACAGGAAGCCCAGGCCAAGGCCGCGGCGCAAGGCATCGCCGGCGCGCTGCGTCGTGATGACGACGTGCTCGATACCTGGTTCTCGTCGGCGCTGGTGCCCTTCTCGACCATGGGCTGGCCCGAAGAAACCCCCGACATGAAGATGTTCCTGCCGTCGTCGGTGCTGGTTACCGGCTTCGACATCATCTTCTTCTGGGTGGCGCGCATGGTCATGATGACCGCCCACTTCACCGGCAAGGTGCCGTTCGAAACGGTGTACGTGCACGGCCTGGTGCGCGATTCGCAGGGCCAGAAGATGTCGAAGTCGAAGGGCAATACGCTCGACCCGATCGACCTGATCGACGGCATCGACGTCGAGACCCTGGTGGCCAAGCGCACCAGTGGCCTGATGGACCCGCGCGCTCTCGACAAGATCGCCAAGGCCACCCGCAAGGAATTCCCGGACGGGATCGCCGCTTTCGGCACCGACGCCGTGCGCTTCACCATGGCGAGCTATGCCTCGCTGGGCCGCAACATCAACTTCGACCTGGGCCGCGCCGAAGGCTACCGCAACTTCTGCAACAAGCTGTGGAACGCGACCCGCTTCGTCATGATGAACACCGAGGGCAAGGATTGCGGTGCGCCGGCCGCAGAAGATCTGTCGCCGGCCGACCGTTGGATCATCTCGCTGATGAACCGCGTCGAACTCGATGTCGCGAAAGGCTTCGCCGACTACCGCTTCGACAATATCGCCAGCAGCATCTACAAGTTCGTGTGGGACGAGTACTGCGACTGGTACCTCGAGGTGGCCAAGGTCCGCGTCCAGCAAGGCACCGAGGCGCAACAGCGCGCCACCCGCCACACCTTGCTGCGCGTGCTGGAAGTGATCCTGCGCCTGGCGCATCCGATCATCCCGTTCGTGACCGAAGCGCTGTGGCAGAGCATTGCGCCGCTGGCCGGCAAGACGGGCGAAACCATCATGCTGCAGCCGTATCCGCTGGCCGATACGTCGCTGATCGACGAAGAAGCCGAAGCCTGGATGGAGCAGTTCAAGGCGCTGACCGACGCCACCCGCAACCTGCGCGGCGAGATGTCGCTGTCGCCGTCGGTGCGCGTGCCCCTGATCGTCGAACCAGGCAATGAGGCCGACCGTGCCAGGATGGCGGTGTTCGCGCCGTACATCCAGCTGCTGGGCAAACTGGCCGAGGTGCAGATCGTCGACGCGCTGCCGGAATCGCCGGCCGCGGTGTCGATCGTCGGCACCACCAAGTTGATGCTGAAGGTCGAGATCGACGTCGCCGCCGAGCGCGAGCGCCTGTCGAAAGAGATCGCCCGCGTCTCCGGCGAGATCGCCAAGGCCAATGGCAAGCTGTCGAACGAAAGCTTCGTCGCCCGTGCACCGGCCGCGGTCGTGGCGCAGGAGCAGGAACGCGTGGCGAACTTCTCGGCCACGCTGGCCAAGATGCAGGAGCAGCTGGCGAAGTTGCCGACCGCTTGACCGACATTCAGTCCGGTTGTGAACGCGGCTTCGGCCGCGTTTTTCGTTGGGACGCAGGGTGGACCGGGACCGGCAGTCGGCTCGCCATCCACCCTGCCGTCATGTCAATCAGCTTGCACCAAGCGCGAAACGCAAGCCATAATTGTCCAGCGTCCCCGGCAACTGCGCCGGGTCCAGCCGCCCTTGCGGCAACAGCCGCAATACCTTCCCATCGGCGCCCTCGTCGATCAAGGCGCCCAGCATCACGCTGGTCAGCATCAGCACCAGGTTACGCGCCGGGCAGGTCACCGGCCCGCTGCTGAACGGAATCAGCGGCCAGTCACGATCCTGCGCATCCCTGACCTTGTCGTCCTTCAACCAAAGCTCTGGCGCGAACCGGTTGGCGCACGCCATGCGCTGGTCATCCCGGTGGAAGAACGGCGTGAATACCAGTATGCCGGTCCCTGCCGGCATCGTGTCCCCGCCCCAGTCGGTGTCACGCGTCGTCTGGCGCAGGATCGCCGGCGTCGTGGGCCACAGGCGCAGCGATTCCAGCACCGTGGCGCGCAGGAAAGGCAGATACTGCCGCTCCATGCCGGGATGGCTGCGCAGTTCTTCACGCGCACGCGCCGCCTGCTCCGGATGCGCGGCCAGCAGCGCCAGCGCGCGGAAGGTCGCCATACCGGCGGCGTCGAAGGCGAACAGCCATTGGGGCACCTGCTGGTGCGGCGCCATATCAGCGGTCTTGGGGATGCTCGCCGCCACTGCCGCCAGGCTGCCTGGTTCGGCGCGGTCGAGGTAGTCCTGGATGCGCGCCAGGAAGCGTTCGCGCATGCCGGTCTTCTTCGGACGCATGAACGCCCAGTTCGCCGCCTTGCGCAACGCGATGATCATGTCGCTGATTTCCTGGTCGCCGGCAGCGGCGTCGCCGAAGACGATCCGCCGCACCAGACGGGTCCAGCCGGCGTTGAAGCTATCCCAGTCGAGTTCGCCCCTGCGACGCGCGCCGCCCAGGATGCGCCCGGCCTCATCGTCGACCGCCGGCAGGAACTTGCCCACCATGTGATGCACCGCGCGTTCATGCTCGAGCACGTCCTCGTTGAAGCGGCGCCGCTCGGCGCGCTCGCGACCGCAGGAGATCAAGGCCCCCTTGGGCTCGAAATGCGACAGCGCGGCGCGCTTTTCGCTGCTGGCGGCGCTGAATGGCTCCGGCGACTCGTCCAGCACCCGACGCACGTGTTCAGGCGCCAGCAGGACGGCCTGCCTGCGGATCGGCAGCGGCAGCATCAGCGGCCCGTCTCCATACCTGTCGCGCAGCTTCTGCATCCGGCGCACCGCGCGCCCATCCAGCCCAAGACGCTCCGCCAGCGCCACCATCTTGGGGCGGCGCACGATCACACCCTTGGCAAATGTCGGGGCCAGTACATCCACGGCCAGGGCCGCCATGTCGATCACGCCGGCCCTGGCCAGGCCACCGGGCCTTGCCGCGCCTTCCCTGCGGGAAGACTGGGATATCAATTTACCTGCCACGTAGGCGCCGGCCAAGCCGAGCGCGCCGGCAAGCAACAAGCTTTGATTGCGTTTGTTCATGTCAGCTTTTCTCCATGATCTTCGCAAACGGGGACGGCCCGGGCGGATGCCTGGCAGTCCAGTTCGCCATGTGGACTTTACGACAAGAACAGCAATGGCGACGCACGACGCTGGACGCCACGCGCGTGCTCAGGGGCAGGTCCTCCCTTACTTGATATCGCGCCACCAGGCGCGCCCGGGCTGAGGCTGCCGCAGGTCGACTGCTTCGCCCATTTCCGGCGTGGTCAGCTTGACACCTTGTTCAGCCGCCAGCCTGGCGATACGGTCGAACGGATCCTGCCAGCGATGCATCCCCAGGTCAAAGGTCCCGTTATGCACCGGGAACAGCCAGCGTGCGTTCAAGTCCTGGAAGGCCTGCATGGTTTCTTCCGGCTGCATGTGGACGTCGGGCCAGCGTTTATCGTAGGCGCCGGTTTCCAGCAGCGCCATGTCGAACGGACCGAACCTGGCGCCGATCTCCTTGAAGCCCTTGAAGTAGCCGGTGTCGCCGCTGAAGAAGACGCGCAGGTCGTCGTGCTGGATCACCCACGAGGCCCACAGGGTCTTGCCGGCGTCGTGCAGGCCGCGGCCCGAGAAATGCTGGGCCGGGGTGGCGGTGATGCGCACCCCGCCTACTTGCGTACCCTGCCACCAGTCGAACTGGCGCACCTTGGCGCGGTCGACGCCCCAGTCGATCAGCCGGTCGCCGACGCCCAGCGGCGTCAGGAATACCGAGGTCTTCGCGGCGAGCGCCTTCACCGAGGCGTGGTCGAGATGGTCGTAATGGTCGTGCGACAGGATCACGGCCTTGATCGGCGGCAGTTCGTCGATCGAGATCGGCGGCGCGTGAAAGCGTGCCGGGCCGGCCCATTGCACGGGTGAAGCGCGTTCGGAAAACACCGGATCGGTGAGATAGAACGCGCCGCCGAGCTTGATCAGCATGGTCGAGTGGCCGAGGCGGTACAGGGTATTGTCGGGCGCGGCCAGCAGCGCGGCCTGGCTCAGGGCGCGCACCGGCACCGCCTGCTCGGGGATCGTACCTTTCGGCTTGTCGAACAGGAAGATCCACCAGAGCTTGGCCATCTCGCCAAAGCCCATCTTGTGCATCTCGACCGGGTTGCGGTATTTGCCGTCCTGGAATTGCGGCGAAACCGGCGCGGTGGCGGTGTTGGCGGTAGAGGTGCAGGAAGCCATGATAGCGGTTGCTCCAAGTAGAATGGTGCCAATTAGTCGTCGCATGATGTCGATGGATAGTCATAAATTACACTACACAGTGTAGTATCGACATTTGAGAAAGTAAACTACCGAGTGTAAAATTTGCGTATGCACACGCCCACCCGCCTGACCGACCGAAAACGCAGCGCCATCCTGGCTGCCGCCGCCGAGCAGTTTCGCGTCCACGGTTATGAGACCGCCAGCATGGATGCCATCGCGGCGCTTGCACAAGTGTCGAAGCGCACCGTCTATAACCATTTCGCCAGCAAGGAAGACCTGTTCGGCGAGACGGTGATGCAAATGTTCGAGAGCAGCGCTGGCCAGCTCGAACTGGGCTACCAGAGCCAACGCAGCCTGCGCGAGCAGCTCGTCGAGTTATTGACGCTCAAAATGCGCACTTTGGCCGATCCAGAGTTCCTGGCGCTGGCGCGGGTGGCGATCGGCGAAGCGATCCATTCGCCCGAGCGCACGCTGCCCGTCATCGCCCGCCTCGGCGAACGCGAGGAAGGCGTCACGGCATGGATCCGCGCGGCCCAGGCCGACGGCAAGCTCAAGGCCGGCGACCCCGTGTTCGCCGCGACCCTGTTGCAGGGGCAGGTCAAGACCTTCGCCTTCTGGCCGCAGATCGCGATGGGCGCCGCGCCACTCGCGCCCGCCGAACAGGAACGCGTCATCGATGCGGCGGTGTCGATGTTCCTGTCCTATTTTGCGCAGGATGGACAATAGGCCTCGGCTCGCTTATTCGCCCCTGCAGTAGGCCGAATAGGCCCGCCACGATTCGTGGCTGCTGGCCTCGGCATCTTCCCTCACCTGCCGGAACGGTCCACGTCCCGTGACGCTTGCCAGTCGACGGCACTGTCTTGGCGACATGGTCAACAGGTGCCTGGATTGGCCGGCGACGACGCTGGAGACGACCGGGTCGACATACGCCAGCTCGCCTGTTGCGCTGATGTTCACGATCAGGATGACATGCTCGCCGGCGCCGGTCATCGCGCCGCCGAATGTGCCGGTCGCGAGCACCGGCCCATGCCCGAGCGCGGCTTCCCAGCACGCCAGCTCCTCATGCAGTGCGAGGGTTCCGTTGGCGACCATGCCGTAGTCGTCGGCATGCAGCGCTATGGGAGCGCCCTGGTTTTTCATGCGCTCTTCGATGGCGAAGCCGGCATGGGCAGTCCGATCCGGCCCATGGATATTCCCGTATTTGGCATGCATGAGCATTTCGATGCACGTCGACCAGCCGCCAACTTCACATTCCTGGCGCCGTCATTCCACGTCATGCGCTTTCACTATCGCCACCGATCGCTCCTTGCATCCATATTGGCATGACCATATACGCCGGCGCAAACGATCCGGACGCCGGCTAGAAGCTGATCACGAAGCGCGCGCCCTTGCCCACCGACCTGGCGTAGCGCACCGTACCGCCGTTTTCGTGCACCAGGTGGCGCACCATCGCCAGTCCGATACCCCCGCCCTGCTTCTTGGTCGTGTAGAACGGCGTGAAGATGTGGGGAATCGACGACTCCGGAATGCCCGCCCCGTCGTCGGCAACCTCGATGCGCAGGCGGCTGCCGCGCACCAGGCGCGCATCGACGCGGGCGCAACCACCCGGCTGCGTGGCCTCGGAGGCGTTCTTGAGCAGGTTGATCAGCGCCTGCTCGATCTGGCCGGGATCGGCCATCAACTCGAGCGAGGCCGGTTCGACCACGAACGCCAGGCTGCCGCCACGGGCGCGCCAGCCGGGCCCCACCAGCGCATCGACCCGCTCGAACAGTTCGGCCAGCACCACGCGCTCGGGCCGCGCGGGCGGCACGTTCGACAGGCTGCGGTAGCTGGCGACGAAGTCGACCAGGCTGTCGGCGCGGCGATTGATCGCATCCAGTGCCGTCTTCAGGTCGGCGCCGACGTCCGGCGGCAGTCCGGCCTCGAATTCGTCGAGCAGGTCGCGCGCGGTGCGCGACAGCGAGGCGACCGGGGTCAGCGAATTCATGATCTCGTGGGTCAGCACGTGCACCAGCTGGCGCCAGGATTTGAGGGCCTCGGCTTCGAGCTCGCTCTCGACCGGCATCAGGGCGGCGAGGCGCTGCGGCGCGCCGTGCAGGGTCAGCATCGATACCGCGACCAAAGCCCGTTCGACGCCGCGCTCGGTGTCGAATTCGATCAGCCGCCGTTGTCCCGCCTGCGTAAGCAACCGACTGAGCAACTGGCGATACAACGCATCGGGATCGACGGCGCGGCCCGGCGCCACCAGCTTGCGCGCGCTGGCGTTGAGCGGCGCCACGCTGTCGGCGGAGTCGATCCGGAACAGGGCGATGGGCGCGTGTTCGAGCCGCGCCTCGACAGCCAGCGCATTGTCGAGCAGCGCGCGCTGCTCGATGCCGGCATCCTGTACGGCGGCCGGCGCCTGGCGCGCCTGCGCCAGCCGCCCCACGCACCACCACAGCAGCGCCAGCAGCGGCAATGCCGCCAGCGCGCACGTCACCTGCAGGCGCGGCGAGTCGCCCAGCATGCCGGCGCCGAACGCCAGCGCCAGCATGCCGGCCAGGGCCAGCCAGATGCCGGCCCTAGATCCCATGCTTGCCCAGCTTGCGGTACAGCGCCGCGCGACTAAGGCCCAACAGGCGCGCGGCCAGGCTGATATTGCCCCGCGCTTGCTCCATGGCGGCGGCAATCGTGTCGCGCTCCAGCGCGCCGAGCTTGAATGCTTCCCCAGCCGGCGCAGGCGCAGGGGCGGGCGCGGGCACCGCGACCGGCGACGCCGCCGCCAGGCCGAAGTCGCCGGCATGGTAGTCCGGACGCGTGCCGAGGATGACCGCACGCTCGCAGGCATGGCGCAGCGCGCGCACATTGCCGGGCCAGTCCCAGGCGCACAAACGCTCCAGCGCGCCGGGAGCAAGCTCGCGCACCGGCCGGCCGTACTGGCTTTCATGGAGCGACAGGTAATGATGCAGCAGCGCCGGGATATCGCCCCGCCGTTCGCGCAGCGGCGGCACGCGGATCACGATCGTGTTCAGCCGGAACAGCAGGTCGGTGCGGAACACCGCGGCATCGAACAGGCGCGCTTCGTCGAGGTTGGTGGCGCTGACGATGCGCACGTCGACCGGCTCGGCGCGATCCGCCCCGACCGGCGTCACCTGGCGCCGCTCCAGCACCGTCAGGAGCTTGGCCTGCGCAGCGAGCGGCAGGTTGCCGATCTCGTCGAGAAACAGGGTGCCGCCCTGCGCGGCCTGGAAGCGGCCCGCGCGGTCGGTCCTGGCGTCGGTGAACGCACCGCGCCGGTGGCCGAACATCTCGCTTTCGAAGGTCGCTTCCGGCACGGCGCCCATGTCGACCGCCAGGAAGGCGGCGTGGGCGCGCGCCGACGCGGCGTGGATGGCGCGCGCCACCAGTTCCTTGCCCACGCCGTTTTCGCCCAGCACCATCACATTGGCCATGGTCGGGGCCACGCTGGCGATCATCGCCTTGACTGCCTGCATGGCGGGCGAGTCGCCCATCAGGCTGGCGTCGACGTTGGCCGCGCTGGCTCCCCTGGCGCCGCGGCGCACCAGCGCGGCGTCGACCGCCGCCAGCAAACGCGCATTGTCCCAGGGCTTGGTGATGAAGTCGTCCGCGCCGCGCTTGAGCGCTTCCACCGCCAGCGGCACGTCGGCATAGGCGGTCAGCACGATCACCGCAGGGGCGGCGGCCAAGGCGCACAGGCGGTCGAGCACCGCGAGGCCCTCGGCGCCATCGATGCGCCCGGGCGTGAAGTTCAGGTCGAGCAGGACCACGTCCGGCACGCCCGCATCGAGTGCGGATGCGAGCCGCGCCGGATCGTCCAGCGTGGCCACCGCGCCGTGGCGCCGCCGCAGCAGCATCTGCGCGGCGCAGGCGACGTCGGGGTCGTCGTCGAGGATCAGAAGGCGCGCGGCGGAATGGGGCATGGAGGTCATGATGGACAGGTCAGCGGGCATTCTAGCAGCGCGATCTTGCAACATAAACGGCGCCGTGCGCACTCGCCCGGTCACCTGTCCGTTTCCGCACACCCGACCTGTCCGGAATCGGACAGGCTGGGGCCGAAACACCGGCCGCCGGCCATGAAAACCGCCTGGCACGGCGCTTGCAATCATGCGGACATGGACCAGATATCCCCATCCGCCGTCACCGGCGCCGCCATGGACGTGACGCTGCCGCCAAGGCGCGGGCGCCGCGTCGCGCAGCTTGCGCTGACCTTCGCCGCCCTCGCCGCAGGCAGCGCGCTGCTGTGGCAGCTGCTGCCTCGAGGCCTCGAGGTCGAGCTGCGCGACGTGCGCATCGCCAGCGTCACGCCAGGCACGTTCCGCGACGAGATCGTCGTGCGCGCGCTGGCCGAGCCGCTCGATTCGATCATGCTCGACGCGGTCGAATCTGGGCGCGTCGAGGAAGTGTTCGCCCGCGATGGACAACTGGTGAAGAAAGGCGACCTGCTGTTTCGCCTGTCGAACCCGCAGCGCAACCTGGAGCTGCTGGCGCGCCAGGCGGAACACGCGCAGCAGATCTCGAACCTGGCCAACCTGCAGGTGGCGCAGCAGGCGGTGCGCACCGATCACCAGCGCCGCCTGGGCGAGCTGGAGTTCGCCCACGCGCAAGCGGCCAAGCAGCACGCCCGCAACACGCGGCTGGCGCAGGACGGCTTCATCTCGGCGGTGGCGCTGGAAGAATCGCAGGACAGGTTACTCCAGGCGCGCCGCACGCTGACTGACGAGCGGCGCGGCATGACGCTCGAACAGGGCGTCAGGCAGCGCTCACTGAACCAGATGGACCAGGCGATCCGCGGCCTGGCCTCGGGCCTGGAACTGGTGGCCGCCACGGTCGACGCGCTGGCGGTGCGCGCACCGGGCGACGGCGTGCTGACCGACTTCCGGCTGCTGGTCGGCCAGGCGGTGCGCCAGGACCAGACGATCGGCCGCATCGACGACCCGCAGCGCTTCAAGCTCAGCGCCCAGGTCGACGAGTTCTACCTGAGCCGCGTTACGCCCGGTCGCCAGGGCCGCATTACGCAGGACGGCCAGACCCATGCGCTGCGGGTGAGCGCCGTCTACCCGCAGATCAGGGAAGGCCGCTTCAGCGCCGAACTGGTGTTCACCGAACGCCAGCCGAAGGTGATCAGCCCCGGGCAGGGCATGGACGTGCAGCTCACGCTCGGCCAGTCGGCCCAGGCCCTGCTGCTGCCGAACGGCGCCTTCGCCAACGATGGCGGCGGCGCCTGGGTGTTCGTCGTCACCGGCGACGGCAGCCACGCCGACAAGCGCGATGTCAGGCTCGGACGGCGCAGCACCACCCAGGTCGAAGTGCTTTCCGGCCTGGCCGCGGGCGAGCAAGTCATCGTGTCCGGCTATACCGCCTTCGGCAAGGCCGCGCGGCTGCGGCTGACGGATTGACCCGGCGGTTTATCATCATCACATCAAACAGGAACACATCCATGCTCAAGCTTTCAGGCGTCAGCAAGATCCACGTGGCGGGCGACGTCCGCACCACGGCCCTCGACCGCATCGACCTCGAGATCGGCGCCGGCGAATACGTCGCCATCACCGGCCCGTCGGGCTGCGGCAAGTCCACCCTCCTTGGCCTGCTCGGCCTGCTCGACGTGCCGAGCTCCGGCACCTTCCTGTTCGACGGCCACGACGTCGCCGGCTGGAGCGAAGCGCGCCTGAACGGACTGCGGCGCGGCATGGTCGGCTTCATCTTCCAGAGCTTCAACCTGATCGAGGAATTGAGCGTGTTCGAGAACGTCGAACTGGCGCTCGAATACACCGGCGTGCCGGGCGCCGAGCGGCGCCGCCGCGTGCAGGCAATGCTCGAACGCCTGGGCGTGGCCCACCGCAGCCGGCACCGCCCGTCGCAGTTGTCGGGCGGCCAGCAGCAGCGGGTGGCGATCGCGCGCGCGCTGGTGGCCGGGCCGGCGGTATTGCTGGCCGACGAACCGACCGGCAACCTCGATACCGCTCATGGCGACGAGGTGATGCGCCTGCTGCGCACCATCAACGCCGAGGGCACGACCGTGGTCATGGTCACCCACTCGCCCGCGCACGCGGCCCAGGCCTCGCGCACCGTGCGCCTGCTGGACGGGCGCATCGTGGTCGACGCACTGCAGGCGGCTTGAGGAGACCGGTATGCTGCTGCGCGACTTTCGTATCGGCTGGCGACTGCTGGCCAAGGACCGCCCGTATTCGGCGGTCGTGATCCTCGGGCTGGCGACCGGCATCGCCGCCTGCTTCCTGCTGCTTGGCCTGGTGCGCCACGCGTTTTCGTACGACCGCCACGTGCCGCAGCACGAACAGGTGTTCCGGCTGCTGCAACGGTGGAACCTGGAGCTGCTCGGAACCAGATGGGATCCCATGTCCAGCCTGCCCGCGCGCGACGCCGCGCTGGCAAGCGGCCAGCCGGTGCTCGCCACCGCCTTCGTGTCGCGGCCCCTGGATGCGCGCGTCGGCAACCAGGTGCGGGCTTTCAACCTGACCCTGGTCGACCCGGCGTTCCAGCAAATTTTTTCGCCCACGGTGCTGGCCGGCGACTTGCAGGCCGCCCTCGCCAGGCCCGGGGCGCTGGCGCTGAGCCGCGCCACGGCGGTCAAGCTGTTCGGCCGCATCGACGTGATCGGCGCCACGCTGCAGGGAGATGGCGCCACCTATAGCGTGGCGGCGGTGCTGGAAGACCAGCCCGCGGCCACGACGACGCCGTACGAAGCGCTGGCCGGCTTCGATGGGCCCTTCCTGCCCCGCGAGGTGCGCCGCGAACTGGAGAGTTCGTGGGGCTTCAGCGGCGGGGTGGTGTATCTGAAACTGCTGGACGGCGCCGATCCGGATCGCGTGCTCGACCACATCCGGCGCCAGCTGCGCGAGTCGAGCCTGGTGCGGCGCCATTTCGCCGAACAGGTGGCGGCCCTGGACGGACGGGACCTGATCGACTACCGGCTCGACAGGCTGGAAGACGCCTACCTGGCGCCCGACGTGGATGGCGCGATGGTCGTGCATGGCAACCGCCAGGGCATGCTGGGGCTGGCCATGGTGGCCGGACTGATCCTGTTGCTGGCAGCGACCAACTACATCAACCTGGCCACCGTGCGCACGCTGGCGCGCCAGCGCGAGATCGCGATGCGCAAGGTCCTGGGCGCGTCGGCGAGCGCGGTGGCGCGCCAGTTCCTGGCCGAGTCGGTGCTGATCTGCCTGGTCGCTACCCTGCTAGGTCTGCTACTGGCCTGGCTGTTGCTCCCGGTATTTGCCGACCTGGTGCAGCGCGAGTTCGACGCCATGTTCAGCCCTGCTGCGCTGGGCGCCACGCTGGCGCTCGGGTTGCTGCTCGGCCTGGCTGCCGGCGCCTATCCGACCTGGTCGGCGCTGCGCGTGCGTCCGGGCGCGGCGCTTGCCGGGCGTGGCGCCGGCGAGACCGCGCGCGGCCTGTGGCTGCGCCGCGCGCTGACCGTGGTGCAGCTGGCGACCGCCATGGGCTTGACGGCGACGACGCTGGCGGTGAGCTGGCAGACACGCCATGCCAGCACGCTCGATCCTGGTTTCGACATGGCGCCCCTGCTGATGTTCCCGGCGATTAACGATGCACGCGATGCGCGCATCCGGGCCCTGCGCGACGAGATCGCGCGCCTGCCGGACGTGGCGGGAGTGGCCCTGTCGCATATGCCGTTCTCCGTCGGGCATAACATCACCAGTTTGCGGCGTGAGGGCGGCGACGTGATCGATGTGCAAAACTATGCCGTCAGCCCGGAATTCTTTGACGTATTCGGCGTCAAGCCGCTGGCGGGTCGCCTGTTCGATGCGGCGCTGGACAAGCCGAAGCAGCCCGACCGGGTCGTGATCAATGCCAGCGCCGCGCGCCGGCTCGGTTTCGCCAGTCCGCACGACGCGGTCGGCAAGACCCTCCTCAAACCCGCGGCAGGCAAGGACCCGCTGCGGATCGTCGGCGTCGCGCCCGACATCCGCCATCGCTCGGCGCGCGACGAGCAGTCCCCGGCCGCCTACATCCTGAACGACCGCGTCGGCATGTTCACCGTGCGCACCCGCGCCAATCCCGACGCGACCGCGCGCGCCATCGAGGCGCTATGGCCACGCCATTTTCCGAACGAGACCCTGGGCGTGATGCGCATGCAGAAGGTGACTTCGGACCTGTTCTACGCCGACGACCTGCGCCTGGCGCGATTGCTGGCGGCAGCGAGCGTCATCGCCAGCGCCATCGCCGCCTTCGGCATCTATGTGCTGGCCGCCTACAGCGTGCAGCGGCGCGAGAAGGAGATCGTGCTGCGCAAGCTGTATGGCGCCAGCAGCGGCGCGATCGGCCATCTGGTGGCGCGCGAGATCGGCCTGCTGGTGGGCGCCGGCGCGGTGATCGGCCTGCCGCTGGCCTGGATCGCGATCCAGCACTACCTGGGTGGTTTCGCCACCCGGGCGCCGATCGGCGGCTGGACCCTGGCGCTGGGATTGCTGCTGGCCTGCGTGGTGACAGCGGGAGCGACCATGCGCCACGCGCTGGCGGCGATGCGCCTGCGGCCGGCGCAGGCGCTGCGCGAGTGAGGCCTCAGACCGGGGTCTTGAGCGGCGCTTTCCCGGGCGCGCCGTCGTCCGCCACCTGGGCGCCGTTGCGCTGTTCCCAGTAGTGGGCGTTCTTGATCCCGAGCGCCGCCGGATCGAAGGTGGGATCCTTGCCGGCCGCCTTCTGCGCCTCGTAGTCGCGCAGGCACTTGAAGGCGACGTTGCGCAGCAGGACGATCGCGATGATGTTCAGCCAGGCCATCAGGCCGACACCCATGTCACCCAGCGCCCAGGCGACGTCGGCGGTCTTGACGGCGCCGTACACGGTGGCGGCCACGATCGCGATCTTGAGCCCGAAATTGAGCCATGGACGGCGCGCGTGGCGGTCCATGTAGGCGATATTGGTCTCGGCGATGTAGTAGTAAGCCACGATCGTGGTGAAGGCGAAGAACAGCAGGGCGATCGCCACGAACAGGGCGCCGAAGCCAGGCATCACGTTCTCGAGCGCGGTCTGCACATAGCCGGGCCCGGCCGCCACGCCCTGCACCCCGATGAACATATGGGTGCCATCCGGCGCCTCGACGTTGTACTGGCCGGTGATCAGGAGCATGAAGGCGGTGGCCGAGCACACGAACAGCGTGTCGATATAGACCGAGAAGCCCTGTACCAGGCCCTGCTTGGCCGGGTGGCTGACTTCGGCGGCCGACGATGCGTGCGGGCCGGTGCCCTGCCCCGCCTCGTTGGAGTAGACGCCGCGCTTGACGCCCCACATGATGGCCATGCCGATGATGGCGCCGAAACCGGCGTCCAGGCCGAAGGCCGAACTGACGATCAGCGAGATCACGCCCGGCAGCTGCTCGATGTGCAGGAAGACGATGACGCAGGCCACCACAATATAGCCCAGCGCCATGAAGGGCACGACCAGTTCGGCGAAACTCGCGATGCGCTTGACACCACCGAAGATGATGAAGGCCAGCGCGATGGCCAGCACCGCGGCGGTGACGTTCGGATCGATGCCGGCGGCTGTCTTCAGGCCTTCGGCGATCGAATTGGCCTGCACGCCCGGCAGCAGCAACCCGGTGGCGAACACGGTCGCAATGGCGAAGGTCCAGGCATACCATTTCACGCCCAGGCCCTTCTCGATGTAGAAGGCGGGGCCGCCGCGGTACTGCTTGCCGATCTGTTCCTTGTACACCTGGCCGAGGGTCGATTCGACGAAGGCCGAGCTGGCGCCCAGGAAGGCCACCACCCACATCCAGAATACCGCGCCGGGGCCGCCGAAGGTGATGGCGGTGGCGACGCCGGCGATATTGCCGGTACCGACCCGGCCGGCCAGGGTCATGGTCAGTGCCTGGAATGACGATACACCCTGCGCCGAGCTCTTACCCTCGAGCATCAGGCGGATCATTTCCCGTACGTGGCGCACTTGCAGGAAGCGCGAGCGGAGCGAAAAATACAGCCCCACACCCAGGCACAGCGCGATCAGCGCCGGGCTCCAGATGATGCCGTTGATGGCGGTAACCAATTCGTTCATTCAAAGTCCTTGTGGCATGGTGGAGGTTAAAGATTTGCCTTTGGCAAAGATGCCACAAGATACAGCAATCAATGGGAAATTTGCATCGAAAAAATATAGACCGGTCCGCCGCGGCGGCTGCATGCGTGACCGCTCACCTTAGCATAATGATTATTATCCACTCGTCAAGACATGGTAGGATCGCCGCATGGACCGACGAAGCGACTACAAGACCGCCCTGCGCATCGACGCCGTGCTCCACGAGGCGCCCCTGGAACAGCGCACCAGCGCCGCACGCCAGCTCGCCGAGCTCGGGGTGCCGCTCGAGGTGACGATGCGCGTGCTCACCCGTCCCGCCGAGCGGCGCCACCAGGTCACGCCGGAAGACGTGCGCAACGCGCCCTAGCGGCCCGACACCGGTTTTGGAAGGAATCCTCTGATTCCGCGCCATCCCGTCTCCAGGCGGCTTTGCTACACTCTGCCATACCAACAACAACACTGGAGATACCCATGCGACACCTGATCCAAGCTGGCCTGATCGCCGCCGCCGTGCTCGCCGTGCCCACCACCGCACTGGCGCAGAACGCTTCGCCGGTCGGCGCCTGGAAAACCATCGACGACAAGACCGGCAAGCCGAAGGCGCTGGTGCGCATCAGCGAGGAAGGCGGCGTCCTGACCGGCAAGATCGAGAAGCTGTACCGCGACGCGTCCGAAGACCAGAACCCGAAATGCGTCAAGTGCAGCGACGCGCGCAAGGACCAGCCGATCATCGGCATGACCATCCTGTCGGGCCTCAAGAAGGATGGCAATGAATACACCGGCGGCGAGATCCTCGATCCAGCCGCCGGCAAGACCTACAAGAGCAAGGCCAGCCTGGCCGACAACGGCAGCAAGCTCGAAGTGCGCGGCTATGTCGGCGCGCCCATGTTCGGTCGCACGCAGACCTGGCAACGCGAACAATAACTTTCAGCACGGCCCGGCGACGGGCCGTTTTTCTTCCTGATGACCCTGAATCAAGCGTATATCTTCCTCGGCTTTGCCATCGTCGCCGAAGTGATCGGCACCACTGCCCTCAAGGCCTCCGACAGCTTTACCCGCCCGGTGCCAAGCCTGATCACGGTCGGCTGCTACGCCCTGTCGTTCTACCTGCTCACCTTCAGCCTGCGCGTGCTCCCCACCGGCATCGCCTACGCGATCTGGTCCGGCGTCGGCATCGTGCTGATTTCGCTGGTCAGCTGGTTGTATTTCAAGCAAAGCCTGGACCTGGCGGCCATCGCCGGCCTGGGCCTGATCATCGCCGGCGTGCTGGTGATTAACCTGTTCTCGAAGAGCGTCGGCCACTAGGATCCCGTCCGGTACGCCCGCGGTTCACGCGTCAGGCAATGTCGGCTATGCTATCGGCAAGACCACGTCAACCGCGGCGTGGCTCCGGACGTTACATCCAGCCCCACTACCGACCACTGGCGCCATGAAACCGACTTCCGTAGCACGTGCCGCACGCCCCGTCTTCCGCGGACGGGCCATGCGCGTCATACGCCTGCTCAGCCTGGCCGGGGGCGTATTCGGCATCCTGTTGCCGGCCGCGCTGCTGGCCTCGACCGCGCACGGCATCCCGGACTGGATCGAACCGTATATCGTGCTGGTCGGCCTGGCGCTCGGCTCGGGCGGCTTCTTCCTGGTGGCGATGGCCGGCCACCGCATGAACCGCGACGCCATGCTGCGCTCGTTCGCGGCGCTGCTCCTGATGGTGCCCTTCGGCGCCAGCGGCATCGTGATCTGGCATGCCAGCAATATGCTGATGGTCTACCTGTGCACCTTTTTGCTGATGCTGACGATCCTGCTCTACTTCAGCTTCATCTATCCACTGACCCATGTGCCGCAGCAGCCGATCGTACCGAAGCACCCCTCCAGGCGCGCACCGAAGCCTATCGAGTGGGTGCCGCTGCGCCGCAATGCACAGCGCGAGCGCCGTTCGACCCAGCCGTTCTAGTCAACACCATCCGTCACAACCAGCCCGCGTCGCGCGCCATCCTGTACGCTTCCACGCGATTTCCAGCCCCCAGCTTGCTGATCGCCTCCGACAGGTAGTTGCGCACCGTCCCCTCGGACAGGTGCACCTGGCGCGCGATCTCGCCACTGGAGCGGCCCTCGCCGGCCAGGCGCAGCACCTGCCGTTCGCGTTCGGTCAGCGGATCGCTGCCGCCGTTCCAGCTTTCCAGCGCCAGCTCGGGCGCAATCGCGCGCCCGCCGCCGTGCACGACGCGGATGGCGTCGGCCAGCGCGTCGACCGGCGCGTCCTTGAGCAGGTAGCCGCGCACGCCGGCCTCCATGGCGCGCCGCAGGTAGCCGCTACGGGCGAAGGTCGTCACCACCACCACGCGGCAAGGCAGCTTGCGCTCGCCCAGCGCCTGCGCCAGTTCGATGCCGGTCATGTGCGGCATCTCGATATCGGTCAGCACGATGTCGGGCGTGAAGCGCTCGCACAAGGCCAGCGCCTCGCGGCCATCGCAGGCGCCGGCCACCACCTCGACATCGGGTTCCAGCCGCAGCAAGGCGCTCAAGGCCCCCAGCACCAGCTTCTGGTCTTCGGCGATCAGGACCCGGATCATGCCGGCACCTGCAGCTCGAGCGCCAGGCCATCTCCGGCCCGCAGCGACAGCCGTCCGCCGAGCGCCGCCACCCGCTCCTGCATGCCGGCCAGGCCGTTACCGTGCCGCAGTTCGTCCGTATTGCGCAGGCGGCCGTCGTCATGCACGCGCAGGACGGCAAGGCCTTCTTCGCGGCAGAGGGACAGCGTGCAGCGCGACGCCCGCGCATGGCGCACGATATTCGTCACCGCTTCGCGCACCGCCAGCGCCACCACGTGTTCGGCGGCCGGCGCCAGTTCGATGCGCTCGACCCGTTCGTCCAGCACCACGTCGGCCGCCAGCAGGCTGGCGCGCGCGCTGGCCAGGGCCTGGGCCAGGCCGCTCTCGCGGTAACCGGTGACCGCCGTGCGCACCTCGGCCAGGGCGGTGCGCGCGCTGTCCTCGATATCGGCGATTTCGCGCGCGCAGGCCTCGGGGTCGCGTCCCGCCAGCTTGCGCGCCAGCTCGGCCTTGAGGGCGATCAGCGACAGCGAATGGCCGAGCAGGTCATGCAGGTCGCGCGAGATGCGTTCGCGTTCGGCGATGCGCGCCATGTGCTCGACTTCTTCCTGCTTGCGCATCAGCTGCGCTCGGGCGCTGCGCTGGCGCGCATCCATGATGCAGGACAGCCCGACCGGCAGGCCGGCCATCAGGATCGGCATCAACACGATGAGTTGCATCCGTCCGGCCAGGAACGATGCCGCGGCACCCCAGGCGATCACGCCCGCCATCGCGCCGACGGCGCGACCGGTGCCGGGGATCCGGGCGCACATGGCGCAGGCGAAGATGAAGAAGGACGCGGCGCCCGGGTTCCAGCGCGCCCATGCCGTGCCGAGCAGGCAGCCGGCCGCCACGCAGGCGGCCACCTGCCAGCCGCGCGCCCAGAAGCTGGCGCAATACAGCGGGATGAAGATGGCCAGGGTCAGCGCCAGCAGTATCAGCTCCATTGCGTCCGGCGCCACATAGGCGAACTTCCAGAACAGATAGCCCAGCGACAGCAGCCAGATGTATTGCAGCCTGCCGTATTCGGGCGGGATCCAGGGCCGCGCCAGCGCTTGCCCGAGGGTGGTCGTCGTCATGATCGGCTCCATCGATTCTTATTGTTCCAGCAGGCGCACGTCGGCGAGTTCGAAACGGTAGTCGCCCGGCTGCGGTCCGGCACTGAATGCTAGCATGGCGACGGCGGCCGGATCGATGCCGGCGAAGGCGCTCAGCGGCATGCTGATTTCTTCCCATTCGGCCCTGGCGGTGAACGGCACCGTACGCGGCGTGCGGTCGCCCGCCCCCATCATCATCACGCGATAGGTCTTGCCATCGCCGCGCACCTTGAAGCGCAATATCTTCGCCGCGCTCAGGTCCGCCGGCTGCATGGGCTGGGCGCCCGGCATGAAAGCCACGCTGGACCAGGCGAACGGCAGTCCCGGCGCCACCGTCGCCTGCACCCCCAGCGGCACCTGGCCGTCGGGCAGCGCCGGCAACACATCGAGCTTGATGGTCGACTTGCCGCCGGCAAATTCGTCGGTCGACGCAATCCAGCCGGCGCCGAACGGGCTGGCCAGGCTGTCCTTGCCGAACTGGCTGATGCGGCCATCGGCCGGCAGCGCGACGCGCGCCTTGCCGCTGCGTTCCATGGCCACCTGTTCGAGCTTGGCGGTGCGCAGGGGCGCGACGCTGTGTCCGTCCTTCCATACGTCGACGATGTCGCGCGTGGCCTTGATGTCGACGGCAGGATTACCTTCGACCAGCAGCAGGTCGGCCTTGCAGCCCGCGGCGATGCAGCCGCGCCGGCCCAGCTTGAAGGCGGCGGCGGGCACGCTGGTCGCGGCGGCCAGGGCCTCGACCGGCGTCAATCCGGCTTCGACCAGGGCCGCCATCTCGCGGTGCATGCTGATGCCGAAGTGGGTGCCGGGATTGCCCGCATCGCTGCCGGCCAGCACCGGCACCCCGTGGCGGCGCAGCGCGGCGGTGACGGCTTGCGGCAGCGCCAGCGCTTGCCGGCGCGGCTTCAGCCCGAAGTTCGCCTTGAGCGTCGCGGCGCTCTCGCGGTCGACCAGGGCCGCCAACTTCGCGTTGCCCAGCAAATCCTCGCCCGGCGCAGCGGCCTCGCTTTCCAGCACGGTGAAGGTCGGGATCACGAATGCGTTTTTACGTTTGGCCAGCTGCGCCAGGCTCTCGACCCTGGCCGCGTCGGGCGGCGCACCCAGGAACAGGTGGACCAGCCCATCGACGCCAGCCTCCAGCATGGCGCGTGCGTCCGCCTCGTTGCTGACGTGGACCACGGCCATCTTGCCGCGCCGATGGGCCGCCTCGACCAGCGCCTTCGCGGTGGGCAGGTCGAGCGTATTCATGCCACCCGCCTTGGCGCCACCGCCGATCAAGACGATCTTGATGAAGTCCGAGCCTTCGGCGATGCGGGCGTCGACGAAGGCCTGCGCTTCGCCTGGCCGGGTCAGGGTCGGGATCGCCATGCCGTACTGGGTGCCATGGCCTTTCGGCGCCGTCGCCAGGGTGCCGGCCGAGAACATGTCGGCGCGCTGCGTATTCTGTCCGGCCGCCATTGCGCGCTTGAGCTCCTGCATCAAGGGCACGGGCGTGAACATATCGATCTGGGTCGTCACGCCGAACAGCAAAGGCGCCTCGCTCTGGCGATAGGCGTGGGTGTGGGCGTCGATCAGCCCCGGCAGCAAGGTGCGGCCGCCGCCAGCCACGACCCGCGCGTCGGCGGGCGGCGCGCCGCGGAAATCGGCGTCGACGATGACGCCGCCATCGAACAGCACCGAGCGCCGTTCGTGCACGGCCTTGCCATCGAAGACGCGCACGTCCTGGACCAGGGTCGCGGCGCCCAGGGCCAGGGAGGACAGCGACAAACCGGCGACGGCGGCGATTGCTTTCAGTACGGGAGTGGACATGGTTTCCTCACGGGGTTGGTATGAGGCCAGTATGTCGATGCCCACGCCAAGCCGGTAGAATCGCTTGCCACCAATCGCGCCTGACAAATGTCACCCGGGCGGCTTACCGGAACATGTGACGCCGCCTTCGCGCACGAAGAAACAATCACGCCAAGTCGCTATACCTGTGTGCTATCTTGGTTTCACTGCCGAGCAGGCAGGACGCTCCACGCGACACAAGGATTTGCCATGATCTTCCTCCGCCTCGCCAGCCTGGTGGCCGGCATACTGGTGCTGTTCGCACCGGCGATCCTGATCGGCGTCGGCGGCATGCCGCCCGATGCCGGCAGGGCCGGCGCGGCGCTGGCCTGCGTGGTGCTGGCGTCGAGCGGCTTCATCATGGTGGGAATGGCCGGCCAGCGCCTGCGCCGCTCGGCCCGGCTGCGCGCGCTGGCGGCGATCCTGCTGGGCGTACCGACGGTGGCCAGCGCCGCGCTGCTGTGGCGCGGCAGCTCGCCGGCGGTGTTGTGGCTGGCCGGGGCCATCATCGGCCTGACCACGCTCTTGTACCTGACGCTCGTGTATCGGCCGGTGCCTGCCCTGGCGGCACTGGCGCACTGGCGGCGCCGTCTTTCCACACCGGGTTCCTGAGTCTGCCGTTCAGCCGGGCGGCAGGCTGTCCCACAGATCGCCGGTCGGGCTGATGCGCGGCGCGGTGACGCCGAAATGCTGGTAGGCCAGCGGCGTCGCGATCCGTCCACGCGGAGTGCGCTGCAGGTAGCCCTGCTGGATCAGATACGGTTCGAGCACGTCCTCGATCGTGTCGGCGGCCTCGCCGATCGCCGCCGCCAGGTTGCCGATGCCCACCGGGCCGCCGGCGAACTTGAACAGCACCGCTTCCAGCAGCTTGCGGTCCATGACGTCGAAGCCGACGGTGTCGACGTCGAGCATTTTCAGGGCGCGGTCGGCCATCTCGCGCGTGATGTCGCCATTGCCCTTCACTTCGGCGTAGTCGCGCACCCGGCGCAGCAGGCGGTTGGCGATACGCGGCGTGCCGCGCGCGCGCTTGGCCACTTCGTACGCGCCGTCCTCGTCGATCGGCGCGCCCAGCAGCGCGGCGCTGCGCAGCACGATCTTGGTCAGCTCGGGAACGTTATAGAACTCGAGGCGCGCCACAATGCCGAAACGGTCGCGCAGCGGATTGGTCAGCATGCCGGCGCGGGTGGTGGCCCCGACCAGCGTGAATGGCTGCAGGTCGAGCTTGACCGAGCGCGCGGCCGGGCCTTCGCCGATCATGATGTCGATCTGGTAGTCCTCGAGCGCCGGATACAGGATCTCTTCGACCACCGGCGACAGGCGGTGGATCTCGTCGATGAACAGCACGTCGTTCGGCTCGAGATTGGTCAAGAGTGCGGCCAGGTCGCCGGGCCGCTCGAGCACCGGGCCCGAGGTCTGGCGCAGGTTGACGCCCATCTCGCGCGCGATGATGTGGGCCAGCGTCGTTTTACCGAGACCCGGGGGGCCGAACAACAGCGTGTGGTCGAGCGCCTCGCGCCGCTTGCGCGCGGCGCTGATGAAGATCTCGAGCTGGTCGCGGATCTTTTCCTGGCCGACGTATTCGTCCAGCTGCTTGGGCCGCAAGGCGCGTTCGATCGCCTCTTCGTTGGGCGACGCCGGGGCGGCGTCGATCACGCGGTGTTCGGTGAAACTGTCGGTCTGGATGCTCATTACGCGCTCATCGTTCAGATTACTGGGTTAGCCTTTGGACAGCGCCTTCAGGGCGAACTTGATGCCGTCCGAGACACTCGAGCCGGCCGGCATGTTCTTGATGGCGAGGAGCGCTTCCTTGTCAGAATACCCGAGCGCGGCCAGCGCATTGAGCACGTCCGCCTGCGCGTCGTCACGGGTCGCGCCCGCGACCATGCCGATATCGGCGCCGAGCTTGCCCTTCAGTTCGAGCAGCAGGCGTTCTGCGGTCTTCTTGCCGATGCCAGGCACCTTCACGAGGCGGCCAGTCTCTTGCAAGGTCACAGCCTGCGACAGCTCGGCCACGGTCATGCCCGACAGGATCGCCAGCGCCATGCGCGCGCCGATGCCGGTGATCTTGATCAACTGGCGAAACAGGGCGCGCTCGGACGCCGAGCCGAAGCCGAATAACAGGTGCGCATCCTCGCGCACCACCAAATGGGTAAACAGCACGACTTTTTCACCGGTGTGCGGCAGGTTGTAGAAGGTGCTCATCGGCACGTCGACTTCATAGCCGACGCCATTGCAATCGACCAGCACGTGCGGCGGCGCTTTTTCGAGCAGGATTCCAGAGAGGCGACCGATCATCGGTTTTCCTTGAATATTTTATGAAACCAGGCGGCTGTTCTTCATGCGCAGCGCCCGCATATCGGGCGACAATGTGCCCAGCAACGCCAGCGTGTCGATGCTGTGGGCGTGGCAGATGGCCACGCCGAGGGCGTCGGCGGCGTCGGTGCCCGGCAGCCCCGGCAGCTTGAGCAGGCGCGCGACCATGTCCTGCACCTGCGGCTTGGCCGCCTTGCCGGTGCCGACCACGGCCTGCTTGACCTGCACCGCGGTGTATTCGGCGACGTCGAGGTCGGCACCGACGAGGGCCGTGATCGCCGCCCCGCGCGCCTGGCCCAGCAGCAGGGTCGATTGCGGGTTCACGTTGACGAAGACTTTTTCGATGGCCGAACAGGCGGGGCGATAGGTGGCGATGATTTCGCTCACGCCGTGCAGGATGACCTTGAGGCGTGGCGGCAAAGCGCCTTCCAGCCCGGTCTTGATGGTGCCCGAGGCGATATAGCGCAGCTTGGCGCCGTGTTTTTCAATGACGCCGAACCCCGTCGTGCGCAGGCCCGGGTCGATGCCGAGAATAATCATGGTGGAATGTTACCCCGGCTGGGGGTGTTCGTGGGAAAAAATACTGTGCAAAAACACAGGTTCACCACGATTTGATCGCAGCGGGCCGGCAAGTTCCGCCGGCCCGGTGGCGTCGTTGGATCAGTGACGGAAATGGCGGGTGCCGGTGTACAGCATCACCACGCCGCGCTCATCGGCCGCATCGATCACTTCCTGGTCACGCATCGAACCGCCCGGATGGATCACGCAGGTCGCGCCCGCATCAACGACCACGTCCAAGCCATCACGGAACGGGAAGAAGGCATCCGACGCCACGGCCGAATTGGCCAGCGACAGGCCGGCGTTCTGGGCCTTGATCGAGGCGATGCGGGCCGAGTCGATGCGGCTCATCTGGCCGGCGCCGACGCCCAGCGTCATGCCGCCCGCGCAGAATACGATCGCGTTCGACTTGACGAACTTGGCCACGCGCCACGCGAACATCAGGTCTTGCAGCTGCTGCTGGGTCGGGTGCTTCTTGGTGACCACGCGCAGTTCGCCCAGGCCCACGTTCCTGGCATCGGGCGACTGCACCAGCAGGCCGCCGCCGACGCGCTTGACGTCATAGGCGTTCTGGCCGGCGCCAAGGGCGATCTCGAGCAGGCGCACATTCTGCTTGGCCGCCATGATCTGGCGCGCCTCGGCCGTGAACGACGGCGCGATCAGCACTTCGACGAACAGCTTGGCCAGGGCCTCGGCCGCCTTGCCGTCGACTTCGACGTTGAAGGCGATGATGCCGCCGAAGGCCGAGGTCGGGTCGGTCTGCAGCGCGCGCGAGTAGGCGTCCAGCGCGTCAAGGCCGATGGCCACGCCGCACGGGTTGGCGTGCTTGACGATCACGCAGCCGGCGCTCTGGCCCAGGCCGCCCAGCGACTTGACGCATTCCCAGGCCGCGTCGGCATCGGCGATGTTGTTGTACGACAGTTCCTTGCCCTGCAGCTGGGTGTAGTTGGCCAGTGCGCCATCGATGGTGACGATGTCACGGTAGAAGGCGGCGCCCTGGTGCGGGTTTTCGCCGTAGCGCATGTCCTGGACTTTTTCGAAGCCCATGTTCAGGGTCTGCGGGAAGCTCGAACGGGTCGCGTGTGCGCGGTCTTCGCCCAGGCTGGTCAGGTAGTTGGTGATCGCGCCGTCGTATTGCGCGGTATGCGCGAACACTTTCTTGGCCAGGCGGAACTTGGTTTCATAGCTGACCGGGCCGGTGGCTTCGCCCTGGCCCTTCATTTCAGCCAGTACCACGCCGTAGTCAAGCGGGTCGACGATCACGACCACGTCGCGGTGGTTCTTGGCTGCCGAGCGCAGCATGGTCGGGCCGCCGATGTCGATGTTCTCGATCGCGTCTTCCAGCGAGCATTCTTCTTTGGCGACGGTCTGCTGGAACGGATACAGGTTGACCACGACCATGTCGATTTGCGGGATGTTGTGTTCTTCCAGCTTGGCGACGTGCTCAGGAAAATCGCGACGCGCCAGGATGCCGCCGTGCACTTTCGGGTGCAGGGTCTTGACGCGGCCATCCAGCATTTCCGGGAAACCCGTGTAGTCGGCGACTTCCGTCACCGGCACGCCGTTATCCTGCAGCAGCTTGGCGGTGCCGCCGGTGGACAGGATGTTGACGCCGAGTGCAGACAGCGCGCGCGCGAAATCGAGCACGCCGGTCTTGTCGGATACGGAAATGAGAGCTTGTTTGATCATGGTGTGGCCTATGGTTGAGAATTCCTGGCGGCGGGCGGGCGGATCGAGGATCCGGTCATGGCCGCACGCCAGGCGCGGCCACGTGGGTCACGCTCAGAGCAGCCCGTGCTCCTGCAGTTTCTTGCGCAAAGTGTTCCGGTTGATGCCCAGCATCTGCGCGGCGTGCGACTGGTTGCCGTCGGCGCGCGACATGACGACTTCGAGGACGGGCTTTTCGACGGTCAACACCATCATGTCGTAGATGTTGGTCGGCTTTTGTTCGCCCAGATCGTTGAAATAGTCTTCGAGACTCTTCTGGACGACTTCCTGGATACTTTCTTTGCTCATGTCTTCTGCTGCTTCATCCTGGTTTAATGATTGCTGCGCTCACGCACAGCGCGTCCCCGTGTTCTTCTTGTGGTGTGGTGCTTATGCCGCGATCGCGTCGACATCCGGATGCGAGGGGCGGTATTGTAACCGCTCGCCATGCCGGTGCTGCGATTTGAAAAAGTGATCGACCGCCGCCAATTGCTCGGCAGTCGATTCCAGCAGGTTCATCCGTTGCCGGAATTCCTCGCCGCCAGGCAGGTCTTGTACATACCAGCCGATGTGCTTGCGCGCGGTGCGCACGCCGACGTATTCACCATAGAAGGCGTAATGGGCCGGCAAGTGCTCGTTCATCAATTCGCGCACTTCGTCCACCAGCGGCGCCGGCAAGTGTTCGCCGGTGCGCAGGTAATGGTCGATCTCGCGGCAGATCCATGGCCGGCCCTGGGCCGCGCGGCCGATCATGACGGCGTCGGCGCCGGTGTAGTCGAGCACGAACTTCGCCTTCTCGGGCGTCGTGATGTCGCCATTGGCCACCAGCGGAATGCCCACCGCCTCTTTCACGGCGCGGATGGTGTCGTACTCGGCATCGCCCTTGTAGCCGTCGGCGCGGGTGCGGCCGTGCAGGGTCAGCATCTGGATGCCGGCCTGCTCGGCCAGGCGCGCGATATGCAGCGCGTTCTTGTTCTCGCGGTCCCAGCCGGTGCGGAATTTCAGCGTGACCGGCACGTCGACCGCCTCGACCACGGCGTGCAGGATGCGCTCGACCAGGTCCTCGTGCTGCAACAGGGCCGAACCGCACCAGCTATTGCACACCTTCTTGACCGGGCATCCCATGTTGATGTCGATGATTTGCGCGCCGCGCTCGACGTTGAACTTCGCGCAATCGGCGAGGTCTTTAGGATCGGCGCCGGCGATTTGCACTGCCTTCGGCTCCATCTCGCCCGTATGGTCGGTACGACGCGAGGTTTTCTCGCTGGCCCACAGGCGCGGGTTCGACGCCGCCATTTCGGACACCGCATAGCCCGCGCCGAGCTGCTTGCACAGCTGCCGGAACGGACGATCCGTCACTCCGGCCATCGGGGCGACAAAAACGTTATTACGCAGGTGATATGGACCGATTTGCACAGCAGAAAGACTCAGAAGTTTCTTGGGAACCTGCTATTTTACCCCAAGCGCTGCTCAAATTATCAGCAAAATGTGTTTGATTGTTGCGCGCGCGATATTGGCAAGTCGGTGAAACTGGCGTTGGACCTGCCATGCCGCCCGGGCCCAGCGTGGTCGGATTCCCGCCCCAGCCATCCAGCACGCGCTCGCGCCGCCCTGGGGCGGGCCTGGTTTGAACGCGTGGACGGCGCAGCCGTCCATCCTGCGCCTGGCTGAATTCCCTGCAGATGACGGCTTGTCTTCAGGGCAAGTCGTCCAGCGCCACCTGGCGCAGATGGTCGATTTCCCCCCAGCTCACGAGCTGGAGCCTGCCCTGCCCGACCACGAAACGATTGATGCTGGCATTGTGCACCTTGAAGTCGCGTGGCGTTTCGAGCGGCAGCTCGAGTGCCGCCCGGTACGCGCACTCGAGCACGCCGCCATGCGCCACCAGCGCCAGCGTCTGGCCGGGATGACGGGCCGCATGGCCCAGGATTGCCGCCGTCGACCGCTCGAAAAAACCGCGGAACGTTTCGCCCTGGTTTTTACCCGGTGGCAGGACGGCGTCGACATTGCGCGCCTGCCAGGCTGCGAACTCGAGCGGGAAGCGGGCCGCGATTTCGCTGTACAACAAGCTCTCGAAGCCGCCATAGCAACGTTCGCGCAACTGCGGATCGAGTTGCACGCCGGCCGCGCCAGCAAGCCCGTCCGCGCCGAGCGGGCCACGTGCGCGCTGAACCGCTTCGGCCGTCTGGCGCGCCCGTGCCAAGTCACTGGAAATGATCAGGTCGATATGTTCGCCCGCCAGCGCTGCACCCAGCGCCGCCGCCTGGCGCTCACCTTCGGCATTGAGTGCGATATCGAGATGGCCCTGCAAGCGGCGCTCGGCATTCCAGGCGGTTTCGCCATGGCGAATCAGGAGGAGCATGGTCGTGCCCACAGCGACATTATTCAAGGTCATGAGGTTCTTGCACCCGAACCTCGGTGCATGTGTATAAGGATTATGTGGACAGCTCGGCCGTGACGCGGGGATTCAGCGAATACGTGCCGAAGATGCGCGCCTCGTCGAGGATATGTCCCTGGATCGCCATGCGCGCCTCTTGGCCCGTGAACCGTCCTTCAAGTGGCAGGCGCGGGATATCGAGCGCATACAAGGTAAATACATAGTGGTGCACGCGCTCGTCGTTCCATGGGGGACATGGACCGTCATAACCATAAAACTCGCCCGCCATATCGGGGTCGCTCGCGAACCAGCCCGTATAGTCGTTGACCCCATGGCGCAACGCGTGCTCGGTGCCGTTCTTGATGGTGAAGGCGACTTCAGGGCCGGGCTTGCCGTGCGGCGTGACCATGCTGGACAACATGCCCTCTGCCAGCGACTTGAGGCAGACCGGGATATCGGCCAGCGTCCAGTGAAAGAAGTCGACACGGGGCAAGCCGGCAGGCACGCTACGTCCTTCTTTGTTGACGTCGCTGCCGTCGGACGGCACGTCGGGATCGTGGCAGATCAGCACCAGCGACTGGGTGCCGGCCGGCACGTCGTCCCAGGCGATATGCGGATTGCGGTTGCTCGACAGCTTGACGTGGGTCGCGGGATCGCTGACCGCAAACGCGCAGGCGGCAGGGATATCGGCCCCGTCGGTGAATGAGTCGCTCCAGATTCGCATATGACCTCCCAGGCTGTACGTTGGACCGCGGCGCCAGGCCTCGGGTTTTAGCGCGCCGCTCCGACAGGATCAATACGCAGCCAGAATGTAACCGGACCATCGTTGATGAGAGACACTTTCATGTCTGCACCAAACACGCCGGTCTCGACAATGCCATGACGTTCGCGCGCCTGGCGCACGGCATGCTCGAACAGGCGCCGCCCGTCTTCCGGCGCGGCGGCCGGAGAAAACGAAGGACGCGTGCCCGATTTGGTGTCGGCCGCCAGGGTGAATTGCGGCACCAGCAGCAAGCCGCCCCCGATGTCGGCCACGCTGCGGTTCATCTTGCCGGCCTCGTCCGAGAACACGCGGTAGCCCAGCAGTTTGCTCAGCAGCAGGTCGGCCTCGCGTTCGGTATCGCCTTTTTCGGCGCATACCAGCACCATCAGGCCGGGCCCGATGGCGCCGACGGTCTGGCCGTCGACGCGCACCGCCGCTTCGCTCACGCGTTGCAGCAGACCGATCATGCGGACAATGTCACGCGGGCGAACTTGCGCTTGCCGACCTGCACCACGACGGTGCCGGCGACCACTTGCAGGCCCTTGTCGCTGACCACGGCGCCGTCGATACGCACGCCGCCCTGGTCGACCATGCGCATGGCTTCCGAGGTCGAGGCGCACAGGCCGGCCGCCTTCAGCAGTTGCGGCAAGCCCAGCGGGGCGCCGGACAATGCCATTTCTGGCACGTCGTCGGGAATACCACCCTTGGAGCGGTTGACGAAGTCGGCCAATGCGTCGTCGGCCGCCTGGGCCGAGTGGAAGCGGGTGACGATCTCTTTACCCAACGCCACTTTCGCATCGCGCGGATTGGCGCCGCCGTCGATGGTCGCCTTCAGCGCGGCGATATCGGCCAGCGAACGGAACGACAGCAAATTGAAATACTTCCACATCATCTCGTCCGAGATGCTCATCAGCTTGCCGAACATGCTGTTCGGGGCTTCGGTAATACCAATATAGTTGTTCTTGGACTTGGACATCTTCTCGACGCCGTCCAGGCCCTCGAGCAGCGGCATGGTGAGAATGCACTGCGGCTCCTGGCCGTAGTCCTTCTGCAGCTCGCGGCCCACCAGCAAGTTGAATTTCTGATCCGTTCCACCCAGCTCAAGGTCGGACTGCAAAGCGACCGAATCGTAGCCCTGCATCAGCGGATACAGGAACTCATGCACGGCAATCGGAGTCCCACTCTTGTAGCGCTTGGTGAAGTCGTCGCGTTCCATCATGCGCGCCACGGTGTAGCGCGAGGCAAGCTGGATCATGCCGCGCGCGCCCAATGGATCGCACCATTCGGAGTTGTAGCGGATTTCCGTGCGGCTGGCGTCCAGCACCAGAGAGGCCTGGCGGAAATACGTCATCGCGTTTTCCTCCACCTGCTCGCGGGTGAGCGGTGGACGGGTGGCGTTGCGGCCCGACGGGTCGCCAATCATCGACGTAAAGTCGCCGATCAAGAAAATGACCTGATGGCCAAGGTCTTGCAGTTGACGCAACTTATTCAGCACAACAGTGTGTCCAAGATGCAAATCCGGCGCCGTCGGGTCCAGGCCCAGCTTGATACGCAAGGGCTTGCCGGTTTGATCCGACCGCGCCAGTTTTTGCGCAAAGTCGCCTTCGATCAGCAGCTCATCGACGCCGCGCTTGGCGATGGCAAGTGATTCAAGAACCTTATCGTTCAGTGGCAAAGGCTTATTGGAAGTTGCCGAGGTACCATCACCGGCTGCATGTAAAGTCATAAATTCGTGTAGGAAATAAGCTAAAGCGGTTGTAGGACCACATCTTTTGGTATAATTCACGATCCTGTTTTAGTTTCCCAGAGAAAACTTTTTCCGAAACGATGAACATGGCCCTTGAAAGTTCAGCCGCAAATTTTAACTGATTGCATGAACCCTATACAGAAAATCACTGGTAAAAGCCTGCTAGCGCTGCTGCCGAAGACCCGCAAAGCCCGCGTCCTGAGCGCCGGCGCCGTCTTCCTGAGCGTGTGCGCCTTCGGCGCTGTAGGTGTAGCCCCGATCGCTCCCGATCCTTCCGACCTGCCCGTTACCTCCGTTGCGCAAGACCTGGAACTGCCGAACCTGGCCGACCAGATCGCCGCGCTCCAGCAAGACGAGCAGCAATTCATCCACGAAGAACGCATCCGCCGCGGCGATTCGCTCGGCTCGCTCTTCACCCGCCTCGGCATCGAGGACGCGCAAGCACAAAAGTTCGTTCGTTCCGACAAACTCGCCAAACGCCTGCTGTCGCTCCAGACCGGCAAGCGCATCCAGGCCGAGACCGACGAGAACGGCCTGCTGCTGTCGATGCGCGCCACCGTCACCGACGGCAAGAACGGCGAAGCACGCACGATCAGCGTCGAGCGCAAGGGCGAGGAATTCGTCGCCATCGAAGCGCCGGCCAAACTCGAGCGTCGCGTCGAAATGCGTTCGCGCGAAATCTCCAGCTCGCTGTACGCAGCCACCGACGCCAACGTCGACGGCGGCAGCATTCCGGATTCGATCGTTGGCCAGATCATCGAGATGTTCTCGACCAATATCGACTTCCGCAGCGACGTCAAGCGCGGCGACCGTTTCAACGTCGTGTATGAGACCTTCTGGCTCGACGGCGAGCAGGTCAAGACCGGTCGCATCCTGGCTGGCGAATTCGTCAACCGCGGCACCAGCTACCAGTCGGTCTGGTACGAAGATCCGGTATCCAAGCAGGGTGGTTACTACTCGCTGGACGGCAAGTCGCTCAAGAAAGCCTTCCTCAAGTCTCCGCTGCAATACTCGCGCGTCTCGTCGGGCTTCTCGATGCGCGTGCACCCGATCTCGGGCAAGTTCAAAGCACACAAGGGCGTCGACTTCGCTGCCGCCACCGGCACCCCGATCCGCGCCGTGGCCGACGCCACCGTCGACTTCGCAGGCAATGGCAATGGCTATGGCAATATGGTCGTCCTGAAACACTGGTCGAACTACAGCACCGCCTATGCCCACATGAGCCGCATCGCGCCAGGCATGCGCAAGGGCAGCAAGATCAGCCAGGGCCAGGTGATCGGCTACGTCGGCTCGACCGGCTGGTCGACCGGCCCGCACCTGCACTATGAGTTCCGCGTCGCAGGCGTGGCCAAGGATCCGAACAAGTTCAAATCGTTGGCCCAGCAACCGCTGACCCAGGCCGAACTGGCGCGCTTCCGCATGGCGGCCGCCGAGATGAACCACCGCTTCTCGCTGATGGCGCCAAGCGGCTCGTCGATGGCAGCCCGCTAAGCCAAGCCAGTTTCATCAGAACGCCCTCCGTTGCATCTCGATGCCGGAGGGCGTTTTCTTTGTAGGGTTGGCGGCTTTGCCGCCGACGCGTTCAACCGGCGCCGACTCTACTCCGCGCGCCCACCATCAAAGAACTATGACCGAGACCCCTTCCCTCTTCATCGGCCTGATGTCCGGCACCAGCCTCGACGGCGTCGACGGCGTGCTGGCCGATTTCTCCAACAGCGCCATCCGGACGCTGGCCGCCGCCTTCACGCCCTTCCCGGCCGAACTGCGCAGCGAGCTGATGGACCTGCAAGCCGCCAGCGACAATGAACTCGAGCGCGAGGCGCTGGCTGCCAACGGCCTGGCCCTGGCCTATGCCGACTGCGTGCGCGCGCTGCTCCCGTCCAGTCCAGGCCCGGTGGCGGCCGTTGCCGTCCATGGCCAGACCATCCGCCACCGTCCGGAACTGGGTTTCACGCGCCAGACCAATAACCCGGCCCTGCTGGCGGAACTTACCGGACTTGACGTGGTCGCCGACTTCCGCAGCCGCGACATCGCCGCCGGCGGACAGGGAGCTCCGCTGGTGCCGGCCTTCCATGAGGCCGCCTTCGGCAAGCCGGGAACGGCGCGCGTGGTGGTGAATATCGGCGGCATCGGCAATATCAGCGTGCTGCACGGCGACGGCCGCGTGACCGGCTTCGATACCGGTCCCGGCAATGTGTTGCTCGACCTGTGGATCGCACGCCACCAGGGCCGCGCCTATGACGAGGACGGCGCCTGGGGCGCCAGCGGCACGGTCCATCGACCCTTGCTGGACAGCCTGCTCGATGAACCCTATTTCCGCCAGCCGGCGCCCAAGAGCACCGGCCGCGACTTGTTCCACGGGCCATGGCTGGATGCCAAGCTCGCACCATTTGGTGACGTCGCTCCAGCCGACGTGCAGGCGACGCTGGCGCAACTGACGGCGGTCACGATCGCGCGCGCCATTGTCGACGAAGGCGCGACGCCGGATGCCGTGTATATCTGCGGCGGCGGTGCCTACAACGGCGCCCTGCTGCGCGCGATCGGCGCCGAACTCGGTGGCGTGAACGTGGATTCGACGGCGGCCCTCGGCATTGCGCCGAACCGGGTCGAGGCCCTGGCCTTCGCCTGGCTGGGCTGGCGCTTCGTGAACCGCGAACCAGGCAATCTGCCGGCTGTCACCGGCGCGCGCGGCCCGCGCATCCTCGGCGCGCTGTACCCGGCATGAGGACTTGACAACCCGGACCAGCCTTTCAGCCTGTCGCCAGTGTTATATTGCAGTGCAATATCGCATGTGGGAGGAATATGGCCAAGCTTGCTCCGGGCGTCAAATTGCTGCGCAGCCTGACCCGCGCAGCGAAGTTGCATCAGAAACGGACGGCCAAGCTGCTGGCCGCGGCGACGCCGACACCCTCCAAGCCACCAAGCGTCCCCAAGACGCCGAAGCCGCCGCCCAGGCCCAGGCTGAGCCCCACCGCCACGCCGCCGCCCGGCACATGGCTGGTGGCGCAGCATGCCCTGCCCTCGACGCCGGGCCTGCACATGCTGTACTGGCTGTATGTACCGTCGTGCATGCCGGACACGGTCGCGCAGCATGGCTGGCCCCTGGTCGTCATGCTCCACGGCTGCCAGCAAAACGCCACCCAATTCGCCGAAGGCACGCGCATGAACCGCCTGGCGCAGGACAAGGGCTATGCCGTGCTCTATCCACAGCAACTGCTCAGTGTTCAGCCGCAGCGATGCTGGCGCTGGTACGACCGCGCCATCGAGCAAGGTGGCGGGGAAACGACGGTACTGGCGCAACTGATCGGCAAGGTGTGCGAACAGCATCCGATCGACTGCCGGCGCATTTATGCCTGCGGCCTGTCCGCCGGCGCCGGCATGGCGGCCGTGCTGGCGCTCAATCACCCGGAACTGATTGCCGCGGTCGGCCTGCATTCAAGCCCCGTATTCGGCGCCGGTCATGGTCCGTTCGCCGCATTGCAGGTCATGCGCCATGGCGCTCCGGTACAGGCCGATGCGGCGATCGCCAGCTTGCTCGAGCGCCGCTCGCGGCAAGCCTTTCCCGCGACGGCCGCACCGATGCCGCCGATGCCGGCGATCCTGATCCAGGGAGCCAACGACCGAGTGGTCAATCCGCTCAACCAGCAGTTGCTGGCGCACCAATGGCTGCAGTTGAACGGCTTGCCGGTCGGGCCGGCGAGCCGGGTTACCGTCAAGGCCGCGGCCCTGCGCGGTGGAAGGCGTGCGCACGAAATCCACGATTACCTGGTTGGCCGCAAGGTCGTACTGCGCGTGGCCCGCATCGCAGGCCTCGGCCATGCATGGAGCGGCGGCGACCCGGCGCTGAAGTTCAATGCTGGCGGTGGGCCTGATGCGAGCCGCATGATGCTGGACTTTTTCGGCAGGCACCGGCGCCAGGCTGGCGCTCGCCGCTGAACCGGAGCAATGACGACCACCAAACGCAAACGGCCCGCACAAGCGGGCCGTCGTGTATCCGGACAGATGCCTGTACTCAGGCGGCCAGCCCTTTTTGCAGCAACTGCGCTACCAGTTCGTTCATGTCGACGCCCTGCTCCTTGCTGTGCGCCTGCAGCTGCTGCACCAGGTCGCCGTTGAGCTTGACGGCGAACGGCACCAGTCCGAGCGCGCGGTCGCGTTCACGTTGTTCGCGGCGGTCCGGGGCGACTGCGGCCCCGGCCTTGCCGACGACGGTGCCCTTGGGGCCCATATTGTTCATCAGCTTCTTCGCATCGTATTTTGCGAGGTTGGTCTTGTCCATTGCTTCCCTTGATGTTGGATTACTATCTTGTGGCTCAGTCGAGACGCTTGAGGCGCTGTCCGAGGATGCCCCACTGGCGCCGGACGCCGTCGACTTCCGCGCACAGGGCCCAGCCGGTGCCGATTTTTTCCACCGTGACGCTGCTCTCGATTTCTTTGGCGAGCTTCTCGGCCCAGCCCTTTGCGGCTCCCTGCCCCTTGAACAATTCCTTGCCCTCATACATAACGGTGGCGTCGAAGACGGGCATCGCGAATACGGTCATTGCGGTCTCTATCGTAAGAAAAGCGTCATGCTACCACCGCGGCCCGGCCCGGCGGTAAACACAAACGGCCCGCGCAAGCGGGCCGTCAATCATCCAGAACACGGTCTGGACAGCTTGGCAACGATTACGCCGAGAACGACGAACCGCAGCCGCAGGTCGAGGTGGCGTTCGGGTTCTTGATCACGAACTGGGCGCCTTCGAGGTCGTCCTTGTAGTCGATCTCGGCGCCGACCAGGTACTGGTAGCTCATCGAGTCGATCAGCAGCTGGACGCCGTTCTTTTCCATCGTCGTATCGTCTTCATTGACGATCTCGTCGAAGGTGAAACCATATTGGAAGCCCGAGCAACCGCCACCCTGCACGAAGACGCGCAGTTTCAGGTCTGGGTTGCCTTCTTCATCGATCAGCTGAGCAACTTTCTGAGCGGCGCTATCGGTGAAGTTGATTGGTACGGGGATCGTGTCGAAATCTACTACTTCGGCGACTGCGGTCATGGGAAAGCTCCTGAATAATCAAACACCGTCCATTATAGACGGTTGGCGGAAGTCATGCTGCCGACCCTTCGACAGCGTCGGCTAGATGAAACACCGGCTCGCTGACGGGTTGGTGGGTGAGTTTGCCGGTGACGAGCGCACCGCCGTGCATCTCGAGCAGCCGGTAGTGTACATCCCCAAGAATGCGGCCTTTTGCTTGTAATTCAAGGAGTTCGGACGAATAAACCGCACCGGCGATGAAACCATTGACCACCAGGCTGGCGCAGCGCACCTCGCCTTCGATGTGCGCGTGCTCGGAAACGATCAGCATGCTGTCGGCGCCATCCAGCGCCACCACGTTGCCGTGGACTTCACCGTCGATGCGCAGCCCGCCGGTGAAGCACAGGTCGCCCTTGATGCGGGCCGAGATCCCGACCAGGCTGTCTATCTCGCTTTTTACTCGTCGACCGAACATGGCTCACCTTTGACGAAATTGACCGTTGATTGAACGTGTCCAACAGTCAATTTACCCGGCTCAAAGGTCATCGCCTTGATCTGCGTCGGGTCGCAGATCAAGGGTGGCGGCCACGGTGGCGATCAAGGCAACAGCGCGATCTGTTGCAGACCCTTGTTTTCATCCAGGCCGAACATCAGGTTCATGCACTGCACGGCCTGGCCCGAGGCGCCCTTGACCAGATTGTCCTGCACCACGAGGATCACGACCATGTCGCTGCCTTCCGGACGGTGCAGCGCCAGGCGCAGCATGTTCGAGCCGCGCGTCGAGCGCGTCTCCGGGTGCGCACCGAACGGCATGACGTCGACGAATTCGCTGTCCTTGTATTGCTCTTCGAAAAGCGCCTGCAGTGCGGCGTTGTCGATTTCCTGCGTCAGGCGCGCATACAGGGTCGCGTGCATGCCCCGGATCATCGGCACCAGGTGCGGGGTGAAGACCAGGCCGATCTTCTGGTCGGTGTAGCGCGCCAGCTGGGCCGAGGTTTCCGGGGTGTGGCGGTGACCATGCACGCCGTAGGCCTTGAAATTGTCGCTCGATTCCGAGAACAGCGTGCCGATCTCGGCCTTGCGGCCGGCGCCGGAAACGCCCGATTTGCAGTCGGCGATCAGGCTGCCGGCGTCGATCAGGCCGGCCTTGAGCAGTGGATAGAAGCCCAGCTGCATCGTGGTCGGGTAGCAGCCCGGGTTGGCGATCAGGCGCGCACCCTTGATATCGTCGCGGTTCAGTTCCGGCAAGCCATAGACGGCTTCCTCGAGCAGCTCGGGCGCGGTGTGCTCGATCTTGTACCATTTTTCGAAGACGGCGCGGTCCTTGATGCGGAAGTCGGCCGCCAGGTCGATCACCTTGACGCCCGCCGCCAGCAGCTCGGGCGCCTGTGCCATCGCCACGCCGTGCGGGGTAGCGAAGAACACGACATCGCACTGTTTCAGGTCGGCTTTATCGGGGCTCGAGAAAGCCAGGTCGACGCGGCCGCGCAGCGAAGGAAACATATCGGCCACCGGCAGGCCGTCTTCCTTGCGCGAGGTGATCGCGGTCAGTTGCACATCCGGGTGAACGGCCAACAGCCGCAGCAATTCCACGCCCGTGTATCCGGTTCCGCCGACGATGCCAACTTTGATCATGTCTGTTCCTTCTAAAAAGATAAGTGTCCCGCAGGATGAAGCCGCAATTTTAACAGCCTGACCAGATCGACGCGCACCGCCCGCCGGTCAGGGCCTGTTGCCGGCGACAGGGTCATGCGAGAGGGCGCAGCCGCCACTCGAGGAACAACCCCACGAAGCCGGACATGATGACAACCGCACCAAGGAATTGCAGGATGCGATTACCCATCGCGTCGACCCGCTTGGTTTGCTCGAGCGTAAAGCGGCGCTGGCCGCCGTCCACCGCTTCGACATAGGCCCCACCGCGATGGTCCGCAAGCACGATGGTCTGCGGCCGAACGCGCGTGGCCTGGAACTCGGCAAGCTGCTTCGACATTTCCTGGACGGTGATGATACCGGCCCCTACCTTCAGGCCGAGAATGTTGGCGTGATTGTCGAATACGTTCTCGGCCTCGCCGGCCCGGATCACGCCCGGCGAGCGGTAGGTGTAGTGCGAGTTCGACAAGAAGATGCCGCTATCGGCGGCCAGCATCATCGCAAAGCAGAGGATCCAGGCCAACGCCGAACCATAGATCCACCGTTTCGATCGCATCGACTGCACGCGCGCCGCTTGCGCCGTATACCGCGTCACGGCGGGAATGTGGTTGAGCGTCGCTGTCAGCACCTCCCGGTCCAGCGGTTTCAGAAAGGCTGCCTCGTCCATTTCCAGGCCGGCCAGGATGGTCGTAAACATGTCGGCGGACGGAACCGACTTATCGTTTTCCAGTTTGGACAGATACGACTGTTCGACGCCCGCCATCTGGGCAAACTGCGGCTGGGTCAACCCTTTCTCGGTCCTGACCTGCTTCAGACGTTCTCCAAAATTCATGGCAACCTTTCCTGTTTATCAAGAGATTGCTCGTATTCTTGGACATTCATGCACGACTTGGAAGATGAATAGGCGCGAATAACGCTGAATATTTTTCAGAACCTGCAACAGATCACCACGCCATCCGCGCAAAACGCAAAAAAGCCGCCCAACCTTGCGGCGGACGGCTTTTCCGGACAGTGCCCGAAGGCACTGGGGAAGACGATTAACGCTTCGAGAATTGCTTTGCGCGACGTGCTTTGCGCAGACCAACTTTCTTACGCTCGACTTCACGGGCGTCACGGGTGACGAAACCGGCACGTGCCAGGTCGCCCTTGAGGCCTGCGTCGTAGTCGATCAGTGCGCGGGTGATGCCGTGACGGACGGCGCCAGCCTGGCCCGACTCACCGCCGCCGTGCACGTTGACCTTGATGTCGAAACGCTCGACGTTGCCGGTCAGTTCCAGCGGCTGACGGATCACCATCAGGCCGGTTTCACGCGAGAAGTATTCCGATGCCGGTTTACCGTTCACGATGATCTGGCCGGTGCCAGCTTTGATGAACACGCGAGCGACTGCACTCTTGCGACGGCCGGTGCCGTAGTTGTAGTTACCGATCATGTCAGTTCCTTAGAGGGTCAGTGCTTGTGGTTGCTGAGCAGCGTGCGGGTGCGAACCTTCCGCGTACACTTTCAGCTTCTTGATCATGGCGTAGCCGAGTGGGCCCTTAGGCAGCATGCCCTTGACAGCCTTCTCGAGTGCGCGACCTGGGAAACGCTGTTGCATTTTCAGGAAGTTGGTTTCGTAGATACCGCCTGGGTAGCCCGAGTGACGGTAGTACGTTTTCGCGGTGGCCTTGGTGCCGGTCACGCGCAGTTTGCCGGCGTTGATCACGACGATGAAGTCACCGGTGTCAACGTGCGGGGTGAACTCTGGCTTGTGCTTGCCGCGCAGTCGGAGTGCCACTTCGCTGGCAACACGTCCGAGGACCAGGTCCGTCGCGTCGATGACAAACCAGTCGCGCTGGACTTCGTGGCCCTTAGCGGAAAAAGTTTTCATGTTTAATCCAAAAGAAAAAATTGCTCAAATGGTGGTTCCGCACAAAGCTTCAGCGGACTCGTCCTTATTGTCTTTCCTGAGCAAACGGAAAGCCGGCAATCATACTGCACCTTCGCCACCGGCGTCAATCCCCATCGATCTCGCTCCCTTACTTGCGCAATCCTGTATCCGCGCAACTACCCAGGCCGCATGCCTTGATGCGTAGTTGAAACAATCAGTTGACCAGGGAAACAGCGCGAACTTATCATCGTTGCAACCTGAGGAGAAGTTGTGAAGAGATCCAAGATGCTGTCCGCAATCCTGTTCCTGGCTGCCGGCCTCGCCAGCGCCCAGCCCGCCGCCACAACCCCAGCACCAAGCAAGTCCGAACGCAGCTGCCATTTGCCCGGCGTGGTCGAAGCCCTGCGCTGCGTTATCGTCGACGTCCCGCTCGACTACGCCAAGCCGCAAGGCGCGCCCCTCAAACTGCACGTGACGGTCGCCCCGGCCTACCGCCAGGGCACGCGCAGCGATCCCTTGTTCGTGCTGGCCGGCGGCCCCGGCCAGGCCGGCAGCGACGTGCTGCTTCTGCTCAAGGCGGCTTTCGAGCGCGTGCGCGCCACCCGCGACATCGTCTTCATCGACCAGCGCGGCACAGGCCTGTCGGGAAAGCTCGATTGCGAGAGCAAACCTGAACATGAGCGCATGACCGACCAGGAGCTCATGGCCGAGCTGCGCGCCTGCATCGCCGCCAACAAGCAGCCGCTCGCCGCCTTCACCACGGCAGCCGCCGCGCGCGACCTGGAACAGGTGCGGCGCGCGCTGGGCTACCAGCAGGTGAACCTGTGGGGCGGCTCGTATGGCACGCGCCTGGGCCAGGCCTATGCGCGCGCCTATCCGAACAGCGTGCGCAGCCTGGTGCTGGACGGCGTGGCCGCGCCCGACCAGGTGATCCCGGCCGGCGGCCGCGACGGCCAGGCCGCGCTCGACGGCCTGTTCGCCGCCTGCGCCAGGGACGCCGGCTGCAGCAAGGCGTATCCGAACCTGCGCGCCGAATTCGATGCGCTGGTCACGAAGGTCGAAGCGGGCGATGTGCGCCTGTCGCTGCCGAATCCGCGCACCGCCGAGCAGACCGAATTCATCATGAGTTCGCAGCGCTTCCTGGGCACCGTACACAACATCCTGTATTCGCCGGCCGACGCGCGCCGCCTGCCCTTCCTGATCCACAGCGCGAGCCGCGGCCGCTGGCAGCCTTTCGTCGCACGCCAGAACCTGGCCGGCGACTTCGGCAACGACGCCAGCATGTCGATGCTGCTGCACTTTGCCGTCGTGTGCGCCGAAGACGTGCCGCGCTTCACGCCGGCGCTGATGCAGTCCGACGCCGCCGTGATCGCCAAGCCGCTGGCCGAGATGATCCCGAAGCTGTGCCAGGACATCAAGGTGCCGGCGGTGCCGTACGTAGCGCCTTCGCGCATCGAGGCGCCAGCCCTGCTGCTGTCGGGCGCCCTCGATCCGGTCACGCCGCCGCACCGCGCCGAGACCGCGGCCAAGTCGATGGCGCGCGCACAGCACGTCGTGGTGGCCAATGCCGGCCACGGCGTCTCGCAGCTCGGCTGCGCGCCGCGCCTGCTGCGCACCTTCCTCGACCGCCCGCAGGACAAGCTCGATGCCGCCTGCATGGCCGAGGTGCCGGCTCCCACCTTCCAGCTCGGCAGCGCCGGGCCGCAACCCTGAATCTGGAAACACCATGATCGAAGTCCACGATGTACGCAAGCAGTTCGGCGCCGTCCAGGCGCTGGGCGGCGTTTCCTTCACCGCGCGCGACGGCCAGATCACCGCGCTGCTGGGGCCCAACGGCGCCGGCAAGACCACGCTGCTGCGCACCCTGGTCGGCCTGCTCAGGCGCGACCACGGCACCATCTCGATCGGCGGCGTCGATCCCGAGAAGGACCCGCTGGCGGTGCGCCGCAATATCGGTTTTCTGACCGACCAGTTCGGGCTGTACGAGCGCCTCACGACGCGCGAATACCTGAATTATTTCGGCGAATTGAACGGCATGGACAGCGCTGGCCTGCGCACCCGCATCGGTGAGGTGTCCGACCTGCTCGGCATGGACGACATCCTCGAGCGCCAGACCAAGGGCTTTTCGCAGGGCCAGCGCATCAAGGTGGCGCTGGCGCGCACCCTGCTGCACCGCCCGCGCCACCTGCTGCTCGACGAACCGAGCCGCGGCCTGGACGTGATGAGCACGCGCGCGCTGCGCACCGCACTGAACGCCCTGCGCGCGGATGGCTGCTGCGTGATCATGGCCACCCACGTGATGCAGGAAGTGATCCACCTGTGCGAAGACGTGATCGTCATCGCCAAGGGCCATACCGTGGCCCAGGGTTCGCCCCAGGAGCTGTGCCGGCGCACCGGCATCGCCGACCTGGAAGACGCTTTCGTGAGCCTGGTCGGCACCGAGGAAGGTATCGCATGAAGTCCAAGATCCGTGTCGTATTCCTGAAAGAGCTGCGCGAGACCCTGCGCGAAAAACGCACTTTCGGCTTCCTGGTGCTGATGGTGCTGTTCTATCCCTTCCTGATCGGCCTCACCTTGCAGCAGGTGATCGACAAGAGCACCCGCACCGAGCGCGAAGGCATCCACCTGACCGTGATCGGCGCGGCCAAGGCGCCGACCCTGGTCGCCCAGCTGCGCGAGCGCAACGTGACGGTCAACGAGTCCGGGCCGATGACCGAGGACGCCATCGCCGAAGTCCTGCGCGGCAAGAAGATCTCGGCGGTGCTGCGCCTGTCGGACGACTTCACCGACAACTACCAGGCGATGCGGCCGGCGCGCATCGAGATGTGGTTCGATTCGTCGGCCGAAAGCGGGCCGCAACGGCGTGAGATTGACGAGATCCTGCAGGCGTATGGCAACAACATCGCCAGCGCGCGCCTGCTGGCGCATGGCGTGTCGCCCGCCACGCTGGCGCCGATCCAGCTGCAGCGCTGGGACACCGGCACCAACGCCTCGCGCTCGGCCATGTTCATCGGCGGCCTGATCGGCTTCCTGTTCTTCCCGGCCTTCATCCTCAACATGTCGTCGGCCGTCGACAGCACCGCCGGCGAACGCGAACGGCGCTCGCTCGAGGTGCTGATGGCGCAGCCGGCGCACAGCTGGGAGCTGGTGGGCGGAAAATGGCTCGCCTCCAGCATCCTGGCCGTGGTCGGCGTCACCGTCGTGCTGATGCTGGGCCATGCGGTGCTCAAGTGGCTGCCGCTGGAAGAAATCGGCATGTCGTGGAACCTGGGCTGGGGCGGCCTGGTGCTGGTGTGCCTGGCCAGCGTGCCGCTGTCGCTGCTCTCTGCCGCCCTGTACGTGGCGCTGGCGATGAACGCCAAGACGTTCAAGGAAGCGCAGACCACGATCAGCCTGGTCATGATCGCTCCCCTGATCCCGGGCTTCGTGGTCTCGTTCATGGAACTCAAGACGGCGCAGTGGATGTACCTGGTGCCGATGCTGTCGAACCAGACCCTGGTCAAGGAACTGGCCAAGACCGGCGACATCGGCGCTGCTCCCTTCGTGCTGACCTTCCTGTGCTCCCTGATCCCGGCGCTGCTGGTCGTGGCGTTCGCGAGCTGGCGCATGAAGAGCGAGAAGTACGTGCTGGGCGTGTGAGGCAGATCCCGGATGCGGGCGATGCAGCCGCTGCCTTGCACGCGAAGGCGGCGGCTGCCGTACAATCGAAGACCTTAATTACGCCTCAGCGCAACACGGAGAATCGCATGGAAGTGAAAGTCAGCTGGAACGGCCCATCGGGCATGAGTTTCCGGGCCGAGACGGGCAGCGGCCACATGGTGGCGATGGATGGTGCGCCGGACGGCGGCGGCCATAACCTGGCGCCGCGTCCGATGGAGATGGTCCTGGTCGGCACCGGCGGCTGCACCGCCTACGACGTGGTCCTGATCCTCAAGCGCAGCCGCGAGGACGTGCGTGGCTGCGACGTGACCTTGCAGGCTGAACGCGCCGACACCGATCCCAAGGTGTTCACCAAGATCAACTTCCACTTCACCGTCAGCGGCCGCAACCTCAAGCAGGCGGCGGTGGAGCGCGCGGTCAACCTGTCGCACGACAAGTACTGCTCGGCGTCGATCATGCTGGCCAAGACGGCCGAGATCACGCACTCGTTCGAGATCGTCGAGGTCTGACAATGGGTGGCGTGGACGGCCATGCCGTCCACGCGGTGATGGCTGGCGGGCGATGTGCCGCGTACAGGCCGGCCGAGCGCGGATAAATCAATCAGATCCGGTACGCGGTGGTGGTCATGACCTTCGCCATCGCCCGCATCGCCACCCTGACCGGCAGCGGCAGCGGCGCCGCGCCCGCGGCCTGCGCCGCATTGGCGTGCGCGATCTCGTCGACACGCATCTGGTCGACGATGGCGCGCGACTTGGCATCCTGCTGTGGCAGCAGCTCGAGGTGGCTGTTCAGGTGCGCCTCGACCTGGCGCTCGGTCTCGACCACGAAGCCCAGGCTGACCGGATCGCCGATCCGGGCCGCCACGCTGCCCATCACATAGGCGCCGGCATACCACAGCGGATTCAATACGCTCGGCTGCGATCCGAGTTCGGTCAGGCGCTGCGCGCACCAGGCCAGGTGGTCTTCTTCTTCGCGCGCAGCGTGCTCGAACTGGGTGCGCACTTCTTGCGTGTGCGCGAAATTGGCCTGCGAATCGTAGAGCGCCTGCGCGCACACCTCGCCCACGTGGTTCACCCGCATCAGGCCCGCGCTGTGGCGGCGCTCGGCGTCGCTCAATTCACTGTCGATGGCGTGCGCGCCCGGGTTCGGACGCGACATGGCGGCCACGCCGCCCACGACGCGCAAGGCCTTGTCGACGCCGACGATCAGTTGGTCCAGGGGGCTGATGAAACGGTTCGCAATCATGGTGTGCTCGATCTGGTGGTCGCTGAAGCGTCCATTATATGCCTTCGGCCTGCGCCCCAGAGTGCGCCTGCCCCGTGGCCCCCTCTTGCTTCTGGCCCTGCTCTTTCTTTTTGCGCGCGATCCATTCGGCCAGCGGGCCTTCCGGTTCCAGTCCCGAGATGTTCTTGGCCACGCCCAGGTTCAGCTCGAGCAGGAAAGGCACCGAGACCAGGGGCACGCCCGGGCAGTGGCGTTTGAATGCATCGAGGAAACGTTCCGACTCCACCGTCGGCATCACCTTCGCGCCGCTCATGAACTGCAGCACGCTGGTGATGGTGTGGCCCTTGCCCAGCGTGTGATAGATGAAGCGGTTGAACTCGCGGTCGACGGTCTTGAAATCGATCGTTTCCTTGGTCATCAGGCCGGCCAGGTAGACCAGGCCCAGCGCGACGCGAAACCAGTCGGTCGATTCGGCGCGACTGCGCGCCTCGCGCATCAGGATCAGGAGTTTTTCTTGGGTGACTGGGTCCATGCGCCCATTATCCATGCTTTGCGCCGGCGTGGGCCGCAGGTATGTCCCCACTGTTGCAAGAAATTTATAGAAAGAAAACCATCATGCATCCTGTCACCGGATAATGCAGCCTGGGTCCCTGTTTGGACCGTGTGTCGCACCGTGCCCGTCGCGGCCGTGCCGATTGAATACAATGCCAGTGTGAAAAAGTGTTTTTGCCCGACGTAAAGACGTACGGGGCTGCAGCCAGGAGTCGTCATGCAATTAAAGATCCGCAATTTGTCCAAGACCTATGCCAATGGCGTGGTCGCGCTGGACCGTGTCACGCTCAACATCCCAGCCGGGATGTTCGGGCTGCTCGGCCCCAATGGCGCGGGCAAATCGACGTTGATGCGGATCCTGGCCACCTTGCAGGAATGCGATTCCGGCTCGGTGTTCCTGGACGATATCGACGTGCTCGACGAAAAGGATGCGGTGCGCCGCATGCTGGGCTACCTGCCGCAGGATTTCGGCGTCTACCCGAAGGTGACCGCGCACGAACTGCTTGACCATTTCGCCCAGCTCAAGGGCCTGTCGCACAAGGCGCGCCGCCAGGAAGTAGTCGATGGTCTGCTGCAGCAAACGAACCTGTGGGAAGTGCGCGACCAGCGCCTGGGCGGCTTCTCGGGCGGCATGCGCCAGCGCTTCGGCATCGCCCAGGCCCTCCTGGGCGACCCGAGCCTGATCATCGTCGACGAGCCCACCGCCGGCCTCGACCCGCAGGAACGGGTGCGCTTCCATAATCTGCTGTCGGACATCGGCGAAGAGCGCACCGTGCTGCTGTCGACCCATATCGTGTCCGACGTGGCCGACCTGTGCGCGAATATGGCGATTATCAACAAAGGGCAGGTGCTGCTGTGCGGCGAGCCGCAAGAGCTGATCTACGGGATCGAGGACTTCATCTGGGCCCGTTTCGTCACCAAGGCCGAACTGCCCGCTTACCAATCGCGCTACAGCGTGATCTCGACCCGCCTGCTCAGCGGGCGCACCCTGATCCATGTGTATTCCGAGGACGACCCGGGCGACGGCTTCGAACCGGCCCGCGCCAGCCTGGAAGATGTGTATTTCGCCACCATCGCCGGCCGCCACAACCCGGCCGCCGGGAACTGCTGACGGTGCGCGCGCTGTTCGTCATCGCCCGCTTCGAGGCGAGCCAGCGTCTCAGGCGGCTGTCGACCTGGGTGTATTTCGCCCTGTTCCTGGCGCTCGGCATGACCTGGATGGCCGCCTCGGGCGGGGTGTTCCGCGACCTGACGGTCAGCTTCGGCAGCCGGGTCCTGATCGACGCGCCGCGCCAGATCGCGATCGCCGTGGCGCTGCTCGGCAGCCTGGGGGTGGTGGTCGCGGCGGCGGTGATGGGTCGCGCGGTGCAGCAGGATTTCGAGCACGGCATGCAGCACTTCTTCTTCAGCGCCCCATTGAGCAAGGCCGACTACGTGTTCGGCCGCTTCCTCGGCGCCTTCGCGACGCTGGCGGTGATCTTTTCCAGCATCGTGCTGGGACTGTGGCTCGGCACCTTCATTCCCGGCATCGCGCCCGACCGCCTCGGTGGCGCGCCGCTGTCGGCCTGGATCAAGCCCTACCTGTTCACGCTGCTGCCCAACCTGTTCATCTTCGGCGCGATCTTCTTCGTACTGGCCGCGCTGACGCGGCGCATGCTGCCGGTGTATGTGGCCAGCGTGGTCATGACCATCGGCTATACCGTCGCGCCTTCGCTGGCGCGCGACCTCGATTTCAAGACCCTGGCCTCGCTGATCGATCCCTTCGGCACCACCGCCCTGCTGCTGCTGACCGAATACTGGCCGCTGGCCGAGCGCAACCTGAACCCGGTCGACCTGCAGGACGTATACCTGATCAACCGCCTGCTATGGTGCGGCCTCGCGCTGCTGGCGCTGCTGCTCGGCTACTGGCGCTTCCATTTCATCGGCGAGGCCGAGGTGCAGGCGCGTTCCCGTCGCAAGGGCCCGGCCGAGACCCCGGTCGAACTGTCGCAGGCGGCGCGCGACACCACCGCGGCGCCCGATTTCGCGGCGCGCAGCCTGACCCTGCTGCTGCTCAAGTCGGCCAGGGGCGAGCTGCGCGAAATGACCCGCAACGTCTACTTCCTGGCGCTGGCCACCGCCGCCGTGCTGGCTCTCGGCGCCAGCGCGCTCGACCTCGATGCGATCTACGGCACCGCCACCTATCCGGTGACCTACATGATGCTCGAACTGATCCGCGAAGTCTTCGGGCTGTTCATGCTGGCCACCACGATCTTCTATGCCGGTGAACTGGTCTGGCGCGAGCGCGAGACGCGCGTGGCCCAGATGTTCGATGCGCTGCCGGTGCCGAGCTGGCTGCCGCTGGCCGGCAAGACCCTGGCCCTGGTGGGCCTGCAGGCGCTGCTGCTGCTGCTGGCCATGGTCACCGGCATGCTGATCCAGCTGTTCAAGGGCTATTTCCAGCTCGAGCCCGGCCTCTACCTGCATACGCTGTTGACCATCCTGCTGCCGAACTACGCGCTGATCGCGGTGCTGGCGATCGCGGTGCAGGTCATCGTCAACCACAAATACCTGGCCAACTTCCTGATGACCACCCTGGTCGTGGCGGCGATCCTGTTGACCGGAACGGGCCAGAACCATCCGCTGCTGCTGTACGCGGTCTCGCCCGAGCTGACCTACTCGGCGCTGAACGGCTTCGGCCACTACCTGTTGCGTGACCGTTTCTACCTGCTGTACTGGAGCGGCGCGGCCCTGATGCTGCTGGCGCTGGCGCGCGCACTATGGCCGCGCGGCGTCGACGATACCTGGCGCGAGCGCCTGCGCCTGGCGCGCCGCAACCTGACCCCGGCCGTGCTGGCCTGTTTCGGCCTGGGGCTGGCGGTATTCGCGGGCACTGGCGCCTTCCTGGCCTGGGAACTGGTCCAGGGCGGCTACCTGACCAACTGGCGCAGCGAGGCGCTGCGCGCCGAATACGAGAAGCGCTACCACGGCTTCGCCAGACTGGCGCAGCCACGCATCGTCGACGTGAAGCTCGATGCGGCCATCCGTCCCGAGCAGCGCGTCCTGCAGGTCAAGGGCCGCTACGTGCTCGAGAACCGCAGCGGCGCGCCGATCCGCGACATCGTGCTGTACCAGCAGCGCGGCGCGGCGCTCACCACGCGCTTCGGCCAGCCGGCGACAAGCGTCGCGTGCGAACCCGACCTCGGCTTCCATCACTACCGCCTGGCCACGCCGCTGGCCCCGGGCGCGCGCCTGGATCTCGACTTCACGGTCGGCTACGCGCCGCGCGGCCTGCTGGGCCTGGGCAGCGACACGCCGGTGGTCGGCAACGGCACCTTCTTCACCAACGAGGTCATGCCGCGCATCGGCTACCAGCCGTGGGTCGAACTGCGCGACGCGCGCGACCGCCGCCGCCACGACCTGGCGCCGCGCGCGCCGCTGCCGCCGCGCGACGACCCGGCCGGCCGCGCCAACCATGCACTGGGGGTCGACGCCGACTGGATCGGCTTCGAAGCCACCGTCAGCACCAGCCTCGACCAGGTCGCGATCGCGCCCGGCACGCTGGTGCGCGAATGGAGTGAGGGCGGACGGCGCCATTTCAGGTACAAGATGGACCGGCCGATGCTGAACTTCTACGCCTTCCAGTCGGCGCGCTACGAGGTGCGCCACGACCGCTGGCAGGACGTGACGATCGATGTCTATTACCAGCCGGGCCACGAGTTCAACGTCGAGCGCATGGTCCGCGGCGCCCAAGCGGGCCTGGACTACGGCGCGCGCAACTATGGGCGCTATCCGCTGCGCGAACTGCGCATCGTCGAGTTCCCGCGCTATGGCCGCTATGCGCAAGCCTTCCCGGGCCTGATCCCGTTCTCGGAAAGCGCCGGCTTCATCGCGCGCGTCGATCCCGGCTCGACCAAGGACATCGACTACCCGTTCTACATCAGCGCCCACGAGACCGCGCACCAGTGGTGGGGCCACCAGCTGGTCGGCGCCGACACGCGCGGTTCGACGCTGCTGTCGGAAAGCCTGTCCGAATACACGGCGCTGATGGTCATGAAGCGCGCCTTCGGGCCGGACAAGATGCGCCGCTTCCTGCGCTATGACCTGGACGCCTACCTGATGGGCCGCCCCCAGGAGCAGGACAAGGAACTGCCGCTGGCGCACAACGACAACCAGCGCTACATCCACTACCGCAAGGGCGCCCTCGCGATGCACCTGCTGCAGGACATGCTGGGCGAAGACGTGATCAATGGCGTGCTGCGCGGCCTGCTGCAGCGGCATGCCTACCAGGGGGCGCCCTACCCGACCGCCTCGAGCCTGGTCGACGGCCTGCGGGCGGTCGCGCCCAAGGACAAGGCCTATCTGATCGACGACCTGTTCGAGTCGGTCGTGTTCTATGAAAACCGGGCGGCCGGCGCCGTCGCGCGGCGCCGGCCCGACGGCAGGTTCGAAGTCACGATCGATGCCCATGCCGGCAAGCTCAAGTTGACCGAGCAGGGCGAGGAACAGCCGATGCCGCTGCACGATTACATCGAATTCGGCGTGGATGACCGCAACGGCAATCCCCTGGCGCGCGAGCGGCGGTTGGTGACCCAGGCCGGCCAGCAGCTCACGCTGGTGGTGGATGCCATGCCGGGCCGCGCCGGCATCGATCCTGACAATAAATTGATCGATCGGAGACCAAATGACAATATGCTGCCAGTCGACAATCAATAATTCTCGCGTTATTATCAGCACAAATTAACGGAGAGAACACTATGTCTGACGCCGTAGCGGAAATCGCCGAACGACTCAAATTCCTGAGTCCGGCTGAAAAACAGGAAATAATGCAATTGCTGCTGCAGGATATCGACGGCCCCGAAGAGGATGCCGATGAGGCATGGCGCAATGAAGTGGTGCGCCGTGTGAAAGCGATTCGCAACGGCGAGGCTGCGATCAGCGCGCTCAAGGAATGGCAAGAATAAGCATCCTGCATCAGTGATGTTCGCATAAAAAAAACCGCGGCGCGCCGCGGTTTTTTTATGCGTTCGAGCTATTCGTTCGAGCATCTGCAACGTGGCGTGGATGGCGGAACCATCCACGCCTGCGCCGCTTATTTCTTCGCCGCCACGCTCGCTTTCTTGGCAGGGGCCTTCTTCGCAAGCGCTTTCTTCGCCGCCGGCTTGGCTGCCGCTTTGGCCGGCGCCTTGCGCGCGGCCGCCTTCACCGGCGCTGCCGCGCCGTCGGCGCCGTCGACGCCTGCACCTGCCTCATCGGCGCCCGCCTTGCCTTTCGCGCCCGGCTTGGCCTTGCGCTCCTCGAACTCGAAGCTGATCTTGTTGTCCTTGCCGCGCACCAGGAATGCCTTGAAGGCGCGTCGCGTACGCTGCGAAACAAAGCCCGGCAGCAGGTCGGTCTTGCCGTCGTTGAGGAGCTTGGCCATTTGTTCAGGCGCGATTTCCTGCTGCAGGATGATGCGTCCGCTGCGGAAGTCACACGTCTTCGGTTTGGCCACGCTGTGCTCGCAAACATAGGCAAGCGGCATCTCGTACACGCCACCCGTGCACTTCGGGCAAGGACCGACCGGGGTCTGGCCGCTGAAGTCGACGCCTTCGCCTTCTTCGCCTTCTTCATCCTGACCGAAGTCAAACTCGAGCTTGAAGTTCTTGATCTCTTCGTCACGTACGATGCGCAGGATGGCGGCAAACGGACGCCCCATCTTCGAGCGGAAGCCTTGCAGTGGTCCGATGGTGCGGTTCTTGAGGAGCTCTTCGACTTCCTCGATCTCGAACTGGCGGCTGCCCGGGGTCTTGCTCATGGAGAAGTCGCACTTGGTGCAGGCGAAACGGCGGTAGTTTTCCTTGACCACCCCGGCGCAGTTCGGGCACGGGTTGACCAGGGTCGCGTACTCGCCGGGAATCGTGTCGTTGTCGTATTCCTTGGCGCGCTTGACGATGATCTGGGTCATCTGCTGGATCTCGCGCATGAATTCTTCACGCGAGATCTTGCCCTTCTCCATTTGCGACAGCTTGAACTCCCATTCGCCGGTCAGCTCCGGCGCCGTGAGTTCGTTCACGCCGAGGCCGCGCAGCAGGGTCATCAGCTGGAACGCCTTCGCGGTCGGCATCAGTTCACGCCCCTCCCGCAGCAGGTATTTCTCGGTCAAGAGGCCCTCGATGATGGCCGCGCGCGTGGCCGGCGTTCCCAGGCCCTTGCCGGCCATCGCATCGCGCAGCTCGTCGGAGTCGACCAGCTTGCCCGCGCCTTCCATCGCCGACAGCAGCGTCGCTTCGTTGTAGCGCGCCGGCGGCTTGGTGACCAGGCCGTTGGCCGTGATCTTGTCGGTGAGTACTTTCTCGCCCTTGGCCACCGGCACCAGGTTGGCGCCGTCCTTGTCGTCGCCCAGGTCCTTGCCGTACACCGCCAGCCAGCCGGGATTGGTCATGACCTTGCCCTCGGTCTTGAACTGGTGGCCCGAGACTTCGGTATAGCGGGTGGTGACCAGGAACTCGGCTGCCGGGAAGAACACCGCCAGGAAGCGGCGCGTGACCAGGTCGTACAGTTTCTGCTCCGGCTCGGACAGGTTCTTCGGCACGACGCCGGTCGGGATGATGGCGAAGTGGTCCGAGATCTTGGTGTTGTCGAAGATGCGCTTGTTCGGCTTGACCCAACCGTTCTTGGAGACCTGCTTGGCGAACTGGTTGTAGTTATTGGTCTCGGCCAGCGCTTCCATGGTCGACTTCACGGTGCCGATGTAGTCTTCGGGCAGATGGCGCGAATCGGTACGCGGGTAGGTCAGCACCTTGTGCTTTTCGTACAGCGCCTGGGCCAGGCCCAGCGTATTCTTGGCCGAGAAGCCGAAGCGGCCGTTGGCCTCGCGCTGCAGGCTCGTCAGGTCGAACAGGGCCGGCGCCATCGAGGTCGTCGGCTTGGACTCTTCAGTGACATCGCCCTGCTTGCCGCGGCAGGCGGCGGCGATCGAGTCGGCCGCCGCCTTGCTCCACAGGCGCTCGGCGCGCTTCTCGGGATCGTTCTCGTCCTTCTTGAATTTCTGGTCGAGCCAGCGGCCTTCGTAGACGCCGGCGGCGCACACGAACTCGGCGCGCACTTCCCAGTAGTCGCGCGGCACGAACTTCTTGATCTTCTCTTCGCGCTCGACCACGATCGACAGGGTCGGCGTCTGCACCCTGCCCACCGTCGTCAGGTAGAAGCCGCCTTCTTTCGAGTTGAAGGCGGTCATGGCACGCGTACCATTGATGCCGATCAACCAATCAGCTTCGGAGCGGCAGCGCGCAGCGTCGGCCAGCGGCAGCATTTCGTCGTCGCTGCGCAGGTTGCGGAAGCCTTCGCGGATCGCATTGGCCGTCATCGACTGCAACCACAGGCGCTTGACCGGTTGCTTGGCCTTGGCGTTCTGGGCGATCAGACGGAAGATGAGTTCTCCTTCGCGGCCCGCGTCACATGCGTTGATCAGGGTGGTGACGTCCTTGCGCTTGATCAGCTTGTTGAGCACCTTGAGACGCGACTCGGTCTTGGCGATCGGATTCAACGCGAAATAAGGCGGGATCATCGGCAGGTGGGTGAAGCTCCACTTGCCGCGCTTGACATCGTGCTCTTCGGGCACCGCGATCTCGAGCAGGTGGCCGACGGCGGACGAGAGGACGTATTCGTCCGATTCGAAGTACTCATCGTGCTTGGTGAAGCCGCCCAGCGTCTTCGCGATATCGTTCGCGACCGACGGTTTCTCGGCGATGATGAGGGATTTGGTCATATTGTTTCTCGTGGTGCTATCTATATAGTTTGGCCTGCGCATCATACATGCTCACAGGCGGGCCGGTGGAATTCCAGCCGTAGTGTCTGATTAGTAACAGTCTCGATCAAGCGGCCAATGATAAGCGCGATGGCGCGCCCACCGCAAGTGCACGTCTTTACCGGATTGCCCCGTCCTCCTCTCCAGCGCCAGCCAGTCGTACCTCTCGCGATCGATCCAGGTCGCGCAAATTCCCGTTGACTTTCACAATTCCCGGCACAATAATGACTTCACTCAAAAATGAGCGCGTTATGAAAATATAGCGCACTTCAAATTACCGAACCGAGATTGCGAGGAGCGCAGCAAATGAAGATCTGTCGATTCAATGACAACCGTGTGGGCCTGGTCGAAGGCGACCAGGTGTTCGACGTCACCGCCATCACCGAGGAACTGCCGGCCCAGCGCTGGCCGATCGCGCCCGGCGACCTCCTGATCGCCAACCTGGACCGGCTCGCCGACGCCCTGCGCGCCGCGCGCGCGACGGCCACCCCGGTGCCGCTGTCCAGCGTCACCCTCCTCAGCCCCGTGGCCAATCCCTCGAAGATCATCGCGGCCCCGCTGAACTACCAGCTGCACGTGGCCGAATCGGCTGCCGACAGCCAGATCCACAACGGCGTGCACCTGCCGGGCTACGAGGGCTTCGCTTCACCGGTGGCCAAGTTCGGTGTGTTCCTGAAGGCGCCGTCGTCGATCGTCGGCGCCGGAGAAGGCGTGCGCATCGCCTACCCGGGCCGCCGCAACGACCATGAAGTCGAGCTGGCCGTCGTCATCGGCCGCGCGTGCAAGGATGTCGGCCGCGAAGACGCGTTCAGCGTCATCGCCGGCTACGCGATCGGCCTGGACATGACCGTGCGCGGCCCCGAGGACCGCAGCTACCGCAAGTCGGCCGACACCTATTCGGTGCTCGGTCCATGGCTGACCACCCGCGACGAGATCGCCGATCCGGACGCGCTCGACTTTTCGATCACCGTCAACGGCGAACCGCGCCAGAAGGCCAATACCCGCGACCTGATCTCGGACGTGGCCGAGCTGATCGAAGTCGCCTCGCGTGCCTATACGCTGTACCCGGGCGACATCATCTATACCGGCACCCCGGAAGGCGTGAACACCATCGTGGGCGGCGACGTGATGCATGCCGAAATCGCCGGCCTGGGCGCCATGACCGTCGCGGTGCGCGACTGAGGGCGAGCATGGATGCCATCACTACCCCGATGCAGGCCGAGCGCCAGGCGTTCTACGCCCGGATCGACGCCGAGCACCTGGCGCCGCTGTGGGAACAGCTGCATAGCCTGGTGACGCCGACCCCGGCGTCGGCATGCCGCCCGGTGCACTGGTCGTACCGCACCGTGCGCGAGCACCTGGGCGATGCCGGGCGCCTGATCACGGCCGAGGAAGCGGTCCGCCGCGTGCTGATCCTCGAGAATCCCGGCCTGCGCGGCCAGGCCGCGGCCACGACCTCGCTCTACGCCGGCCTGCAGATGATCCTGCCGGGAGAAATCGCGCCGCCGCACCGCCATACCCAGGCCGCGATCCGCCTGATCCTGGAAGGCGAAGGCGCCTACACCGCCGTGGACGGCGAAAAGACCCTGATGCAGCGCGGCGACTTCGTCATCACCCCGGCCTGGCACTGGCACGAGCACGGCAACGAGACCGACGCGCCGATGGTCTGGCTCGACGGCCTGGACGTGCCGCTGGTGGCGCTGCTCGACGCCAGCTTCGCCGAGAACGCCGAGCTGGCGCCGGCGCTCAGCAAGAGCGGCGGCGACAGCAAGGCGCGCTTCGGCAGCAACCTGCTGCCGGTCGACCATGTGGCGCCGACGCCGGCCTCGCCGCTGTTTCGTTACCCCTATGCGGAAACGCTTGCCGCATTGCGCACCATCGCCGCGGGCGGCGAGCCCGATGCCTGCCATGGGCACAAGCTGCGTTACGCCAACCCGGTCACCGGCGGCTATCCGGTGCCGACCATCGGCGCCTTCATCCAGCTGCTGCCGGCCGGTTTCTCCGGCGCCGGCTACCGCTGCTCGTCCGGCACCGTGTTCGCCGTGATCGACGGCGCGCTCGACGTGGCGATCGGCGACCTGCGCTTCACGGCGCAGCCGAACGACGTGTTCGTGGTCCCGAGCTGGGCCGAGCACCGCTTCACGGCGCACGGCGAGACGACGGTCTTCAGTTTTTCCGATCGGCCGGTGCAGGAAGCACTCGGCCTGTGGCGCGAACAGCGCACTGCAATCATGGAAACGGCATCATGAAAAAACATCCCGTAGTGATCTCGGGCGCCGGCCCGGTCGGGCTGGTGACCGCCCTCGCGCTGGCGCGCCAGGGCATCGAGGTGATCGTCCTCGAAGCGGAACAAGCGATCCCGCAAGACCTGCGCGCCGGCACCTTCCATCCGCCGACGGTGGAAATGCTGGACGCCCTCGGCCTGGGCCAGGCCCTGCTCGAACAGGGCATCAAGGTGCCCGAATGGCAGATCCGCGACCGCCGCAGCGGCCTGGTCGCCCAGTTCGACCTGGGCCTGCTGGCCGACGTGACGCCGCACCCTTTCAGGCTGCACTGCGAACAGCACAAGCTGTCGACCATCGCCGCGCGCGCCCTGGCCGCCATGCCGAACGTGCGCCTGCTGTTCGGCCACCGCTGCACCGGCTTCACCCAGGACGCCGAGGGCGTCACGGTGGCGGTGGCCTCGCCTGGCGGCGAGGACGAGATCCGCGCCAGCTTCCTGGTCGGCACGGACGGCGCCCGCAGCACGGTGCGCAAGGCGATGAAGGTCGAGTTCGAAGGCTTCACCTGGCCCGAGCGCTTCCTGGTGTTCGCGACCCCGTACGACCTGCGCGAGCAGGGCTTCACCGGCAATGCCTACATCGCCGATCCGGACGAGTGGTGCGCGATCTTCATCCAGCCGCACAAGGGGCCGCCGGGCATCTGGCGTATCGCCTTCCCGACCGATCCCGAGATGAGCGAGGAAGAGATCCTGTCGGACGGCTTCGTGCAAAGCCGGATCCAGGGCTTCCTGGCGCCGGACCGCGAGTACGAGATTGCCTACCGCAGCGTGTACCGGGTGCACCAGCGCGTGGCCAGCGACTTTCGCGAGGGACGTGTGCTGATCGCGGGTGATGCGGCGCACGTCAACAATCCGCTCGGGGGCATGGGCCTGAACAGCGGCATCCACGACGCCGTGAACCTGGCCGGGAAACTCGGCGCGGTGTTCGAAGGCGCGCCACTCGAGCTGCTCGACCGCTACGTGCGCCAGCGCCGCCTCACCAATATCGAATACGTGCAGGCGATCACGATCCGCAACAAGCGCCTGCTCGAGGAACGCGATCCTGACGTACGCCGCCAGCATCTCGACGAGATGCGCGAGGCCGCCGCCGATCCGGTCAAGGCACGCCAATACCTGCTCAACTCGTCGATGATCAACAGCGTGCGACGCGCCAGCGAGATCGAATAGCAGGACCGACCGCCTGCCACAAGAGACGCCCGAGCGTCCGGCAGGCAAGATGCACAACTTGGAGGAGATCCGCAAATGCAATGCAAGAGCATCCTGGTGCTTGCCGTCGGCGCTGCCTGCGCCGTCGCGGCTGGCGCCGCCGCCGCGCAGACGCGCGTCGAACTGTACGGCAGCGTCGACGCCGGCGTGAGCTACGTGAACAACGCCCGCGGCGAAGGCATGACGATGGTGGACAGCGGCAACCGCTCGCCCGACCGCTTCGGCCTGCGCGGCAGCGAAGACCTGGGGGGCGGCTACAAGGCGCTGTTCGGCATCGAGAGCGGTTTCAATCTCGATACCGGCACCCAGAAGAACCCCAGCAAGCTGTTCCAGCGCCGCGCCTTCGTCGGCGTGAGCGGCCCGATCGGCACCTTCAGCCTTGGGCACATGCCCGACTTCATGTATGACTACCTGCGCTTCCAGAGCAACGGCATCATGGGTTCGGCCTATTTTTTCCATCCGGGCAACCTGGACAACCAGGCCAACCAGTTCCAGATCGATAATGCGATCCGCTACGAGACGCCCACCTATCGCGGTTTCAAGGCCGGCGCCATGTACGGCGCCGGGGAACGGCCGGAGTCTTCGGCCAGGAGCCGCAGCTACAGCCTGGGCGCGCAGTATGCCGGGGGGCCGCTGAAGGCGAACCTCGCCTACACGGTGTCACGCGACCGCGCACTCAACCTCGGTGCGACCCTGGGCCTTGGCAGCGTGCTGGGCCAGACCCTGTCGGCCGACCCGTCGGCCATCGACGCCACCTACACCAACTTCAACGCCGACCGCGTCGCCAGCTTCGGCGCCACGGGCAGCTACACGATTGGACGCTTCACCCCGCATGCCATGGTGTCGCGGGTTAAGCTGGAAAACCGGGTGGGCGCCGAAGTCCAGCAAAACTTCGAGCTCGGCAGTGATTACGCACTCGCGCCCAACGATACGCTCGGCGTGTCGGTGGCGACGTCGAAGTTCGCCGATGTGCGCTGGGACCAGTTCAACGTGATCAATATGTACCGGTTCTCGAAACGCACCACGCTGTACGCGGCCTTCGCCTATCAGCGCGCACGCAACGGGGTGGCGGTGATCAGCAGCCTGGCACCGTCGAGCACGAACAAGCAGATGGTGAGCCGGATCGGCATCCACCATCTCTTCTAAAAGTACCTGGCAGGAATCTACAATGAATACGATGCGCAAGAAACTGGATGTCGTCGAACTCCTCGACAATGCCAATATCAAAAAATTCCACATCAACCTGATCGTCTGGTCGTTCCTGATCATGGTGGTCGACGGCTTCGACCTGCAGGCGATCGGCTATGTGGCCCCTTCCCTGATCAAGGAATGGGGCCTGAGCCGCGCAACCTTCGGCACCGCGTTCTCGGCCGGCCTGGTCGGCATGATGATCGGCGCCACCCAGGGCGGCACCCTGGGCGACCGCCTCGGCCGCAAGCGTACCGTACTGGCCGGCGTCGTCTGGTTTGGCCTGTTCACCCTGCTCATGGCGTGGGCGAACGGATTGAACGCCCTGGTGGCGCTGCGCTTCCTGGCCGGCATCGGCCTGGGCTGCGCCGTGCCGAACGCCATCGCGCTCAACACCGAATACGCACCGAAGCGCCTGCGTGCGACGATGGTGACGGTAATGTTCCTGGGCTACACGATCGGCGCCGCGCTTGGCGGTGCGGCCGCCGCGATCCTGATCCCGCGCTTCGGCTGGCCATCGGTGTTCGTCGCCGGCGGTGTCGCACCGCTCGTGGTGGCGCTGCTGTGCGCGAAATACCTGCCCGAATCGGTGCGCTTCCAGCTCCTGCGCGGCGGCAGGACCGACGCCGCGCGGCGCCAGTTGCAGGCCGCCTTCCCGCAGGCCGGCATCGGGGCCGATACCCAGCTCGTCATGCACGAGGAAGTGCGTCCCGGCTATTCGCTGGGCCACCTGTTCAAGGAAGGCCGCGCGCCCTTCACGGTGCTGCTGTGGATTTGCTTCATCGCCAACCTGGTCACGCTCCACTTCATCGCGAACTGGCTGCCGACCGTGATCGAGAGCACCGGCGTGCCGCTGCAGCGCGCCGTGATCGTGACCTCGCTGTTCCAGGTGGGCGGCACCCTCGGGGGCATCATCATCAGCCGCCTGCTCGACCGGGGCAGCCTGGTGCCACTGGTCGGCTTCTTCGCGATGGCGGCCCTGATGATCGCCGCGATCGGCATGTTCAGCAATAGCGAGACGATGCTCGAGGTGATCGTGTTCGGCGCCGGGCTGTTCGTGGTGGGCACCCAGTTCGGCCTGAATGCGCTGGCCGGCAGCTCCTACCCGACCTTCATCCGCTCGACCGGCGTCGGCTGGGCGCTGGGCGTCGGCCGCATCGGATCGATCATGGGTCCGGCCGTGGGTGGCGTACTGATCGCGATGAACCTGCCCCTGCACCAGATCTTCCTGTGGGGCGCGACGCCGATGCTGGTGGGCTGTATTTCCTCGTTCATGCTGCTGCGCCTGCGCAAGGAAGCCATTCGCCGCGGCCAGGACCTGTCGGTGGTCGCCGGCTCGCACTGAAAGCCTGGCCCGGCGCCGCCGGGCCTCAGGCGCCGGCCTCGCCGTCGGCCGGATCGACACCCTGCAGCGCCAGCGCCATCAGCGTGCGCAGCCGTGCCATGCCTTGCGCGACCTCGGGCTGGTCCTGGCTCAGCCAGCGCCGTACTTCGGTCAGGTAGATGGTCATGAACAGCGAAGCGATGTCCTCGGCCGCGTGGCGCGAGGCGATCGCCCCCTGTGCCTGCTTGGCGGCGATCAGGCTGGTCAGCAGTTCATTGATGGCGCTGCGGCGGGCGTAGAAGCGTGCGGTCTCCGGTCCCTGCCCGGTGCTGCGCGACAGGAAATCGAAGGTCTCCTGCACCGCCGGACGCGCGATGCGCGGCTCGCTTGCCCAGTATTCGTAGCGGCGGCGGAAAAAGGTGCCCAGCTGGTCGATCAGCGGGCCGCGCCACTCGGTCCGCGCCAGCTCGGCGTTTACGGCGTCCAGGTCGTCATTGACGATCATCATCAGGAGGTCACGCTTGTCCTTCGCATACACGAACAAGGTGCCGATGGCGACATCGGCCCGCTGCGCGATCTCGCGCGTGGTGGCGTCGTCATAGCCTTTTTCGAGGAACACGGCGCGCGCCGCGCCCTTGATGCGACGGCGCTTCTCGAGCTTGCCGCGCTCGCGCAGGCCCAGCTTGGGTAGGGAATCGGGAAGAATTTCGGACATGCACAAATTATAACGGCAGTCAGCATCCAAAAATAGAGTGCGCTCAATTTTGATCAGGTTTTTCAGGAGAATCACGACATGACTCACGCGCCACGCACCTTGTACGACAAATTGTGGGACGACCACGTCGTCCGTACCGAGCCGGACGGCACGGCCCAGCTCTACATCGACCGTCACCTCTTGTACGAGGTCACCAGTCCGCAGGCGTTCGTCGGCCTGGACATCGCCGGCCGGCCGGTCTGGCGTCCGCAAGCGAGCCTCGGTGTGTGCGACCACAATGTGCCGACCTCCGGGCGCGCCCAGGGCATCGCCGATCCCCTGTCGCGTCTACAGGTCGATACCCTGGCCGCCAACTGCACGCACCACGGCATCGCGCAATTCACCCTGCACGACCAGCGCCAGGGCATCGTCCACGTGATCGGCCCCGAACAGGGAGCGACCCTGCCAGGCATGACCGTCGTCTGCGGCGACTCGCACACCAGCACCCACGGCGCCTTCGGCGCCCTGGCCTTCGGCATCGGCACCTCGGAAGTCGAGCACGTACTGGCCACCCAGACGCTGTTGATCAAGAAGTCCGGCAACCTGCTGCTGCGCCTGGAAGGCAGCCTGCCCGCGGGCTGCGGACCGAAGGACGTCATCTTGCATGCAATCCATTGCCTGGGCGTGGACGGCGGAACCGGCATGACGGTCGAGTTCGCGGGACCGGTGGTCGAGGCGATGTCGATGGAGGGAAGAATGACGATCTGCAATATGGCGATCGAAATGGGCGCGCGCGCCGGCCTGGTGGGGGTGGACGAGCGCACCATCGCCTACCTGCGCGGACGGCCCTGCGTTCCCGTCGGCGCCGACTGGGACGCCGCGCTGGCGTGCTGGCGCGCCTTGCGTTCGGACCCGGACGCACGATTCGACCGGATCGTCACGATCGACTGCACGACGCTGCGGCCGCAGATCACCTGGGGCACGACGCCGGCCATGGGCGGCGACATCGATACGCACGTGCCCGACCCCGCGGCGCAGGCCGATCCGGGCAAGCGCGCCAGCCTCCAGCGTGCGCTCGACTACATGGGCCTCGAGCCTGGCCAGCCGCTGGCGGCGCTCGGCTTCGACAAGGTGTTCATCGGTTCGTGTACCAATAGCCGGATCGAGGACTTGCGCGAGGCTGCGGACGTCGTGCGCCGACTCGGTGGTCGGGTGGCGCCGGGCGTGAAGCTGGCGCTGGTCGTGCCGGGCTCGGGACTGGTCAAGGCCCAGGCCGAACAGGAGGGACTGGACCAGGTGTTTCGCAATGCCGGCTTCGACTGGCGCGAACCCGGCTGTTCGATGTGCCTGGCAATGAACGAGGACCGACTGGCGCCGGGCGAGCGCTGCGCCTCGACCTCCAACCGCAATTTCGAAGGTCGCCAGGGCGCCGGCGGCCGCACTCACCTGATGAGCCCGGCCATGGCCGCGGCGGCGGCGCTGGCCGGACACTGCGTTGATATCGCGTCAATCGAATACCATAGCGAAAGAGCATGACCATGGAACCCTTCAAGACCCTGCGCGGCGTCGTGGCGCCGCTCGATCGTGACGACGTCGATACGGATGCGATCATTCCCAAGCAGTTCATGAAATCGGTGGCGCGCACCGGTTTCGGACCGAACCTGTTCGACGCCTGGCGCTACCTGGATGTCGGGGAACCGGGAATGGACAATGCGAAACGGCCGCTCGATCCGGATTTCGTGCTCAACGATCCGCGCTACCGCGACGCCGCGATCCTGCTGACACGCCGCAATTTCGGCTGCGGCAGCTCGCGCGAGCATGCGCCCTGGGCCCTGCTGCAGGCCGGGTTCCGGGTCATCATCGCCGCCAGTTTTGCCGATATTTTTATGGGGAACTGCTACAAGAATGGCATCCTCGCCCTGACCCTGCCCGACGAGACCATCGCAGCGCTGTTCCGGATCGCGGACCGAGCCGAGCCGCTGCAGCTGACGATCGACCTCGCCGGTCAACAGGTGCGAACCGATGGCGGAATCGCCTACGCTTTCGATATCGCCCCTTTCATCAAGGCGAATCTACTGGCAGGCAACGACGACATCGGGCTGAGCCTCGGGCATGCGGGGGAAGTGCGGCAATTCGAAGCCCGGCACCATGCGCGGCATCCCTGGCTCAAGGACCCGCTGCGGCTGTAGTGCCCGTCCCAAAACAAGCAACGGGGCAGTGCCCCGTTGATGTGCTGTCAGTGCAGGAGGCGCGGCTCCTGCTCGTCATCGTCGCTGAACAGGTCGTCGAACATCAACGCATCCGGTTCCTTGCCCTGGCTCCAGAGCACCATGAGGACGATGATCTTGAGCTTGCTCAAGGCGATCGGCGACTCGTCGCAGGCCAGCGCACGCTCGATGACGATTTCGCGCTGGATCGGGCCGAGCACCTTGGCGCTTTCGAGGAAGGCGATGAAGCCGATCGCTGCGCTGCCGAGTTCGATATATTCTTCGTCCACGTAGTAGCGGGTACCGGTGGAAGCGTCGATCGTTTCGGGCAACGGCGCATCGGTCAACCCCGTCAGCCAGTCCAGCGCTTCCGAGATTTCGATGTCGTCGAAGCCGACGGCGGACAGCTTGCGAGCCAGGGCTGCCGGCTCGGGGCAGGCGTCGGGACGGTAGTACGTCTCGTAGAGATAGACCAGGATGTCGAACATAGTGACGCTACTGTAGCAGCTAAACTTTGTCGGGCACAAGTAGAGCGCGCCTGGCGCGCCGCCTCGTGGAAAAAACGTTGTATCCAAGCCTTATTCGATCGACCAGCTTACTTAAAACGATTAAAAACAAGAACATACAATTCGTAAATTCTTTTATCGAAGCACAGGCAATCTACCAAACGCGCATCCGATTCGCCCATTGGCAAGAGACGTTAATGCCATATGCGTTGTACTCTGCCTCCCGGCAATTGGGCGATCACCCCCGCCAGCTCGAGGTCCAGCAAGCGACTGCCAAGCTCGCTTGCATCGCCACCGACGCGGTTCAATAACTCGTCGAGCGCCACCGGTTCATGGCCCAGCGCATCGAGCAATCCGGCATCGGCCTCGGGCGCCGTCTCGGATGCGTTTTCTTTGATTTGCGTCAAGGTTGTGAGTGGCGACACGCTCATCGCCAGCAACACCTCGTCCACCGTCTCGACCAGTTGCGCGCCATCGCGGATCAGACGATGGCACCCCTTCGCCAGCGCGGAATGGATCGAGCCGGGCAAGGCGAATACCTCACGTCCCTGCTCCGCCGCCATCTGGGCCGTGATCAATGAGCCGGACTGGGCCGCCGCCTCGATCACCAGCACCCCGGCCGCCAGGCCGCTGATCACGCGGTTGCGGCGCGGGAAGTTGGCGGCCAGCGGCGGCGTGCCCAATGCGTATTCGCTGACGATGCAGCCGTGTTCGACGATGCGGTGGGCCAGCGCGCGGTTGCGCGCCGGGTAGACCCGGTCGAGGCCGGTGCCCACGACGGCGATGGTGGCGCCAGGCCCGCGCAGCGCGCCTTCGTGGGCGGCGGTATCGATGCCCAGCGCCAGCCCCGAGACCACGCACAAACCGGCGCCGGACAGGGCCGCGGCAAACGATGCGGCGTCGAGCTTGCCCTGCGCGCTGGCATTGCGACTGCCGACCACCGCCACCAGCGGCCGCGCCAGCATCTCGATGCGGCCGGCCACGTACAGCAAGAGCGGCGGGTCGGGGATCTCGGCCAATGAAGCCGGGTAAAAGGAGTCGTGGAAAGTAATCAGGTGGTGGCCAGGCTGGGCCAGCCAGGCCAGGGTCGCCTCGACCTGGGCCGTCAGCGCGGGCATGACCGGCGCGCACAAGGCCCGCGCCTGGCTCGATGAGACATGGGAAGACAGGGCCGCCGGCCCGGCCCTGAAGATGGCGCCGGGCGAGCCGAAGGCCGACAATAACGCGTGCGCGCTGCGGCACCCCACGCCATCGGCCTGCCCCAGGCGCAGCCAGTCGGCGATCAGGGTGGCGCGCCCGGCGGCATTCAGATGGGAATCCGTGTCTTGCACGGCGATATTTACTCCGGTGATTTGGCCACGTCGCCGACTTGCACTGGCGCCGTCACCTGCATGACCAAGCCGTACGAGACGTTCTTGAACACGCGGAAGATGAACAGGCTGCCGTATTGCTCGTCGGGCAGTTTCAATTGCTGCCGGCCCAGGCCCAGGAAGCCCCGGCTTTGTGGATCGGCCACAGTCTTCCCGAGATGATAGAGCTGCAGCACGGCGCCGACATCGAGTCCGTCAACTGAACCACGGTTGACAGTGACGACCTGGCTTTGTCCTGCATAAGTCACGCCGGAATAGATCGACATGATGCGGCTGTCGATGGCTTGGGACGGCGCATGCGGCACGTAGTTGCGCACCGGCGTCGGCGGCTGCGGCACCAGCAGGTCGCCGACGCCCATTTCTTGCAGCGTATGGGTGACCTGGAACGTGTGCACGTCGACGCCGGGGACCGCAGGCTTCACCAGCTTGACGGTGCCCAGGTAGGCGGCTTCATGCGCCAACAGCTTGCCGGTCTGCGGATCGCGCAGCGGGGTGCCGGGACGAAAGACCTGGAACACGCTGCCGTCCTGGATATCGCCGTGGACATAGACGCGGTCGCCCTCGCCCAGGTACACGCGGCCTTCCTGCGAGGCGGCGATGCGCGGTGCGCCGGCCAGCTCGTCGGCCTCGACCACCAGCGGCTGGGTCAGGTAAGGCTCGATGGCGCCGGCCGGAATCGCCGGCACGGCGTCGCGCCCCAGGCCTTCGCTGCGCACCTGCGGCGACAGGCGGGTCAGTGGCGGCGCGCCACGGCCGTCGTCCGCGCCCAGGCCGCTGCCGGGACGCGACAGGCTGAGGCGGCCGCGCTCGCGGTCGAACCAGATGGTCTGGCCCGGATAGATCCAGTGCGGGTTGCGGATTTCGTCGCGGTTCATGCCCCAGACCTGGGGCCAGCACCAGGGGTTGCGCAAGAAGGTGCCGGAAATATCCCAAAGGGTATCGCCCTTGACCACGACATGCTTGTCGGGCGCATCCTGGCGGAAGCTGCAACTACCTGTCACGGCGGAGTTTGCGAGCTGGGCCGAGGCGCCGGCAGCGCATGCGAGCAACGTCGCCGCAGCAGCATGGGCCACGACTGTGCTAAAATTTTTCATTGAAGACGTCCGTTTATTGCGGCGTGAATATGAACTTGATGCCGCCAGATTGCAGCTGCATCCCATGCTGATCATGAAGCCGAGCATCAGAGACCGCTCCGTCATCCGGCCCGGCCGCAGCCAGAGATAGCACGACGTACCGCTCCCCGCTCACGGAAGGGTTGCTGTATAGAATCAAATTCTGCACACAAATCCCTGAACTAGCAAGCAAACCGAGGTCTGCGCGCCAGGGCGTGTGGCGGGATTGCGTCCTGTCTTGTCTGCCAGATAAAACCCCGTTCAACCTAGACAACTCCACCGACATCCGATCCGATATGGCCCTTCTCGACATCCTCCGCTACCCCGACCCGCGCCTGCACAAGATTGCCAAGCCGGTCACCGAATTCGGTACCGATCGCCTGCGCAAGCTGGTGGCCGACATGGCGGAAACCATGTATGACGCCCCCGGCGTCGGCCTGGCCGCCACCCAGGTGGACGTGCATGAGCGCGTGGTCACCATCGACGTGACCGAAGCCCAAGAGAAGCTGATGGTCTTCATCAACCCCGAGATCACCTGGGCCAGCGACGAAAAACAGGTCTACGACGAAGGCTGCCTGTCGGTGCCCGGCATCTATGACGGCGTCGAGCGCCCGGCCAAGGTCAAGGTGCGCGCCTTCGATGTCGACGGCAAGCCGTTCGACGTCGAGGCCGACGGCCTGCTGGCCGTGTGCATCCAGCATGAGATGGACCATTTGATGGGCAAGGTGTTCGTCGAATACCTGTCGCCGCTCAAGCGCAACCGCATCAAGGCCAAGCTGCAGAAGGAAGAACGCGGCATGGCGCGTGAGTCCGCCCAGCGCGCCGGTCGTCGTTGAGCGCGATGAAAGTCGTCTTTGCCGGTACGCCCGAGTTTGCCGCCATCGCCCTGCGTGCCCTGCACGAGGCCGGCTTCGAGATCCCCCTGGTCCTGACCCAGCCCGACCGCCCCGCCGGGCGCGGCATGCAGTTGCAGGCGTCGAGCGTCAAGCAGTACGCGCTGGCCCACGGCATGGCGGTGGCGCAGCCGCTGTCGCTGCGCATGGATGCCCGGGATCCCGCGCGCGCTGCGCAGGCGGTCGCCGCGCACGAACAGCTGCAGTCGATCGACTACGACGTGATGGTGGTCGCGGCCTATGGCCTGATCCTGCCGCGCAGCACCCTCGACATCCGCCCCTGCATCAATATCCACGGTTCGCTTTTGCCACGCTGGCGCGGCGCGGCGCCGATCCACCGCGCGATCGAGTCGGGCGACCCGGAAACCGGCGTGACCATCATGGAGATGGAAGAAGGTCTCGATACGGGGCCGATGCTGACCATGGAACAGTTGCCGATCGATGCCAGCGACACCACGGGCAGCCTGCACGACAAGCTGGCGGCGCTGGGCGGTCGCATGATCGTCGAGGCGCTGCGCAAGATGGAGGCCGGCGCACTGACGGCCGTGCCGCAGCCCGACGAAGGCGTGACCTATGCCGCCAAGATCGGAAAAGAAGAAGCGAAGCTCGATTTCAACTTGCCGGCCGAGGTCCTGGCGCGCAAGGTGCGGGCCTTCAATCCCTTCCCTGGCGCGAACGGGCTGGTGGAGAACGTCGCGGTAAAGTTCTGGTTCGCAGAGCCGGTCGATGGCCGCGGCGCGCCGGGACAGGTGCTGCAGGCCGATGCGGATGGGATCGTGGTTGCTTGCGGCCAGGGTGCCTTGCGTGTGACCGAGTTGCAGAAACCGGGCGGCAAACGCCTGAAAGCGGTCGAATTCCTGAAAGGATTTCCGCTGGCGGGATCGACATTCACCTGAAGCCCCGTGGCGCTTCTGAAGTCGATTTCATGAACGCAGTCCCGGCGGGACGGCGTTCATGCGCAGGAAAAATGGCGTCGCAAGGACGCCAGTCGATCGGGCTTACTCCGCCTGCGCCGTACGCTGGGCGTCCATGTGTTCACGCAGCACCTGGTTGATGCGCGTCTGGTAACCAGGACCTGCGCCCTTGAACCATTCAAGCATGTCCACATCCAGGCGGATCGTGACGATTTGTTTCACCCCACTGCTGCTGGCGACTTGTGGCTTCGATGCCATTGCTGGCTCCGGGTTGCGGTCCATGTTCTGATCCCAATCCGGTTGGTATTCTTTGTTCATGCGGTTATCCCATCTTTACGTTCGCCACTCGTGGAGGCGGACCTTGATTGTCGTCTGGCCATGTATCGTAAAGATTGCAGTCACCCCACCAAATGTAACGCTATGTAACGCATGCGTACTTGAATACATAAGGATACATACACAGTCCCGCCGTCGGGCCGATCACGCGGCATGACGTATAATCGTAGACCGCCCAATGTCAATCGGCCTGTCAAGCCGCATCCTGGAAAATCCATCACCATGAACGCCGTTACCTCCGCCATCTCCCCGATCGAAACCCAGCTGCGCGCCATCCTCGCGCGCCGTATCATGATCCTGGACGGCGCGATGGGCACCATCATCCAGCAGTACAAGCTCGATGAAGCGGCGTATCGCGGCGAGCGTTTCGCCGATTTCACCCCGCCCGAGGGCAGCGGCGCACGCGAGCTGTTCGTGAAAGGGAATAACGAGCTGCTGACGCTCACCCAGCCGCAGATCATCCAGGAAATCCACGAACGCTATCTCGCCGCCGGCGCCGACCTGCTCGAGACGAACACCTTCGGCGCCACCGGCGTGGCGCAGGACGATTACCACATGGCCCACCTGGCCTACGAGATGAACGTCGAAGCGGCGAAGCTCGCGCGCGCGGCGTGCGACAAATACTCCACGCCGGACAAGCCGCGCTTCGTCGCCGGCGCCCTTGGGCCGACCCCGAAGACCGCCTCGATCTCGCCCGACGTCAACGACCCGGCGGCGCGCAACATCACTTTCGACCAGCTGGTCGCCTCCTACCACGAGCAGGTGCGCGGCCTGGTCGATGGTGGCGCCGACCTGCTGCTGGTCGAGACCATCTTCGATACCCTGAACTGCAAGGCGGCGCTGTTCGCGATCGACCAGTATTTCGACGAGCACCCGGAGACCCCGCGCCTGCCGCTGATGATCTCGGGCACCGTCACCGACGCCTCCGGCCGCATCCTGTCGGGCCAGACCGTGCCGGCCTTCTGGAACTCGGTGCGCCACGCCAAGCCGCTGACGATCGGCCTCAATTGCGCGCTGGGCGCGGCGTTGATGCGCCCCTACGCGCAAGAGCTGTCCAGAATCGCCGATACCTTCGTGTGCATCTACCCGAACGCCGGCCTGCCCAACCCGATGAGCGATACCGGCTTCGACGAGCTGCCGGCCGATACGTCCGCACTGCTGCGCGAATTCGCCGAAGCCGGTTTCGTGAACATCGCCGGCGGCTGCTGCGGCACCACGCCCGAGCATATCGCGGCGATCGCCAGGATCCTCGAGACGCAAACCCCGCGCCAGGTGCCCGAAGTGCCGGTCGCGATGCGGCTGTCGGGCCTCGAGCCTTTCACCATCGACGAGTCTTCGCTGTTCGTCAACGTCGGTGAACGCACCAACGTTACCGGCTCGAAGGCGTTCGCGCGCATGATCCTGAACGAGCAGTTCGACGAGGCCCTGTCGGTGGCGCGCCAGCAGGTCGAGAACGGCGCCCAGGTCATCGACATCAATATGGACGAGGCGATGCTCGATTCGCAGGCGGCCATGACGCGCTTTTTGAACCTGATCGCCTCCGAGCCCGACATCTCGCGCGTGCCGGTGATGATCGACTCGTCGAAATGGTCGGTGATCGAGGCGGGCCTCAAGTGCGTGCAGGGCAAGGCCATCGTCAACTCGATCTCGATGAAGGAAGGCATCGATGAATTCATCCGCCAGGCTGTTTTGTGCCGCCGCTACGGCGCCGCCGTGATCGTGATGGCCTTCGACGAGCGGGGCCAGGCCGATACCTTCGCGCGCAAGATCGAGATCTGCGAACGCGCCTACAAGGTGCTGACCGAACGCGTGGGCTTCCCGCCCGAAGACATCATCTTCGACCCGAACATCTTCGCCATCGCCACCGGCATCGAGGAGCACGACAACTACGCCAACGACTTCATCGAAGCGTGCGCGTGGATTCGTGACAATCTTCCCTACGCGAAGATCTCGGGCGGCGTGTCGAACGTCTCGTTCAGCTTCCGCGGCAACGACCCGGCGCGCGAGGCGATCCACACCGTGTTCCTGTACCACGCGATCAAGGCCGGCCTCACGATGGGCATCGTCAACGCCGGCATGGTCGGCGTCTACGACGACCTCGATCCCGAATTGCGCGAGCGGGTCGAGGACGTGGTGCTGAACCGCCGCAAGGACGCCACCGAGCGCATGATCGAGTTCGCCGGCACCCTGAAAGCCGGCGGCAACAAGCAGGAACAGAACCTCGAGTGGAGGAACAGCCCGGTCGAGAAGCGCCTGGCGCACGCGCTGGTGCACGGCATCACGCAGTGGATCGTCGAAGACACCGAAGAGATGCGCCAGCAGGTGCTGGCGGCCAACGGCCGCCCGATCCACGTGATCGAAGGCCCGCTGATGGACGGCATGAACATCGTCGGCGACCTGTTCGGCCAGGGCAAGATGTTCCTGCCGCAGGTCGTGAAATCGGCGCGCGTGATGAAGCAGGCCGTGGCGCACCTGGTGCCATTCATCGAAGAAGAAAAGGCGCTTGAAGAAGCGCGCACCGGCATCGTCGCCAAGCCGAAGGGCAAGATGGTGATCGCCACCGTCAAGGGCGACGTGCACGACATCGGCAAGAACATCGTCTCGGTGGTCCTGCAGTGTAATAACTTCGAGATCGTGAACATGGGCGTGATGGTGCCTTGCGCCGACATCCTGGCGAAAGCCAAGGAAGAAAACGCCGACATGGTCGGCCTGTCGGGCCTGATCACGCCGTCACTCGAGGAGATGGCCCACGTCGCGCGCGAGATGCAGCGCGACCCGTGGTTCCGCGAGCGCCAGGTGCCGCTGCTGATCGGCGGCGCCACCACCAGCCGCGCCCACACCGCGGTCAAGATCGCACCGTACTACGACGGCCCGGTGGTGTATGTGCCGGACGCGTCGCGCTCGGTCTCGGTCGGCCAGGCGCTGGTCACCGACGACACGCGCGATGCCTACATCATCGAGCTGGCCCAGGACTACGAACGCATCCGCATCCAGCACGCCGGCAAGAAGGCGCTGCCGATGCTCACGCTCGAGCAGGCGCGGGCGAACAAGGCGAAGCTCGCGTACGCGCCGGTCAAGCCGAAGTTCATCGGGCGCCGCGTGTTCAAGAACGTCGACCTGGGCCTGATCGCGCGCTACATCGACTGGGGCCCGTTCTTCCAGACCTGGGACCTGGCAGGCCCCTTCCCCGCCATCCTCACCGATGAGGTGGTGGGCGAAGCCGCGAGCCGCGTGTATGCGGAAGGCCAGGCCATGCTCAAGAAGATCATCGACGGCCGCTGGCTGTCGGCCAACGGCGCGATTGCCCTGCTGCCGGCCAATTCGGTGAACGACGACGATATCGAGGTGTACACCGACGAATCGCGCGCGCAGGTCGCCTTCACCTATTACGGCCTGCGCCAGCAGGGCGTCAAGCCGGTGGTGGATGGCGTGCAGCGTCCCAACCAGTGCCTGGCCGACTTCATCGCACCGAAGGACAGCGGCATTCCCGACTATATCGGCATGTTCGCCGTAACGGCGGGCCTCGGCATCGAGAAGCACGAGCAGCGCTTCGAGGCGGCCCACGACGACTACTCGTCGATCATGCTCAAATCGCTGGCCGACCGCCTGGCCGAAGCCTTCGCCGAATACATGCACGAACGCGTGCGCACCGACCTGTGGGGCTATGCGGCGAACGAAAACCTGTCGAACGAGGCGATGATCGCCGAGCAATACCAGGGCATCCGCCCGGCGCCGGGCTATCCCGCCTGCCCCGAGCACACGGTCAAGGCCGACGTGTTCGCGACCCTGCAGGCCGAGGAGATCGGCATGGAGCTGACCGAATCGTATGCCATGTATCCGGGCGCCGCGGTCTCGGGCTTCTACTTCGCGCACCCGGAATCGAAGTATTTCGTGGTCGGGAAGATCGGCAACGACCAGGTCGAGGACATGGCGCAGCGGCGCGGGATGGACAAGGCGGAAGTCGAGCGCCACCTGGCGCCGAACCTGTGACCCGATAAAAAACGCCGCGAATATCGCGGCGTTTTTTTATTCGCATGCAGAGCGGCGATCAAATCGCGTACCGCACCACCTTGTCGCTCCACTCGAACGCCGACACCTCGAGCTCGGCCAGGTCGTCGCCATCCATCGACAGGGTCTTCAGGCCCGCCAGCAGCTCGTCGCCCTCCTCGTCCATGCGTTCGATCGATTCGGCCAGCTTGAGCAGCTCACCGAAGAAGCCGGTGCGCTTGAGCAGGGCGGCGCGCACTTCGTCGATCACGGGTACCTGCTCCACGATGTCCATCATCGGCATGCAGAACAGCGTGTCCATCAGCGACATCATGCCGACCGTGAAGGCGACGTCGGCGACATTCTTCTGGCCGGGACGCAGGCGCTGGGCCAGCAGTTCCATCAGGCGCGCGCGCGTGGTGGCCAGTTGCAGGAGCGGGCTCTGGCTGTGGCCGCGCACGTCCGGCTCGGCATACAGCAGGATTTGCAGCCAGCGCTGCAGCTGGCGTCGTCCCAGCAGGCTCAAGGCCTGGCTGATCGATTCGATGCGCCGTCCCGCCCCCACCGCCGGCGTATTCACCAGGCGCAGCAGGTTCAGGCCGATCGTCACCTCGCGCTTGACCACGCGCTCGATCTCGGCGTTGTCGGCGTCCGACGTCACCAGCGTCATCAGGTCGAGCACCGTGAGCTGCGATGGCGACAGCTTGCGGCTGGCAATCACCGACGGCTTGGCGAAATAATAGCCCTGGAAGTAGTCGAAGCCGACGTCCAGGCAGGTGCGGTATTCGGTATGGGTCTCGACCTTTTCGGCCACCAGCCGCTTGCCGGTGGTGCGCAGGCGCGGCACCAGCGACAGCATGGTGACGGCCGGCAGCGCACGCAAGTCCATCTTGACGAACTCGATCACCGGCAGCAGGCGCGCCAGTGAAGGCCCGTGCGCCGAGGCCTCGGCCGCGAAACGGAAGCCGTGGGCGCCCAGGACGCGCATGCGCTCGATGACGGCGTCGTCCGGCGCCACCGAGCTGACGATCTCGAGCACCGTGCGCTCGCGCGGCAGGAAGGCGAACATATCGCTCATCAAGACGTCCTTGTCGACGTTGATGAAAACGTTGGCGTCACCGATCGCGCGCGGCAGGCCGAGCTGGGAAGCGTGGTGGATGACACTGGCGCTGGCCGACAGGCCGGAATCGAAATGGGCCGGGCCCTGGGCGCTGCCGCGGAACAGCAGTTCGTAGCCGAACAGGGCCTGATTGCGGTCCAGCACGGGCTGGCGCGCGAGGTAGAAGTTACGCATGCGTAGCGGCTGGGAAGCCTCGTCGAGGCTGGCGGTATCGGTCATCTCGTTCTCACTCTCGCGTCAAGAGCTTACTGTACCGCATCCAATCCGGCGTGTGTCTTCTGGGCACTAATTTATTGGAGAATCGTTATTGTCGATGCATTGAAGCTGTCACCAATAACATACAAAAACATTTACTGAGGAAGACCGTCCACGAACACCTTGAGCTCACCCGGTGTGAAATGCGTCCATGCTTCGTTCGTCGTCAACGGCTCGGTGACGATGATCGCGACCCGGTCGTCGGGCGTGGTCACCTGCGAGAAATCGACCGACAGGTCTTCGTCCGACAGGCAGGCCGTCACGAACGGATACTTGCGCACCACGTAGCACAGCTTGGTCGAGCAGTGGGTAAACAGCGCAGTGCCGTCCGACAGCATCATATTGAAGGTGCCGTGGGCGGCGATGCCGGGAATGATGCGTTCAAGCAGTGCGCGCAAGGCCTCGCGGCTCGGCGCCGTGTCGCCGAACTCGCGGCGCATGCTTTGCAGCAGGTAGCAAAAGGCCAGCTCGCTGTCGGTGGTGCCGACCGGACGGAAGGCGCCGTCCAGCGCCGGCGCGAAGTCCTTGAGGTCGCCGTTATGGGCGAACACCCAGTAGCGGCCCCACAGTTCGCGCACGAAGGGATGGCAGTTTTCCAGCGCCACATGGCCGACGGTGGCCTTGCGGATATGGGCAATGACGTTGGTGGACTTGATCGGATAACGCTTGATCAGTTCGGCGATCGGCGAGGCGATGGCGGCCTGGTGGTCGACGAAGTGGCGTACGCCGCTGCCTTCGAAGAAAGCGATTCCCCAGCCGTCGTGGTGGGTGTCGGTGCGGCCGCCGCGGTGGGCGAAGCCGGTAAAAGAGAAGACAATGTCGGTGGGGACATTGCAGTTCATTCCGAGTAGCTGGCACATGGTGCGCAGCTTACCATGCCGTAGCGGGGAAGACAGCGCCTCCGCCTTGAAGGCGATGGCGCTGCAGAACCTTAGTGCAGAACGACAGGCTGGCTCATGAGGGTGTCATACGAACCCAGGAAGTCGTCGATTTCTTCCATGGTCGGTTCGCTGGCAATCAGGTTGTTGACGTCGCGCCGGAACGATTGCGCGAGGCGGCCGCCGATGAAGGCCTCGCGCCGGCCGGCCTTGTCGACGATCTCGAAGCCGCCGAATCGCAGCGCTTCGAGTTCACGGTCGACACCGAACTCGACGACGCTGTACTGTTCGCTGTTATAGATCATGTTCATGATGACTCCTTCGATCAGAAATTAGTGCAACCCTGCCGCTTGGCGGCGTACGGCAGGCTGTTCACTTCGCTTCAGAGGTGGGGCTGTCCGAACCGATTTCAAGACCGGCTGCCATGTTAAGCACGCACGGTCGGGTCCAATGCCAACAGCTGATCGTATGGCGGCGCTGCAAGCCACGATCGCAACTGATCAAGGTGTTCGCTGCTCGCCAGGCCGATGAACAGACGTTCCGGGCGCTGTCTTAGCAGTCGATTCAATGTTACACGCAAAACGAGATTGCCGTCGCAGCACAGGCACCCGGCCGCGATGCGCACTACCTGCAGGCCAGGCCCGGTCTCCAGGGGCGTGGCGGCCACGCCCAGGCCTTCCAGGATGACGGCGTCGAATGCTTGTGCGGGAGCGCGCGCCACACCTGCAGGGACAGGTGCGGCGCGGACGTTGGTGGGAGGGGTGGTACCAGCTGCACCCAGCAGCTTCGCGATCGCCTGTTCGCGTGCGGCCGCGCTGGCGCCTAGGACGAGGACGGTGGCCGCGCGGGCCATCATCCTCCTTTCTTGGAGAGCTTGCCCGGTTCGACGCCCAGCTGCTTGAGCTTGCGGTACAGGTGGGTGCGTTCAAGGCCGGTTTTTTCGGCCACGCGCGTCATGCTGCCGCCTTCGCGGCCCAGGTGGTGCTCGAAGTACATGCGCTCGAAGGCGTCGCGCGCTTCGCGCAGCGGCAGGTCGAAGGACAGCGTGTAGCCGGTGCCCTCGCCCTGCGACACCGCATGCACCATGCGTGAACCATTGTTGAGGCCCACGCCGGCGCCGATGCCGGGCTGCACGCCCGGCGCCGCGAACATCGGCGCGCCAGCCTGGGCGATGGGGACGATGCCGGCGTCGGCCATGACCGGCGGCGCGCTCGGCGCGATCGGCCGCGGCGGCGCCATCGGCGCGCGCGCCACTTCTTGCGCGCGGGTCAGGCCCTGCTGTACCGCCTTGAGCAGCTTTTGCAGGGCAATGGGTTTTTCAAGGAAATTAAGTGCGCCGATGCGGGTGGCCTCGACCGCGGTGTCGATGGTCGCATGACCCGACATCATGATGACCGGCATGCTCAACAGACCGTCGCGCTGCCACTCCTTGAGCAGGGTCACGCCATCGGTGTCCGGCATCCAGATATCGAGCAGCACCAGGTCGGGCGTCGCGGCCGCGCGCGCCTCGCGCGCCTGCTGCGCGTTCTCCGCCAGCGTGATGGCATGGCCTTCGTCGCCGAGGATCTCCGACAGGAGTTCCCGGATCCCCATTTCATCGTCAACTACGAGTATGTTCGCCATCGTTTCTACCTTCCTGATCTTCTACCCGTCACGTGTGCAATTTTATAAGTTTTTTTGCACTTAAGCCAACTTTGCTGATGGGGCCGAGTCTGGGGCCAACTTTAACAGCAAAATCGCCACCGCTGCGCCAGTTCCATCAGTGCGGTTGCCGACATCGATCCGGCCACCGTGCTCGTCCACTATTTTCTTGACCATGGGCAGGCCGAGTCCGGTGCCGCGGGCCTTGGTGGTGATGTACGGCTCGAAGGCGCGCGCCAGGATGCGCGGGGCGAAGCCCGGACCGTTGTCGACGATCGCCAGGCGTACCGCCACACCCTGCAAGCCGTCGGCGCCGGTGTAATGGATCGCCTCGGTGCTGACGTCGACGCGCGGCGGCGGTGCGTCCGGGCCGCGGTCGACCAGCGCGTCCTGGGCATTTTGCACCAGGTTGTGGATCACCTGGCGCAGCTGGGTGGCGTCGCCCATCACGCGCGGCAGGTTCGGCGCCAGGCTGGCGTGGATGATGTCGTGGCCGTCCTCGGCCAGGTACAGGTTCAGGATTTCGCCGATCAGGGCGTTCAGGTCGAGCTGGTCGAGCGTGGCCGGCGGGGTGCGCGCGTAGTCGCGGAAGTCGTCGACCATGCGCTTCATGGCGTCGACCTGGTTGACGATGGTGGTCGTGCCGCGCTTGAGCAGCTCGGCCTCTTTCGGCGGCAGGCTGTCCTCGAGCTTCATCTGCATGCGCTCGGCCGCCAGCTGGATCGGCGTGAGCGGGTTCTTGATCTCGTGCGCGAGGCGCCGCGCAACTTCACCCCAGGCCACAGAACGCTGGGCCGTGATCACGTCCGAGATATCGTCGAACACGACGATGAAGCCGCTGTCGGCGCCCACCGGCAGGCGCGAGCCGCGCGCCAGCAGGACCAGGTCGTGCTCATGCTCGTCGGCGCCCGATTTGCGGTGCACGTCGCGCGGGATCTCGATCTGCTGCTGCCAGTGCGCGCGCTTGCGCCGCTCGGCGGCCGAGTGCGCGCTCTGGGCCGAGAAGGCGCGCGTGATGCAGTTCGAAAAGTGTTCGAGGCCCGGGATCTTCGTCAGCGGCCCGGCCATCGCGCCCGGCTCGACCTGCAGGATGCGATAGGCCGCGTCGTTCGAATTCACCACCAGGCCTTCGGCATCGAGCACGATCACGCCGGCCGACATATTCGCCAGCACCGACTCCAGGTGGGCCTTGGCGCTTTGCAGCGCGGCGCGGTTGCGCTCGACCGCGCTTCTCGCCTCGAACAGCTGGCCGGTCATCGCGTTGAACGACTGCGTCAGCGTCCCCAGTTCGTCGCGGGTCTCGACGATCGGCCTGGGTGACAGGTCGCCCTCGGCCACCGCCTGCGTGCCCTCGGCCAGCACCAGCAGCGGCTGCGCCAGGTTGCCGGCGATGAGGAAGGCGCTGCCGACGGCGCCGAAGATCGCCAGCAGCAGCGTCAGCGTCAGCATCCCGATATACATCTTGCGCAGGCCGGTGCGCGCTTCCAGGCGCAGGCGGTATTCGCTGTAGGCCGAGCGCAGCACCTCGGCGTTCGAGGCCAGGTTGACCGGCACCGACTGCAGCAGTTGCAGGTAGCGCTGCGGCGCGCCGGGCGGCTCGGGCACGGCCAGCACCACGCGCAGGCGCAGGCCCGTGACGGCATCCAGCGCGCTCGAGACGCCGTCCGCGGATTCTTCATTCAGGTCGCGATCGACGCCGCCTTCGGCCAGCGCATATCCGCCTGGCATGGCGGCGCTGCGCAGCATGCGTTCGTTGGGGGCGTCGGTCGCGAGGTTGGCGCCGCGGTCTTCGAGGGCCGCGGCCAGCACGGCGCCCTTCTCGTCGACCAGCATCGCGCTTTGCAGGCCGCTGGTGTCGGCCAGGAGGCGCGCCAGCACCGGCTGCGCGCTCATGTCGCCCTGGCCGGCCAGGGTCGCGGCGGCGGTCTGCGCGGTGGCGCCCAGTTCGGCCAGCGACTCGTCGAGCGCCGCGCGGCCCAGGTTCAGGCCCGACTCGATGGCCGACTCGATCTTGACGTCGAACCAGGAATCGATCGAATGCGAGACGAAGTTCACCGAGACCATGAAGATGACCAGCCCGGGCAGGATGCCGATGCCGGCGAACAGCAGCACCAGCCGCGCCATCAGGCGCGAGCCGAACTTGCCGGCCTTGCGCCGCGCGTACAGCCGGCCGAGGGCGACCGAGACGAAGGCCAGCAGCACGAAGGCCACCGTGCCGATCAGGCCGATCAGCCAGCCGTAGTAGCGGCCGAGGAATTCGGAATTGGCCGACGCCGAGGCCAGCAGGAACAGCAGGATGCACACCACCGCGCCGCCCGTGACCAGCGCGAAGCGCAAGACCTGGTTGGCCGGCTTACTCTGCACGATAGGTGAAGGTCTTCCGGCTGGAGGTCAGGCGCCAGTCGGAATCGTTGAAGGCGTTGACCTGCAGCGGCTTCTGCAGGTACTCGCGGTCCATGTACATGCGCAGCGAGACTTCATATTCCTCGCCCGGCTTGAGCTTGCCCTTGGGCGCGATCAGCCAGCGCGTCGGCCGGCGTACCATGAACATGGCGTCCTCGAAGGTCTGGAAGCGCTCCTGGAAGGAACCGACCACCGTCACGTAATACTGGCGCGTCAGCACGTCGTAGGAAATGCGGATGGTGCGCTTGGCGGACACCGCCCGTTCGTCGCGCCAATACCAGCGTGGCCGCACCAGTTCGATCTCGGTGGTGAAATGCAGTTGCACGCCGTGCTGGAGCGCGTCCCTCAGGCCGCTGTTCAGTTCAAAATCGTAGACCGTGTTGAGGCGATAGCCATCGTCGCTCGCTTCGATGGCGGCCCGGCTGATCTCGATCCCGTCGGCCGCCTGCGCCTGAGCAACGCACGCAATCGCCAGCAACAGCTGACAGGCGAGGAGGCGTAAAAATCGTAACGTCACGGGTGAGCCGGGGCCTTAAAAAATGCGCGTAGTGTCAAAGAACTTACGCCGCTTTCTTCTGGAACAGGGCGTAGAACAAACCGTCATGATCCTGTCCGGCGCCGCCAAGCGGCAGGAGTTGGCCTGGCGCGTCGAGGCGGACCGCGTCATGGCGAGCCGCGAAAGCGGCTGCCTGCGCCTCCGATTCCTGGGGCCAGAGCGAACATGTCACGAACAGCAATTTACCATCGGGCAGCAACATCTGCCAAAGATTGTCGAGTATTTTGGAAGAAAGTGTTGCAAGTTGGGATGTATCCGACTTGCGGCGCAACCAGCGGATATCCGGGTGGCGGCGCACGATGCCGGAAGCGGTGCACGGCACGTCGGCCAGGATGCGGTCGTACTGGCGGCCATCCCACCAGTCGGGGCTGCCGGCATCGGCGCTTAACAATGTGGCCGCCAGGCCCAGGCGGCCCAGGTTGTCGCCCACGCGCGCCAGGCGCGCCGGATCGGCGTCGACCGAGGTCAGCTGCACATCGGCCGCCTCGAGGATGTGGCCACTCTTGCCGCCGGGGGCGGCGCAGGCGTCCAGCACGCGCATCCCATCCCTCAGGTCGAGCAGCGGCGCGGCCAACTGGGCGCCGGCATCCTGCACCGACACCACGCCTTCGCTGAAGCCCGGGATCTGGGCCACGTTGACGGCCTGGGCCAGGCGTACCGCGTGCGGGCCCACCTGCTCGGCCTGCAGGCCGGCATCGGCCAGCGTATTCAGATAGGCGGCGACGTCGGTCTTGCGGCGGTTGACGCGCAAGGTGAGGGGCGGATGGACGTTGCCGGCGGCGAGCACGGCTTCCCATTCGTGCGGATAGGCCGCGCGCATGGTGTCGATCCACCACTGCGGGTAATTGAAGCGCGCCAGCGGTTCGCGCAGGGCCTGCTCGACCAGCGCCTCGCGCTCGCGCAGGAAGCGCCGCAGCACGGCGTTGACCATGGCCTTGGCATGGGCGAAATCAGGGTGGGCCGCGGCCGCGTTGACGGCCTGGTCGACGACCGTGAAGGCTTCGTAGGGCGGCGCCGTGCCTTCGGGCGGATCGAGCAGGGAGAGGGCCGCGCACAACAGGCCGCCCAGCATGGGCGGTTCGGGCGCCTTACTCGTCATCAGGCCCAGCAGGGTCTCGCTGCGGCCCAGCTGGCGCATGGTGCGGTAGGCGATGTCCTGGATCGCGCCGCGCGCCTGGGGCGTGGCGTCATAGGATGCGAACACGGTGGCCAGGGCCTGCGGCAGCGCGCTGCCGCCGCGCACGCGCGCCACGGCATTGGCCGCGCCCACCAGCGCCAGGGCCAGCGAGTCGGATTTGAGGTCGGGACGGTAGTCGCGCTGTGGAGCGACCTTTACTTCATGGCTCTGGCGCAGGCGTGGGGCGGCATCTTCGCGCACCGCCCGCGCCTGGCGGCCGGGCAGGTCGCCGCCCTCCACCCGCGGCGGCTTGCCGACCGGGCGGCTGTCCGGGTTACCTGGACGGAACTGGCCGGATACGCCTGGAGCGGGTTTGCCATGACCGCCCTGCCCCCGCGCCGGGCCCTTCGGCGCGGCGCCGGCCGGGGCCGGATTCTTGCCGACCGCGCGCCCGGCCGTGCCCGTGGCGCGGCGGTCGGCGGCGGGCCTGGCCTTGGGTTTCAGGGTGAGCGTTGGACGCTTGTCAGTCATGGCGAATAAATGTTGCGAAAATGGGCTCCCATTGTAACGGTTATGCCTTTGGCCACGCTTAATATGACGACATGAACACGGCTTGGCCGCCAGGCGCGAACGCCGTGGCCAGCCAAAGCGTGGCGTCAAACTAGTATAATGCTCACTGTTTGCCTGCTCATCTTCCAGCTAAGCGTCTGGTAGGCAGGCGCCGTCCACCCGCAGCACCTATTATTTTCGACCATTCCCATGCTCGCCCAACAAAAACAACACATCGTTGCCCTGTTCCAGGCAGCCCTCGCCCCGATCGTCGCCGGCACCGACCTCAGCCCGAACGTGGTGCTGGAGCGTCCGCGCGATCCATCGCACGGCGATATCGCCTGCAATATCGCCATGCAGTTGGCCAAGCCGCTCAAGACCAACCCGCGCGAACTGGCCACCCGCCTGGTCGCCGCGCTGCTGGCCGAACCGGGTGCGCAGGGATTGATCGAATCGGCGGACATCGCCGGTCCCGGCTTCATCAACCTGCGCGTGGCCGCCAGTGCCAAGCAGTCGGTGGTGCGCAGCGTGCTGGAGCAAGGCGAAGCCTTCGGCCGTGCCGATGCCGCCAGCGGCCACCATGCGATCATCGAATTCGTCTCGGCCAACCCGACCGGCCCGCTGCACGTCGGCCACGGCCGCCAGGCCGCGCTGGGCGATGCGCTGTCGTCGCTGTTCGAATCGCAGGGCATCGAGGTGACCCGCGAGTTCTACTACAACGACGCCGGCGTCCAGATCGCCACCCTGGCGAACTCGGTGCAGGCGCGTGCGCGCGGCTTCAAGCCGGGCGACGCCGAGTGGCCCGAGTCGGCCTATAACGGCGACTATATCGCCGACATCGCGGCCGACTTCCTGGCGCAGAAAACCGTGTCGGCCAGCGATGGCGACCCGGCCACCGCCAGCGGTGACGTCGACGATATCGAATCGATCCGCCGCTTTGCCGTGACCTACCTGCGCAACGAACAGGACATGGACCTGCAATCGTTTGGCGTCAAGTTCGACAATTATTACCTCGAATCGTCGCTGTACGCCGACGGCAAGGTCGAGACGGCGGTGCAGGCCCTGGTCGACGCCGGCAAGACCTATGAAGACGGCGGCGCCCTGTGGCTCAAGACCACCGACTACGGCGACGACAAGGACCGCGTGATGCGCAAGTCCGACGGCACCTATACTTATTTCGTGCCCGACGTCGCCTACCATATCCAGAAATTCCGCCGCGGCTTCGACCAGGCGATCAATATCCAGGGCAGCGACCACCATGGCACCATCGCGCGCGTGCGCGCCGGCCTGCAGGCGGTGAACATCGGCATCCCGCAGGGCTATCCCGACTACGTGCTGCACAAGATGGTCACCGTGATGAAGAACGGCGAAGAGGTCAAGATCTCCAAGCGCGCCGGTTCCTACGTCACCGTGCGCGACCTGATCGAGTGGTCGGGCAATGGCGACGTGACGCGCGGCCGCGATGCGGTGCGTTTCTTCCTGATCTCGCGCAAGGCCGACACCGAATTCGTGTTCGACGTCGACGTCGCTCTTGCGACCAACGACGAGAATCCGGTCTACTACGTGCAGTACGCCCACGCGCGCATCTGCTCGGCGCTGGCTAACTGGGGCGGCGACGTCGCCACCCTGTCCGGCGTCGATCTGTCGCCGCTGACCGAGTCGCACGAATCGAGCCTGCTGGCCAAGCTGGCGGCCTACCCCGAGATGCTGCAGCGCGCGCAGGCAGAACTCGGCCCGCACCAGGTCGCGTTCTACCTGCGCGAGCTGGCCGGGGAGCTGCACAGCTACTACTTCGCGCACAAGTGGCTGCTCGACGACAATGAAGCACTCAAGCTGGCGCGCCTGGCGCTGGCCGCCGCCACCCGCCAGGTACTGCGCAACGGCCTGGCACTGATCGGCGTCTCGGCGCCGGACAAGATGTAACGTCCGGATGTAAGCCCTAACCAGCACTCACCAGAAAGCGACATGACCGCCATCCGTACCTTCTCGCAGCGCAGCCAGCGCGGCAGCACCCTGACCGGCATCATCATCGGCCTGATCATCGGCCTGGGCATCGCGGTGGCGGTCGCGCTCGTGATCACCAAGGGCGCCTCGCCCTTCACCGACCGCTCCAACAAGATGGGCCGCCCGGCCGACCTCGAACCGAGCCAGGCGTCCGATCCCAACAAGCCGATGTATGGCAACCGCGCGCCGGTGCCGCAGGTGCCGACGCCGCCGCCGGCCCGGCCGAGCGCACCGACGAGCGCACCGTCGGCGCCGCAACAGCAGCCCGATTCGGATCCGCTGGGCGCCGCCATCGCCGGCATGCAGGAGCCACGGCCGACGCCCGCGCCCGCGCCGGCCGCGCCGGTCAACACCGCCGCTCCCGCCCCCGGTGCGGCGGCCGTGACCGATGGCTACATCTATTACCTGCAGGCCGGCGCCTTCCGCGAAATGTCCGATGCCGAGAACACCCGCGCCAAGCTGGCCCTGCTCGGCTTCGAGGCCGCGATCACCGACCGCAGTACCGACAGCGGCGTGCTGCACCGGGTGCGGGTCGGCCCGTACACGCAGGTCGAAGCCGTCAACAAGGCGCGCGCCAAGCTGCTCGACAGCGGCATCGACGTCGCCATCGTGCGCAACCAGCGCTGATCCGACGATGACGCGGCCGGAGCGCGTCTTCATCACCGGCGCCTCGAGCGGCATCGGCGCCGCCCTGGCGCGCGAATACGCCGCGCGTGGCGTCACGCTCGGCCTGCTGGCGCGCCGGCGCGACCGGCTCGAACTGCTCGCCGCTTCCCTGCCGAACCCTGAACGCCATCACGTGTATCCGGTCGACGTGCTCGATCGCGATGCGCTGGCGTGTGCCGCCCGCGACTTCATGGCCGCCAGTGGCGGCGCCGACATCGTCATCGCCAGCGCCGGCATCTCGCACGGCACGCTCACCGACCGCCCGGCCGACCTGGCCGTGTTCGACGCCGTTTTCGCGACCAATGTGAACGCCACGGTCGCCACCTTCGCGCCATTCGTCGCCACCATGCAGCGGCAAGCGACGCCTTGCCGCCTGGTCGGCATCGGCAGCGTGGCGGGCATTCGCGGCATGCGCGGCGCCGGCGCCTACTGCGCCAGCAAGGCCGCCGTGCACAGCTACTGCGAAGCGCTGCGGCTCGAGCTGCGCGGCTCCAACATCCGGGTGGTGACCATCGCTCCCGGTTATATCGACACCCCCATGACCAGCAAGAACCGATTTCCCATGCCCTTCCTGATGCCGGCCGATCGCTTCGCCGCGCAGGCCGCCACCGTGATCGCGCGCGGCGACAGCTACCGCGTCCTGCCCTGGCAGATGGGCTTCGTCGCCAAGCTGCTGCGCCTGTTGCCCAACTTCCTGTTCGACCGCCTGTTTGCGCGCGCACCGGCGAAAGCGCGCCAGGGGGAAGCATGAACGCCGACGCCATCCGCACCCTGTCTGTCGCCGGGGTCGCCGTCGAAATCGTGGCGCAGACCGGCTCGACGAACGCCGACCTGCTGGCGCGCGCCGCATCGCTCGACGCGCCGCTGCTGCTGGTCGCCGAACACCAGAGCGCCGGCCGCGGCCGCGCCGGGCGCAGCTGGCTGTCGTCGCCTGAAGGCTCGCTGACCTTCTCGCTGGCCTGGAAATTCGACGGCGGCCCGCAGGCCTTGACCGGCCTGCCGCTGGCGATCGGTGTCGCGCTGGCCGAGACGCTTGGCGCGCTGGGCCAGCAAGTCCAGCTGAAATGGCCGAACGACCTGCTCAAAGATGGCGCCAAGCTGGCCGGCATCCTGGTCGAGACCCAGTCTGCGCCCAGCGGCGGCACCTGGACCGTGATCGGCATTGGCCTCAACCTCCTGATGCCGGACGAGATGGAAGCGCAGCTGGGACGCAGCGCCGCCGGCGTGCCGTGGCTGGCGCGCATGCCACGCGACACGCTGATGGCGGCCCTGCTCGACGGCCTGGCCGCCTGCTTGCGCGAATTCGCCGCGCGCGGCTTCGCGGCGTTTGCCGCGCGCTGGAACCTGCGCCACGCCTGGCAGGGCGAGACGGTGGTCTTGCTCGACCAGGGAACGGTGCTGCACGAGGGCCGCGCGGCCGGCGTCGACGATAGTGGGCGCTTGCTGCTCGACACGGCCGAAGGTCGGATCACGGTGATGGCCGGCGACGTGTCGCTGCGCGTGAAGACATGATGCTGCTGGTCGATGCGGGCAATACCCGCGTCAAATGGGCGCTGGTCGACGCAGGCTGCGCACTTGGGGCGTGGCGCTATCACGGCGCTGTGCTGCACGCGCAGCTGGACGATCTGGCGGCTGAATGGGCGGCGGCCGGCGTGACGCGGGCGATCGTATCGAACGTGGCCGGCCCGGCGCTGCGCGCCAAGCTCGGTGCGGCCCTGCCAGGCGGAATCGAGGTCGAATGGTTCGCTTCCGCGCCAGAACGCGCTGGCCTGCGCAACGGCTACCGCGAGCCGGGCCGCCTGGGCTGCGACCGCTTCGCCGCCGCCATCGGTGCGCGCGCGCTGGCGCCCGGCCAGGATCTGATCGCCGCCACCTGCGGCACCGCGACCACGGTCGATGCGGTCAGCGCAGATGGCCTGTTCGTGGGCGGCATGATCCTGCCCGGCCTGGCGCTGATGGCCTCGAGCCTGGCCAGCAATACGGCGCAGTTGCCGCAGGTCGCCCCTGGCGCCCTGCCCGCACTGTTTGGCGACAACACGATTGATGCGATCCTGTCCGGCGTGCTGTCGGCGCAAGCCGGCGCGATCGAGCGCGCCGTGGCCGGACACCGCGCCACGGCTTGTATCGTCTCGGGCGGCGCGGCGCCTTTTATCGCGCCCGCCCTCAAGGTTGCGCACGAGGTGGTCGATAATATCGTGCTGGTCGGCCTGCATGCGGCGGCCGCCTGGACAAAGGGGGAGGAGCGGTGCTGAAATTGGTCTTCTGGACGCTGCTGGCCGCCAACGCGGCGCTGCTGGCCTATGGCCAGGGCATCCTGGGCCAGCCTGGGGAAGGCGAGCGCGAGCCAGGCCGGCTGAATAACCAGCTGGCGCCCGGACGCCTGACGCAGCTGACGGCGGTCGAAGCCAAGCGCGCGCTCGATGCGGCCGAAGCCGAGCTAGCCACGCAGTCGCAAGCGGCCGAGGCGCCCGCTACGCCCGCGGCGCCGGTCCCGACCGCGTCTGACCTGGTCGCATGCGTGCAGGCCGGCCCCTTCGGCACGGCCGACGCGCGCCGCTTCGAATCGCGCATCGCGAACCTGGACCTGGCCGCGCGCCAGTCGCGCATCGACGTGCCGTTCCAGGAAGTGACGAGCCGCCTGGTCTACCTGCCGCCGAACGGCGGACGCGAAGGCGCCCAGCGCCGCGCCGCCGAACTGAAGGAACGCGGCGTCGACAACTTCTTCATCATGCAAGGCGACAATCCGCTGCGCCATGCGATCTCGCTGGGCGTATTCAAGACCGATGGCGCGGCCCAGAAGCTGGTCGACCAGCTGCAGCGCCAGGGAGTGCGCGGCGTGCGGGTGCTGCCGCGCGGACCGCAGGGCACGCGCACGGCGTTCCAGTACCGCGCGATCGAACCGGCGCTGCGCACGCGGCTGGCCGATATCGCCGACAACTACGCGGGCGCGAGGCTGGGCGATTGTCGCTAATCGCTAGTCGCTAGGACTCTGCGCGACAGGAGCCGAGTGACTGAAAAACGCACGATTTCAGGGGTCCTTGGCCCCTTGTCGACCTCGAAAGAATCGCTTCTGGGGCGTCATGAGAGGTCGATTTTCCGCTCGCATTTTTGTTTCTTCTGCCGCGCAGACTCCTGGTCGCTGGTCGCTGGTCGCTGGTCGCTAGCCGCGCTTGCCCGCCTGGCGCAGGCGGGCGCGCACCTGCTGCGCCAGCGCCTCATCCACGCCGTCGTCGAAGGCGCGCGCCAGCTGCTCCAGCCACTGGGTCTCGCTTTCGTTCGCCCAGCGATCCAGCAAGCTCCTGGCATACGTGGTGTCGCGCGGACCGCCGCTGCCGGTGGCGCGCAGGACGGCCAGGCGGATATTGGCTTCCTCGATGTCCGGCGCCAGCGCGTACAGCGCGCGCGCCTTGGCCGCATCCCGTTCGCGGCCAAGGCCGCCCTCGTACATCAGGCCGAGCCAGTAGTAGCCGGCCACCGAACCGTCCACGCCGGATTTCTCGAACAGGGAGTAGGCGCGCGCATAGTCGCGCGCTACGCCGCTGCCCTCGAAATACATGATGCCGAGCCGCAGGATGCCGATGGCTTCGCCGCCCTCGGCCGCGGCGGTCATCCAGCGCACGGCCGCCTCCATATCCCTGGGCACGCCCTCGCCGTCCTGCAAGGCCGTGGCGACCTGGGTCATCGCGTCGACGTCGCCTTTCTGCGCCGCCTTCAGGTACCACTTGTAGGCCTCGGCCGGATCGGCCTTCACGCCGCGCCCGTGCTTGTACTGCTGGCCCAGGTTGTAGAACGCGATGGGGTCGTCCATCTGCGCGGCCTTCAGGTACCAGCCATGTGCCTGCACGGGGTCGCGCGCGACCGTCTTCGCGCTTTCCAGCATATAGCCGTACTTGGTCATCGCCATGAGGTGGCCCTGCTCCGCCGACTTGCGATACCAGGTCATCGCGGTCTTTTCGTCCGCCGCGACCCCGCCGCCAAACTCGTAGCGCAGGCCGATATTGTGCTGGGCGATCGCATTGCCCTGTTCGGCGGACTTGCAATACCAGGCCACCGCCTGTTTCATGTCTTTGGCCAGTCCCTCGCCGTGCTCGTACATATAGCCGAGGTCGAGCTGGGCGGAAGCGCTGCCCTGCTCCGCCGCGACGCGGTACAGCTGCGCCGCCCTGGCCAGGTCGCGCTCCACGCCGCGTCCCTCGTACAGCGCGCGTCCCAGCGCATAGCTGGCGTCGGCCACACCGCGCGCCGCCGCGCGCTGGTACCAGAAAATCGCATAGGCGGGATCTTTGGGATAGCCTTCGCCGTCGAAGTAGCGCCAGCCCACCAGGGCCATCGCGTAGGGATTGCCGCGTTCCGCGCTGGTACGCAGCAGCGCCACCGCCTTCGCCTCGTCCTTCGGCACCCCTTGTCCGAGGCGGTACAACTCGGACAGCGCCAGGGCGGCCCGATCGTCGCCGTTGTCGGCGGCCTTCCGGTACCACTGCGCCGCCAGGGCCGGATCGGCGGCGACGCCGCGGCCGTTTTCATACACCCATCCCATCCTCGACTGGGCCTCGACACTGCCACGGTCGGCGCGCTCGGCCAGATGGCGCAGGTCGGGCATGGCGGCCCCCAGCGGCTCCTGCCCCGCGCTGGTCGCAGTGAACTGCTTCCTCAGCGCGGCCATGGCCTGGAAATAAAGGCGCGAGCTGCGGATGCCCGCTTCTTCCAGCCGCCTGAACGCCGCCAGCGCGCCGGCCTGGTCGCCGGCCGCCAGCCGCTGCTGCCCGATATAGAACAGCGCTTCGGTCAGGGCATGGGCGCGCGCCTGCTCGGGCAAGACCTCGACCTGGGCCAGCAGCGCATTCTGGGCGATCAGGCCGGCCTGCATCGCCAGCAGCGGTCGCGGCCACGGCGCATCGGGCGCTGCCGCGGCGCGCTGCACGGCGCCGGGCGGCAGCGGGCGCCGGCCGCGCTGCAGCAGCGCGACCTGGTCGATGATGTCGAGTTCGGCGCCGGTGGATGGATCGGCCTTGGCCTGCGCCTCCAGGTAGCGCTGCATGGCCGCCAGCGCCGCATCCACCTCGCCCTCCTCCAACAACGCCCAGCCCAGGTTGCGCAAGCCGGTGACGTCCGTGGCGGCCAGCTCGCCGCCGAGCTCGCGGTACAGGCGCACGCTGGCCGCATGGTCGCCGGCCTCGAAGCTCAACCCCGCGCGGCAGGCGCGAGCGGCCGGGTCGCGGGCATCACTCTTGACGACGCGCTGGGCACGGGCCAGCGCGTCCAGGGTGGGCTGATCCAGGAGGCCCCTGGTGTCACGCGCAGCCTTGATCAGCAGGCAGGCATCGGCACGGCCGATCCTGGCGTCGTCGCGCTGGTCCATCGCTTGCGCCAGCGCGGCGGCATCCGCCGCCATGCGCACCAGGTCGACGTCGCGCGCGCTGTAGCCGAGTGCCTGCTTGCCGATCTTGTCGGTGTCGCGCAGGCTGTAGCGGCCATAGGCCAGCTCGTCGAGCTGCTTGCCGTGCGCATGCAGCGCCGGCACCTCGGCAGCAGGGACAGCTGTGGCCCTGGCGCGATAATCGACCATGTGGTTGACGTGGTTGCCACGAAAGACATAGCTTTCCTGCGCCTGGAAGTAGGGATTGTCGATCTGGCGCGTCCAGGGCGCCTGGGCGGCGCGCACGTCGTCCGGCCACACGATGTCCAGGCGATAGCGGCCATGGAAGCGCGCCGCCGGCATCTCGAGCGGGAATTGCCGCGCCAGGTTGTCGGGCAGGTTCATCACCCCTTCCAGCGGCCGCACCCGGTAATCGATCGCATGGCCGCCATCGACCGCCTTGACCGCCTTCGGCAGGCGAAAGCGTGCGCGCAGCTCCAGCTGGTTGGCTTGTTTGTCGTCGACGATCGCGGGCGCCTCGAGCAGGACGACGCCGGGATAGCGCTTCTCGTAATCCCTGAGCGCGGTTTTTTTCAGCTCCAGCGGCGAGAGCGCGCCAAATTCCGGGCGCGCGCGCTCGGCCATCCCGGCGCGGAAGATCTCGCGCGTGGCCAGCGCCGCTTTTCCTCCATAATCGGCGACCGTCATGGTTTCGACGACTTCGTAGTCGGGCGCCAGCCGGTCCTGCTCCGGCAGCACGATCAGCGCGGTGGCGCCCGGATCGGCCGGCAGGGCGGCGGCGCCGGGGAATGGCGCCGACAGCGTCGCGAGCGGCGCCTGCTGGCCGGTGGCGGTCGGGTCGACGTAATAGAGCTTGCCGTCGACCTGCAGTTCGACGATGACGTGGTCGAACCAGCCCGGCGAAGGCACTCCCTTGGCCGGCAGCGACGGCGCGCTGGCCGACAGCAGCACCTGCCGCGCCTTGATCCCCAGCTCGCGCAGCAGCGTGACCAGCAGGTAGCTCTTGTCCTTACAGTCCCCGAAGCGGCGCTGGAGCACCGTGGCGGGCTCCTGCGGCTTGTGTGAGTTCTCGCCGATGGCGACGCTAAAATAGCGGATCTCGTCCTGCACCCAGTGCAGCGCCGCCGTCGCCTGGGCGGCGGGCGCGCCGCGGCCGCGGAACTCCTCGGCCAGCGCCTTGATGGCGGGACTGGCGGCAGCCGGTGGGAACAGGCCGCTGGCCCAGCGCGCCACCGAGGCCCAGTCGGGAAACTCGGAAAACTGCAGCATCCTGGCCGCGAGGTAGTCGCGCGCGATGGCCGGCTCGGCCTCGATCGCATCGATGCCCCTGCCCTCGAACACCAGCATCTCATGGGTCCCGGCCTGGGCGCTGCGCGGCGTGATCGCGCCGGCGCGGTAGTCGCCCAGCTGGCGCCAGGCCGGCTTGCGCCCTTTGGGGTAGAGCACGGTCAGGCGGCGCTGCTCGACCGGAGACAGGCGGTCCCACGCATACTCGTCGAACCACTGCTTCCCGAATACCGGGTTGGCGCCCGCCACGCTATAGGTCAGCCACAAGGTGTCGCCCACCCGCACATCGTCCAGCAACAGCTGGACGGTGCTGGCGCCGCCATACATGCCCTGTCCAAGCGCCGCCTCGCGCTGCAGGACGCGCACGTCGACGCTCGCGGTGCGCTCCAGCACCTTGCCGTCGCGCAGGATAGCGACGCGGTGCAGGCTCAAGGTCTGGTAGTCTCCCTGATAGCTCAGGCTCACCTGCCCGATCGCCGCCAGCGCGCTGCGGTCGTTGACCTGGATCGCGCGGTTGACGAGGTAGGCGCTCTGGTCGCCAACAAGGGCCTGCGTCTCGTCGAGGCGCAGAACCACGGCGTCAAGGCGCTCGCTGCGCGGGATCTCGGCCAGCGGCTGGACCCAGCCCGGCAAAGGGGCGGCGCGATGCCAGCCCGCCTTGCCCGCCTGCGCAGGGGTGGCCGGCCCGGAGGAAGCGGCAACCGCCGGGACGTGCGCGCATGCCAGCAAAGTGGCGAGGGCGATGGGAGCGTAACGCATGAGCATGATCGTAGTTTCCAGAATGCATGCAGCGTAGCGATGGAAATCCGGACATGCAAGGACGCCGCTCCGATCAACGCGCGCTTGTCGCAAAAATGACACCGCCGCTGCGCGCGGCGGCGCGTTCAGCGCTGCACGACGATCGGCTTGAAACCGAGGCCAGATGGCAGCGCGCGCATGGCCTCGGTAGCCTCGGCGCGGCTCGCATACGGACCGCCATACAGGCGGTTCAGGGTTCCCACCTTCACCACTTCGAGCTTGCCCAGTTCGACGCCGGCATTGGCGATCTTTTCGCTCATCGCCTCGGCGGTGCCGGGCCGGCCATAGGCGCCGAGCTGGATGAAGAAGCGTCCATCCGCTGCCTGCGCCGGCGCGGGCGTCAACGTGGGAACAGGCTCGGCCTGGCTCACCAGCGCCGCGCTGTCGGAATGGATCCGGTCTTCGAGCATCAGCGCCTCGATCTCGGGCGGCGCCGACTGCGCGATCGACGCGACTTCGCGCCGCGCAGCCGCGATCCGCGCCGGCGGGACGATCGGGTCGCCCGGGAACAGGCGCTCGATCTCGACTTCGTGGCTGCCCTTTCCCAGCAGGCCGAGCTTGAGCGCCGCCGTGTACGAGACGTCGATCACGCGGCTCGAATGGAACGGGCCGCGGTCATTGATGCGCACCACCACAGAATTGCCGGTGTCGAGGCTCGTCACGCGGACGTACGACGGAATCGGCAGGGTCGGATGGGCGGCCGTCATCTTGTACATATCGTACAGTTCACCGGAGGCCGTGCGCTGGCCGTGGAATTTCACGCCATACCAGGTGCTGACGCCGCGCGCGGTATAAGGTTCATCGTTGCCCAGCGGGGTATAGGTCTTGCCGAGCACCGTATAGGGACGGCTGGTCCACTTGTTGAACGGCTCGGTCTTGACCACGGCATCCGGCACCTGGAGCAGGCCATCGGGGATATTGTCGCCCGGGCCGTCGTCCTTGTAGTAGCCGCCGCGGCCCGAATTGGCCGGCGGCAGCTGGGGAGCCTTGCCGTGCTTGGCGGCCGGCTTGTGCGGCCAGGGGAATGGATTGAGTTTCTTGTGTTCCCCCGTGCTGCTGCAGGCCGATACGAAAATGGCAACCGGTATGACCGCCAGGAAGCTTGTACGAACGCCCATTGGCTGTCCTTTATGAAGTCTAGGTCTGCACCAGTTTACGATGTCTTTGAATACTCATCAATATGCCGGCGCCAAGACCGAGCGTAATGAAGGCCGTCCCGCCGTAGCTCATGAAGGGCAGCGGCACCCCGACGACGGGCAGGATGCCCGCCACCATGCCCATGTTGACGAAAGCATACGTAAAGAAAATCATCGAGATCGACCCGGCCAGCAAGCGGCCGAAGGCGTTCGGCGCATTGGCCGCGATCATCAGGCCGCGCCCGATCAGCAACAGGTAGACGAACAGCAGGAACAGGTTGCCGACCAGGCCAAATTCCTCGGAATACACCGAGAACACGAAGTCTGTGGTGCGCTCCGGGACGAACTCGAGGTAACCCTGGGTGCCCTGCATATAGCCCTTGCCGGTCACGCCGCCCGAGCCGATCGCGATGACCGACTGGATGATATGGAAGCCTTTTCCCAGCGGGTCCGAGGTAGGGTCGATCAGCGTCATCACCCGCTCGCGCTGGTAGTCGTGCATCATCGACCAGCCGATCGGCAAGAACGCCAGGACGCTGGCCGCCACCGCGGCGATCGCCTTCCACGACAGGCCTGCCAGGAAGATCACGTACAGACCCGAGGACGCGACCAGCAGCGAGGTGCCAAGGTCGGGCTGCTCCATGATGAAGGCGACCGGGATGAACAGGATCACGGCCGCGATGATGTAGTGCTTCCACTCGGCCACCTGGGCCCGGGTCTGGAAATACCAGGCCAGCATCAGCGGCAAGCCGATCTTCATGATCTCGGAGGGCTGGATGTCGATCACGCCGATGTGCAGCCAGCGCCGCGCGCCCTTCTTGATCAGGCCGAACAGGGCCACCGCGATCAATAGCGAGACGCCGATCGTGTAGACCGGCACCGCCAGGCGCATCAGCGTCTGGGGCGCGATGTTCGCGGCGATCCACATGACGGCGAAGGACAGCAGGAAGTTGCGGATCTGGTGTTCGACCCGGTCCGGGAAGGTGGCGCCGGCCGACATCATGGTGACCATGCTGATCGTGACCAGGATGCCCAGGATCAGGGTCAGCGGCAGGTCGAACACCGTGAAGTAGGGGCGCAGGCGGCGGCGCAGCGAGCGCCGTTCTGGAATATGGGCCATGGCTTATTCGGTTCGGGTGGCGGTGGCGGGCGCGCTGGCCACCTGGACCGGCGCCGCGGCCGGCGCAGGTGCCGCGGCCGGCGGCGCCGTTTTGACGGTGACGGGACGGGCGCCGTTCTTTGGCTCGGGCGGCGGCGCCGGGCGCTTGCCGAGCAGGGCGTAGTCGAGCACCTTGCGCGCGATCGGCGCCGCCACGACGCCGCCGAAGCCGGCGTTCTCGACCACCATCGCCAGCGCGATGCGCGGCTGTTCGACCGGCGCGAAGGCGGTGAACAGCGCGTTGTCGCGATGCCGTTCGTCGATCGCGTTGGCATCGTACTTCTTGCCGCGCAGGCCGATCACCTGCGCGGTGCCGGTCTTGCCGGCCGACGTATACGTGGCGCTGGAGAAGGCGCGCTGCCCGGTGCCTTCGCGCATCACGCCGGCCATCGCATCCTTGATGAAGTTCAGGTGCTCCTGCTTCATCGCCAGGCGCCGGGTTTCCGTGGGCACGGTCAGGGTGCGCTCGCGGGTGACGCCATCCTCGACCATCTTGACCAGGTGCGGCTTCATCACCACGCCGTCATTGGCCAGGATCGCGGTCGCATGCGCCAGTTGCAGCATGGTGTAGTGGTTGAAGCCCTGGCCGATCGAGATCGAGATGGTGTCGCCGCCCACCCACTTCTGGGCCGCGCGGTTGCGCTTGAAGCGCTCGGCCTTCCATTCCTTGGACGGCAGCACGCCGACCTTTTCATGATCGAGGTCGATTCCGGTCGGCTGGCCGAAGCCGAATTCGCGCATGAACTTCGAGATGTTATCGATGCCCATCTCGTTGCCGAGCTGGTAGTAATAGGTGTCGCAGGAGTGGGCGATCGAGTGGTACATGTTGACGATGCCGTGGCCGCCCGGCTTGTCGTCGTTGAAGCGGTGCCCGCCCAGCATGAAGAAGCCAGGGTCGCGGATCGCATCCTGCGGACGACGATAGCCCATCTCGAGCGCCGCCAGCGACATGAAGGGCTTGAAGGTCGAGCCGGGCGGATAGGTGCCCGACAGCGGCCGGTTCATCAGCGGGCGATCAAGCGAGGTATTGAGTTCATTCCAGCTCTGGGTGTCGATGCCGTCGACGAACAGATTGGGGTCGAAGCCGGGGCGCGAGACATAGGCCAGCACGTCGCCGGTCGACGGCTCGATCGCCACCAGCGCGCCGCGATGGTCGCCGAAGGCTTCCTCGGCCACCTTTTGCAGCTCGATGTCGATCGACAGGATCAGGTTGCTGCCCGGGACCGGCGCCGTACGCTTGAGCGTGCGGATCGCGCGGCCGCCGGCCGAGCGCTCGACCTGCTCGTAGCCGGTCACGCCGTGCAGCTGGCGCTCGTAGCGCTTCTCGACGCCTTCCTTGCCGATATGGTCCGTGCCGTTATAGTTGGCGGCATCGTCGCTCTCTTCGAGCGCGGCGGATTCCTTGGCGTTGATGCGGCCGATGTAGCCGATCACGTGCGAGGCCACCTCGCCCATCGGATACTGGCGGAACAGGCGCGCCTGCACTTCGACACCGGGGAATCGGAAACGCTGGGCGGTGAAGCGCGCCACCTCGTCGTCGGTCAAGCGGGTGCGCAGCGGGATGCTGGCGAAGCTGCGCGACTCTTCGCGCAGACGCTTGAAACGGCGCCGGTCGCGCGCGTCGATCTCGACCAGTTTGGCCAGCTCGTCGATCACCGATTCCATGTTGGCCTGCAGCTTGGAAGGCGTGATCTCGAGCGTGTAGGCGGAATAGTTGCGCGCCAGGACCACGCCGTTGCGGTCGACGATCAGGCCTCGGTTGGGCACGATCGGCACCAGCGCGATGCGGTTGTCCTCGGCCTGGGCCGCGTACTGGTCATGGTGCAGCACCTGCAGCCAGACCACGCGCGCGACCAGGAGGCCGAAGCAGATGAAGACGAGGCCCACCAGCGCAGTGAGGCGCATGCGGAACTGGTGGATCTCGCGGTCGCTGTCCTTGAATTCGGTCATTCTGGCTCGAACCTGTCAGATCGGGCGGGTGTGGTCGCGGTCGACGGCGCGGCGCTGCGGCGCCAGCAGAAGCCAGGTGATCACCGGCCACATGGCCACCGCCACCACGCTCTCGACGAACTGCAACAGGCCAGGAAAGCGGCCGGACACCACGAAATGAACCACCAGCTGGATGGCCTGGGCCAGCAGCAGCAGCGGGAACACATGCATGGCCTGGGTCATCACCGGGAACCACAGCACGCGGCGATGGATCATGATGGCCAGGTAGGACAGCAGCGTGTACGACAACGCGTTCTCGCCCAGCAGGCTGGCGTCGTGCACGTCCATTAACAGGCCCATGCAGAAGGCGACGCCGATGCCGACCTTTCGCGGCTGGTGGATGCCCCAGAACACCAGCACCAGCGCGACGAAGTCGGGGGCGCCGACCCAACGCCCCCAGGGCATCAGGTTGAGCATGAAGGCGCACACCAGGCTGAAGGCGATGAACAGCGGGCTGACGGGCAGCAGGATGTAATGCGGACGGCTACCGGGCATGGCGGCTTACTCCGTTCGGGCGGCCGGCGCGGGGGCGGTCGCGGTCGTTGCGGGTGGCGTGGTCGATGGCGCGGCGACGCGCGGCGCCACCTGGGCTGGCTGCATGGCTGGCGCGGCGGCTGGCTGGCTGGACGGCGCGGGCGCGCCAGCCGCCGGCAGCGGCGTCGCCGGCAGCGGCGGTTGCGGCACCGGGGCCATGTCCGGCATCTTGCGCCGGCCGGCTTCGGGCGACGGTTCCGGCGCCGGGCGTGGCGGCAATCCGTTGTGCGACATGATGACCAGCACCTGGCGGTTGCGGTCGATGCCGGCCAGCGGCTGGCCGACCACGCGGCCGAACGAACCGGTGGCCTTCTCGACCTGGGTCACGCGCGCCACCGCCAGGCCGGCCGGGTACATTCCGTCCAGGCCCGAGGTCACCAGCACGTCGCCGACCTGGATGTCGGCATCCTGGGCCACGAAGCGCAGGTCGAGCAGGCCGGTATTGCCCCGGCCATAGACGATGCTGCGCAAGCCGCTGCGCAGCACCTGCACCGGGATCGCCTGGTCCTTGTCGGTCAGGAGCGTGACTTCGGAGGTGAACGGGAACACGCGCGTGACCTGGCCGACCACGCCGGCATGGTCGATCACCGGCAGGCCGAGGGTCACGTCGTCGCGCGAACCGCGGTTGATCACGATGCGGCGCGTGGACGGGTCGCGCGCGTCGTACAGGATCTCGGCCATCTGCGACTGCACCGGCAGCTGCTCCTTGCCGGCCATCAGGCGCCGCAGGTGGGCATTCTCGGCCATCTGGAACTGGGCTTGCTGCAGCAACTGGGCACGTACCAGCTCCTGGCGCTTGAGGGCTTGCACTTCCTTCTGCAGCGTCGACAGCGACGAGAAGTAGTTGCCCATATTGGCCAGCGCCTCGCGTGGCATCAGGGCCGCCATCTGCATCGGATAGAGCACCGTGGCTGCCACCTGGCGCACCCCGGACAGTAATCCCATGCGGGCGTCGACGAACAGCAGCACGATGGCGATCAGCGCGCAGACCATCGCCTTGACTCGTGCAGGGGCGCCCTGTTTGAACAGCGGCGGGGGACTGTATTCCATGACGTCCGTTGGTGATAACGCGGGCGGTCAATACCAAGACGGGCAGTTGCGCGCGGCTTGTGACCGCACGCCCTGCCCGCCCCGGTTGACCGCGCGCGTCTTATTCGTACGAGAAAATCGAGCCAAGTTTATCCATGCGCTCGAGAGCCATGCCCGAGCCGCGCACCACGCAGGTCAGCGGGTCTTCGGCTGCCAGAACCGGCAGGCCGGTTTCTTCCATCAGCAAACGATCGAGGTCGCGCAGCAGCGCGCCGCCGCCGGTCAGCATCATGCCTTTTTCGGCGATGTCGGCGCCCAGTTCCGGCGGCGCCTGTTCCAGCGCGTTCTTCACGGCCGACACGATCTGGTTCAACGGATCGGTGAGCGCTTCCAGGATCTCGTTGCTCGAGATGGTGAACGAACGCGGGATGCCTTCCGACAGGTTGCGGCCCTTGACTTCCATTTCCTTGACTTCGGAACCCGGGAAGGCCGAGCCGATGGCTTTCTTGATCGCTTCGGCGGTCTGTTCGCCGATCAGCATGCCGTAGTTGCGGCGGATGTAGTTGACGATGGCTTCGTCAAACTTGTCGCCGCCCACGCGCACCGAGCCTTTATAGACCATGCCGCCCAGCGAGATGATGCCCACTTCGGTGGTGCCGCCGCCGATGTCGACCACCATCGAGCCGGTCGCTTCCGAGACCGGCAGGCCGGCGCCGATCGCGGCCGCCATCGGCTCTTCGATCAGGTACACCTGCGAGGCGCCGGCGCCGAGCGCCGATTCGCGGATCGCGCGGCGCTCGACCTGGGTCGAGCCGCACGGCACGCAGATGATGATGCGCGGCGACGGACGGAAGAATTTCGAGTCGTGCACCATGCGGATGAACTGCTTGAGCATCTGCTCGGTGACGGTGAAGTCGGCGATCACGCCATCCTTCATCGGGCGGATCGCTTCGATATTGCCGGGCACTTTGCCCAGCATCTGCTTGGCTTCCTTGCCGACTGCCTGGATGGTCTTCTTGCCGTTCGGGCCACCTTCCTGGCGGATCGCGACCACCGACGGCTCATCCAGGACGATGCCCAGGCCGCGGACGTAGATCAGCGTATTGGCGGTGCCGAGGTCGATCGCCAGGTCATTCGAGAAGTAGCTGCGTAAAAAACCAAACATGGGTGTCCTGATGCGCATCAATGTGCGCCTAAACATTGATCGGGGATTCTGTGCCGCGCCTGCCGACCGAGGGCATCGCGGGCTTCGTGTACGCCGGTGCCAGGCTTTCGGCACGACAACGCATTAGCCCGCCATTCTACCTTATAATTTGTCGTTTACACGCTGAATACAGGTGGTTTTGACCACCGAATTGCAAGCGATTTGGACGGTGTTTGAATGGTTTTATCGCCATTAAGCGGCCGTTCACTGACAACTTGCCAACATTCATTACTCGTCGAATCATTTTTTGCGTAGCCCTGGCCGCGCCCTACTGCCATGTCCCTGACCCTTTCCGACGTAAAACGCATTGCCAACCTGGCCCAGCTCGACATGGACGAGGCCCATGCCGAAACCGCGCTGGCGGAGCTGAACGGTATCTTCGCGCTGGCCGAGCAGATGCAGGCGGTCGACACCACTGGCGTGGCGCCGCTGGCCCAGCCGCTGTCGGCCATCCTGGCCCTGCCCCTGCGCCTGCGCGACGACGCGGTCACCGAAGAGAACCGCCGCGACGATTACCAGGCGCCGGCGCCGAAGGCGCAGGATGGCCTGTACCTGGTGCCGAAGGTCATCGAGTAACCCGCCCGCCGTTTTCACGAATCGCTCAAGAATCGAACCGCACATGCATAACAAGACCATCAAGGAGCTGTCCACGCTCCTGCACTCGAAACAGGTGTCCGCGACCGAACTGGCGCGCCACTACCTCGGCCGCATCGACGCGAGCGGGCATAACGCCTTCCTGCACGTGGACCACGAACTGACGCTGGCCCAGGCCGCGCAAGCCGACGCCCGCTTCGCACAGGGCACGGCCGGCCCGCTGACCGGCGTGCCGATCGCGCACAAGGACATTTTCGTCACCCGCGGCTGGCGCACCACGGCTGGCTCGAAGATGCTGGACGGTTACGTCAGCCCGTTCGACGCGACCGTCGTCGACCGCTTCCAGGCGGCCGGCATGGTCACCCTGGGCAAGGTCAACCTCGATGAATTCGCGATGGGTTCGGCCAACGAGAACTCGGCCTACGGCGCGGTCAGGAATCCGTGGGACGCCAGCGCCGTGCCGGGCGGGTCGTCGGGCGGCTCGGCCGCCGCGATCGCCGCGCGCCTGGCGCCGGCCGCCACCGCGACCGACACTGGCGGCTCGATCCGTCAGCCGGCCGCCTTCTGCGGCGTCACCGGCATCAAGCCGACCTATGGCCGCGTGTCGCGCTTCGGCATGATCGCGTTTGCGTCCTCGCTGGACCAGGGCGGCCCGATCGCCCAGACCGCCGAGGATTGCGCGCTGCTGCTCAATGAAATGATCGGCTTCGACGAGCGCGATTCGACCAGCCTCACGGTCGAACAGGGCAATGTGCGCGAAGACTATACGCGTGACCTTGACAAGCCCTTGAACGGCCTGCGCATCGGCGTGCCTGCCGAGTATTTCGGCGAAGGTCTCGCAGCCGACGTCGAAGGCGCGGTGCGCGCGGCGCTCGAGCAGTTCGTGAAGCTGGGCGCCGTGCTGGTCGATATCTCGCTGCCGAAGACGGCGCTGTCGATCCCGACCTACTACATCATCGCGCCGGCCGAAGCCTCGTCGAACCTGTCGCGCTTCGACGGCGTGCGCTATGGCCACCGCGCGTCGGAGTACAAGGATTTGCAGGACATGTACCGCAAGACCCGCGCTGAAGGCTTTGGCGGCGAGGTCAAGCGCCGCATCCTGGTCGGCACCTATGTGCTGTGCCACGGCTACTACGACGCCTATTACGTGCAGGCGCAAAAGATCCGCCGCCTGATCGCGGACGACTTCCAGGCCGCGTTCGCCGACAAGTGCGACGTGATCATGGGACCGGTGGCGCCGACGGTGGCGTGGGACCTGGGTTCGAAGACCAATGACCCGGTGGCGAACTATCTGGCCGATATCTTCACCTTGTCGACCAGCCTGGCCGGCCTGCCCGGCATGTCGATCCCGTGCGGCTTCGGTGAGGGCGAAAAGAACGGCAAGCGCCCGGTCGGCCTGCAAATCATCGGCAACTACTTCGCCGAAGCGAAGCTGCTGAACATCGCGCACCAGTACCAGCAGGCGACCGACTGGCACAAGCGTACGCCCGAAGGCGTGTGATCCGCCGCTACCGAACAAAGAGAGAACACTATGCAATGGGAAGTCGTCATCGGTCTTGAGAACCACGTCCAGCTCACGACCCAATCGAAAATCTTCAGCGGCAGCTCGATCCGCTTCGGCGCCGAGCCGAACACGCAGGCGAGCCCGGTCGACCTGGCGCTGCCGGGCGTGCTGCCGGTGCTGAATCGCGGTGCGGTCGAGCGCGCAATCCGTTTCGGCCTGGCGGTCGGCGCGAAGATCGCGCCGCAGTCGGTCTTCGCGCGCAAGAACTACTTTTATCCTGACCTGCCGAAGGGTTACCAGATCAGCCAGTTCGAGGATCCGGTGGTCCAGGGCGGCACGATCAGCTTTGCCTTTGAAAAGGACGGCAAGCTGGAAACGAAGACCGTCAACCTGACCCGCGCCCACCTCGAGGAAGACGCGGGTAAATCGCTGCACGAAGACTATGCCGGCATGAGCGGCATCGACCTGAACCGCGCCGGCACGCCGCTGCTCGAGATCGTATCCGAGCCCGAGATGCGTAGCGCGAACGAAGCGGTCGCCTATGCCAAGGCCCTGCACTCGCTGGTGATGTGGCTGGGTGTCTGCGACGGCAATATGCAAGAGGGTTCGTTCCGCTGCGACGTCAATGTCTCGGTGCGTCCGGTGGGCCAGAAGGAATTCGGCACCCGCTGCGAGATCAAGAACCTGAACTCGTTCCGCTTTATGGAAGAAGCGATCCACTACGAGGTGCGGCGCCAGATCGAGCTGATCGAGGACGGCGGCAAGGTGATCCAGGCGACGCGCCTGTGGGACCCGGACCGCAAGGAGACGCGCTCGATGCGGACCAAGGAAGACGCGCAGGACTACCGCTACTTCCCGGACCCGGACCTGCCTCCCCTGGTGATCGGCCAGGACTGGATCGACCGCGTTCGCGACGAGATGCCCGAGCTGCCGGGCGCGATGCGCGCGCGTTTCATCGGCGACTACGGCCTGCCCGAGTACGACGCCCTGGTGTTGACGGCGTCGCAGGCAATGGCGAAATACTACGAAGCCGTGGTGGCGAAAGCCGGCAAGGAACACGCCAAGACCGCCGCCAACTGGATGATGGGCGACGTCTCGTCGACCCTGAACCGCGAAGGCGTCGACCTGGTCGACTCGCCCGTGAGCGCAGCCCAACTGGCCCTGCTCCTGAAGCGCATCGCCGACGGCACGATCTCGAACAAGGCCGCGAAAGAAGTCTTTGCCGCCATGTGGGAAGCGAAATCGGGCGATGAAGCGCTGGCCGACACGGTCATCGATCAAAAAGGCCTGAAACAGATCTCCGACACCGGCGCACTGGAAGCGATCGTCGACGAAGTCCTGGCCGCCAACGCCAAATCCGTCGAGCAATACCGCGCCGGTAAAGAAGCCGCCATCAACGCCCTGATCGGCCAGACGATGAAAGCCTCGAAAGGCAAGGCCAACCCGGCCCAGGTGACCGAACTGCTGAAACAAAAACTCGCCGGCTAATACTCCCTGGCCAAATTACAATGAGGGTCAGCGTAGAATTATTGAGCAATTTCTTAGAATTGCCAGTAATTCGACGCTGACCCTCATTGTTTTCACCCCCAAGAAATTACCCCGGCCGTGCACTCCGTCCCCACTTGTGGGACTCGGGTGAAAAATTGCTCAACAATGCTACTCTGACCCTAATTAATTAGTAGATGGAGAATTTCTTTGTGTCAACAATATATCAATGAAATCCTAAAGCAAGTGCAAGCTTCCTATATTTGATTTCAAGAAGAAATTGAAATGAATCTGTCGATCAAATAATCAAACAGGGTCGGAGTCGAATTGTTTGACAACATTAGACAATTGCTCAACAAATCTACTCTGACCCTAATTGATGGGCTATTGCTTTAGCGATTGATTTAGATGCCGTAGCGGGTGCGGTAGGCGGCGACGGCGTCTTTGTGCTGGGACAGGCGGGGGTCCTGGGTGTGGGTGTCGAGGTAGGTGAAGAGATCGGTCAGGTTGGCGATCGAGATCACCGGGATGTTGAATTCGCGCGACACTTCCTGGACTGCGGACAGTTCGGACAGGGCGTCGTCCTTGCCGGAGCGCTCCATGCGGTCCAGGGCGATCAGGACGGCGGACGGCTCGGCGCCGGCGGCGCGGATCATCGTGACCGATTCGCGCACCGAGGTGCCAGCGGAGATGACATCGTCGATGATCACGACTTTGCCCTGCAGCTTGGCGCCGACGATCATGCCGCCTTCGCCGTGGTCCTTCGCTTCCTTGCGGTTGTAGGCGAACGACGTGTCGCGGCCCTTCGCGGCCAGCGCCACGGCAGTCGCGCTGGCCAGGGTGATGCCTTTATAGGCGGGGCCGAACAGCATGTCGAATTCGACGCCCGAATCGAGCAGGGTCTGGGCGTAGAACTGGGACAGCTTGCCCAGCGTCGCACCGTCGTGGAACAGCCCTGCGTTGAAGAAGTACGGCGACAGGCGGCCGGCCTTGGTCGTGAATTCGCCGAACCTCAATACCTCGGCCTCGACCGAAAAACCGATGAATTGCTGGCGCAGATCGCTCATATAAATTCTCCCCTGAATGTCGAAAGCGGCTATTTTAATCCGTCGGCGTCGCGGCGGCGACTACCCGCGCCGCCTCATCCGGATTGACCGGCTTGACCAGGTGGCGCTCGAAGCCGGCTGCCTTGCTGCGCGCATGGTCGGCCGCCAGGCCGTAGCCGCTCAGCGCGACCAGGCGGCAGCCCTGCCCCGCCGGCAAAGCGCGGATGCGCGCGGCCAGCTGGTAGCCGTCCAGCACCGGCAGGCCGATGTCGAGCAGCGCGACGGTTGGCCGCAGGCGCTCGACCGCCGCCAGCGCGCTGACCGGGTCGTGGTACACCTCGACCGTGTGACCGTGCGCGCGCAGCAACCGGCCCAGCGTGTCGGCGCCGTCCGCATTGTCATCCACCAGCAGCACGCGCCCAGGTGCGGCGCCCGGCGCCATCGCCGGCAGCAGCTCCGCCGGCGCCTGCATCGAGACGGCGCTGCGCAGCGGCAGGCGCACCAGGAACTCGCTGCCCAGACCACGCCCCTCGCTACGCGCCTGGATGCTGCCACCGTGCAGTTCGACGATGTTCTTGACCAGCGCCAGCCCGATCCCCAAGCCGCCCTCGGCGCGGTCGATGCTGCGTTTACCCTGGAAGAACAGCTCGAACACCTGTTCGCGCAACTCGGGCGCCAGGCCAATACCGGTGTCGCGTACGCTGATCTCGACCGCATCCACGCCGTCACGGCGCACGCGCAGCCATAGCCGACCACCCGGCTCGGTATAGCGCGCCGCATTGGTCAGCAGGTTCGACACCACCTGCGCCAGGCGCACCGGATCGCCTTCCCACACGAGGCCCGGCTCGACTTCGACCTGCAACTGGTGGCGGCGCTGCTCGATCAGCAGGCTTGCCATCTCGACCGCCTTGCCCGTCACCCGCCCGAGCTCGACCCGTTCGGCCTTGAGCTCGATCTTGCCGCGCGTGACGCGCGATACGTCGAGCAGGTCGTCCACCAGCCGTACCAGGTGATCCACCTGGCGCTGGATGATCTCGCGCTCGCGGCCATGCACGTCGTCGCCGCGCATGCGCATCAACTGCAGGGCCGTGACGATCGGCGACAGGGGATTGCGCAGTTCGTGGCCCAGCATGGCCAGGAACTCGTCCTTGGCCTGGCTGGCTGCGCTCAGCTCGACCAGCAGCAGCTCGCGCTCGTGGTGCGCGCGCTCGATCGCCTGTCGGCTGCGCACGTGTTCCGTCACCTCGACCGCCACCACGATCACGCCTTCCGGACGGCCATTGGCGCCCGTCAAAGGCTCCAGGCTGAACTTGAAATGGCGCTCTTCGAGCTGGCCTTGCGGATCGACCCGGCCCAGGGTCAGTTCTTCGGCGTGATACGGCTCGCCGGTGGCGAACACGCGCGCGATCTTCTCCGTCACGCCGCTGCCGGACAGTCGCGGGAAGGCTTCTTCGAAGGTGCGGCCGACCAACTCACCGCAGTCGACCAGTTCGCGATAACGGCGATTGGCAAGGTGAAAGCGCAGCTCGGGGCCCATCAGCAGGGCCGCCGCCACCGGCGCGTTCAGCAGCATCGCGTCGCGCTGGGCCAGCGCCACGTCGCGCTGGTGGCGCTCGGTGGCGTCGCGCGTGAAGCAGCGGGTATAGCGCAGCTGGCCGTTCTCGAAATGGCCGTTGGAGTGGATCATGACGTGCTTGATCGAGCCGTCCTTGCAGCGCAGGCGCGCCGGCTGGTCGTACAGCGCGCCACCCGACAGCAGGGTGGTCAGGATGTAATCGATCGTGCTCGGGTCGTCGTGGAACTCGGCGATGTGGCGTCCGACGTATTCATGCCATTCGTAACCGAGCATGTGCAGCTCGGCGCGGTTGGCCCACAGGATGGTGCCGTCGGGGCCAACCCGGTGCAGACCTTCGACCGCATTTTCCACGAAGTCGGACAGCTCGGCTGTCGATGTGGCAGGCATGCCGACGCCGGAAGCGACGATGCCCGCGGCTAGCGGTTGGTCAATATTCATGGTCTCGGGGGGGGATGGCAATGTAAGGTCGGGAGGTGACATTACATGCGGTGCAGGGGAATACCTAGTGTAACAGATAGTTGCCCACTGACACGACCCCTACTACATATACGCAACATTCGGCGGGCATGACGAGGGGGCCAAAAACACGCTACACTGTGCCGCTTGTTGCCAGCTGTCCATTAAATCCGCTGTTCTCTCATCAGTTTCATCACCACCATGCCACGAATTATCTCCGCGAACCTGAACGGCATCCGTTCCGCTTACAAGAAAGGCTTCTTCGAGTGGCTCGCCACGCAAGATGCCGACTATATCTGCGTCCAGGAACTCAAGGCCCAGGAAGCCGACATGACCGAGGATTTCCTGCGCCCGCACGGCTACCACGGTCACTTCCACTACGCCGAGAAGAAGGGCTACTCGGGCACCGGCATCTACAGCCGCACCGCGCCGGACAAGCACCGCATCGGCTTCGGCTGCGTCGAATTCGACGCCGAGGGCCGCTACACACGCTGCGACTTCGGCGACCTGACCGTGATCTCGCTGTATGCGCCGTCGGGCTCCTCGTCGCCCGAGCGCCAGCTGGCCAAGTTCCGCTTCATGGAGGTGTTCCTGCCTCACCTGCAAGAGCTGCAGGCGGAGGGCCGCGAAGTCGTCATCTGCGGCGACTGGAATATCGCGCATAAAGAAATCGACCTCAAGAACTGGAAGGGAAACCTGAAGAACTCGGGCTTCCTGCCGGAAGAACGCGCCTGGATGACGCGCATCTTCGATGAACTGGGCATGGTGGACGTGCACCGCGGCCTCGATCCGCGCCCCGAGCAGTACACCTGGTGGAGCAATCGCGGCCAGGCCTACGCCAAGAACGTGGGCTGGCGCATCGACTACCATGTGGCCACCCCTGGCCTTGCCAAGTGCGCCAGGACCGTATCGGTCTACAAGGACGTCAAGTTCTCGGACCACGCACCGCTGATCATCGACTACGAACGCTGATCAGGGCCAGTCGAGGGCGAACTCGCTATTGAAGCTGCGCGGCTGGCCGGTGAGCGGATCGTCGAAGGCGATCGAACGCGCCAGCAACTGCAGCGGCGACGAGAAATCGTCGCCCTTGCACGGCAGCGCCACCGGATAGAAGGTGTCGTTCACGATCGGCGCGCCGAGCCGCGACAGGTGCAGCCGCAGCTGGTGCTTGCGCCCGGTGTGCGGGTGCAGGCGATAGCGGACCAGGTCGCCGCGCTGTTCGATCACTTCGATCAGGGTCTCCGAGTTCGGCTCGCCTTCCACTTCTTCGCTGACAAAGAACTGCTCCGCGTCCTGCATGCGGCTGCGGTAGGTAAACGGGAACGTGCGTCCCGGCATCCCTGGGGCAAGCGCCTCGTAGGTCTTGCGCACCACGCGCTTCTGGAACATCGACTGGTAGGCGCCGCGCGAGTCGGGATTGTGCGAAAAGATCACCACACCCGCCGTCTCGCGATCGAGCCGGTGGATCGGCACCAGGTGCGGCAGGTCGTGCGCACGCTTCAGGCGCACCAGCAGCGTCTCTTTTAAAAAACGCCCGGTCGGGATGGTCGGCAGGAAGTGCGGCTTGTCGGCCACCAGGATGTGCGCGTCCTGGAACAGCACGCGCTCGTGGAACGGGATCGGCGCCTCGGCCTGTTCCAGTTCGCGGTAATACCAGATGCGCATGCCCTGGCGCACATGGCTGTCGGCGGATAGCGGCTCACCCTTTGCGTCGACGATCTCGCCGCGCGCCAGGCGCGCGGCCCAGGCCTCGCGGCTCACGTCGGGAAACCGCTCGCACAGAAAGCGCAGCATGCCGCCGGCGCGGGTCTCGGTCAGCCACAGGTAGCTGGGCGAGACGCCGTCGCGGGTCGGCAGCGGCACGTAAGCGTTGGCCTCGGCCTGACGGCCCTTGACGACTATACGGCCCATCGCCGCCCCACTCGGTGCATCACTTCAGGGCGGCGCTCTGGTAAGCCGGCAGCTTGGCCACGCTGGTGTTCTTGGCGCGCGCGTACAGCGGCAGCAGCACGTTCATGTGCGCTTCCATGTCCTTGATGCGCGTCTCGCCGCCCGGGTGGGTCGAGAAGATCTCGAGGGGCGCGCTCTGGTTCAGGGCCGCCATCTTGCGCCACAGCGCGATACCCGCGCGCGGGTCGTAGCCGGCGCGCGACGAGATGTCCAGGCCGACCAGGTCGGCCTCGCGCTCTTCGTCGCGCGAGAATTTCAGTACCAGGAACTGGCCGGCATAGTTGGCGGCGGTGCCGGTGATATTGGGATCGACGCCGAAGATGCCCGACAGCAGCGCGCCGCCGACACGGGCGCCCAGCGCGGTCACATTGGTCTTGGCCAGGCGCTCGCGCCCGTGCTCGCGCAGCGCATGGGCGATCTCGTGACCCATCACGGCCGCCACTTCGTCGTCGTTCAGCTTCAGCTGGTCGATGATGCCGGTGTAGAAGCCGATGCGGCCGCCTGGCATGCAGAACGCGTTCACCTGATCGGACTTGAACAGGTTGACCTGCCATTCCCACTTGCTCGCGGCCGGATTCCAGCGCGTAGTCTGCGGGATGATGCGCTGGGCGATCACGCGCAGGCGCTTGAGCTGCGCATCGCCTTCCGGCGCCAGCACGCCCTTCTGCTTGGCCTCGCCCACCATCTCGGTGTACTGCTGGCGCGCAGCCTCGTTGACCTGCTCCTCGGGCGCCAGCACGCGCATGCGCGACAGCGGCTTGACCGCGATGCCGTCCTGGACCACATTACCGGCCTCCTGGGCCGTGGCCAGGCCGGTTGCGGCGAACAGGGACAGGCAAAGGGCAAGGCGTTTCAGTTTTATCATCTCGTCACCGACAGGCTGTTGTTAGCAGCGCTATCCTCTCAGGAATTATTCAAAATGGGCAACACGCCCGCGCGGTTTGCCGAGGATCATGGCGTGTTTGCCGTGTTTGCTCAAGCCGCCAACGCACATAAGGCGCCCGCGGATTGCATCACACTGCCGGCGTCGTCTTCTTGCGCAAGCGGAACACCGCCAGGCTACCACGCAGATTGGGCAGGAACTTGATCACTTCACCATCGGCCAGCGCCACGCATTCGAGTACCTCGAGGCCACATGCCACCGCCAGTTCCTGGAAGTCGTAGATCGTTGCATAGCGCACGTTCGGCGTGTCGTACCATTTATAAGGCAGCGAACGCGACATCGGCATACGGCCTTTGAGCAGCGCCAGCCGGTGCGGCCAGTGCGCGAAATTCGGGAACGAGACGATCGCCTCGCTCCCCACGCGCACGATATCGCGCAGCAGCGCCTCGACATGCTGCATCATCTGCAACGAATTCAGGCACAGCACGGTGTCGAAGGTGTTGTCGCCGAACAGGCCCAATCCCTTCTCCATATCGTGCTGGATCACATTGATGCCGCGCGCGGTGCTTTCCAGGACCTTGTCGTCGGCGATCTCGATGCCGTAGCCCGAGCAGCGCTTGCCCGACTCCAGGTAGCGCAGCATGGCGCCGTCACCGCAGCCGACGTCCAGCACGTGGGCGCCCTCGCCCACCCAGTGGGCGATGAAGGCCAGGTCAGGCCGCAAGGTATTCAGGTCGTCGAAATTCATGCGACCTCCAGCGCGATGCGGTTGTAATAGGCGCGCACCACGTTCATGTAACGCGCATCCTCGAGCAGGAAGGCGTCGTGGCCGTGCGGCGCATCGATCTCGGCATAGCTCACGCGCCGGCGGTTGCTGATCAATGCTTCGACGATCTCGCGGCTGCGCTCGGGTGAGAAGCGCCAGTCGGTGGTGAACGAGGCGACCAGAAACTGAGCGCGGGTTCCCGCCAGCGCTTTCGTCAAGTCGCCGCCATGCTCGCGCGCCGGGTCGAAGTAGTCGAGCGCCTTGGTGATCAACAAATACGTGTTGGCGTCGAAGTATTCCGAGAACTTGTCGCCCTGGTAGCGCAGATAGGATTCGATCTCGAAGTCGATGCCGAAGTCGAAGTTGTAGTCGTTGGTTTCCGCGGCGTTGCGCAGCTTGCGGCCGAATTTCTCGGCCATGTCGTCGTTGGACAGGTAGGTGATGTGGCCGACCATGCGCGCGACCTTGAGGCCGTTCTTCGGTACCACGCCGTGCTCGTAGAAGTCGCCGCCGCGGTAGTCCGGGTCAGTCAAAATGGCCTGACGCGCGACGTCGTTGAAGGCGATGTTCTGGGCCGACAGCTTGGGGGTGGACGCGATCACGATGCAGTGGCGCAGGCGCTCGGGGAACATGATGCTCCACGACAGGGCCTGCATGCCGCCGAGCGAGCCGCCCATCACGGCCGCGAACTGCTCGATGCCGAGACGGTCGGCCAGGCGCGCCTGGGCCGCGACCCAGTCCTCGACCGTCACCAGCGGGAAGGCGGCGCCGTATGGCTTGTCGGTGGCCGGGTTCACATGCATCGGTCCGGTCGAGCCGAAGCACGAGCCAAGGTTATTGATGCCGATGACGAAGAAGCGGTCGGTATCGACCGGTTTGCCCGGTCCAACCATATTGTCCCACCAGCCCGCGCTCTTCGGCGTGGCGTAGTGACCAGCCACGTGGTGCGAAGCGTTGAGCGCGTGGCAGATCAGCACCGCGTTCGACCTGTCGGCGTTGAGCGCGCCATAGGTTTCATACATCAGCGTGTAATCGCCGAGCTGGGCGCCGCTTTGCAGCAGCAGGGGTTCGGCGAAATGCATCGCCTGCGGTGTGACTATTCCAAGAGATCCCATGGGGGGCTTCAAAAGTGTTGGGTGGTGCGGTGCTTGTGGCGGTCGGCGCGGCGGCCGCCACGAAATATCAGAGGGTCTGCAACTGCTCGACGGCGCTGGCGATCTCGCCCGGCTCCATCGCGCGCAGGATGCGCCGGGTACGGGTGGTGACCACGCCGAGGTCGGTGTTTAGTATCTCTTGCTTCACCGCCAGCAGCTGCGCCGGATGCATCGAGAATTCGCGCAAGCCCATGCCCAGCAACAGGCGGGTGAGCTTGACGTCGCCGGCCATCTCGCCGCACACCGCCACGTCCAGGCCAGCCTTGTGGCCGGTGGCGATGGTCGAGGCGATCAGCTGCAATACGGCCGGGTGCAGTGGATTATACAGGTGCGCCACCTCGTAATCGACCCGGTCGATCGCCAGCAAGTATTGAATGAGGTCGTTGGTGCCGATCGACAGGAAATCCATGCGCCGCACGAACAGCGGCAGCGCCAGCGCCGCCGCCGGAATCTCGATCATGGCGCCGACCTCGATCCCCTCGTCGTACTTGATTTTCTCGTCGCGCAACTGGGCCTTGGCCTGCTCGATGATGTTCAGCGTCTGGTCGATTTCAAAGGCGTGCGCCAGCATCGGAATCAGGATCCTCACCTTGCCGAACGCCGAGGCCCTGAGGATCGCCCGCAGCTGAACCAGGAACATCTGCGGCTCGGCCAGGCAGTAGCGGATCGCGCGCAGGCCCAGCGCCGGATTGAGCGCGGTCTGGTCGGTCTGGTCGAGGGGCTTGTCGGCGCCGACGTCGAGCGTGCGGATCGTCACCGGACGGCCCTTCATCGCCAGCACCGCCCTGCGGTACTGCTCGAACTGCTCGTCTTCGTCCGGGATCCTGAGGGCCTGGGCCCCGCGGCCCATGAACAGGAATTCGGAGCGGAACAGGCCGACGCCGTTGGCGCCCGCCTCCAGCGCGGCCGGGCAGTCGTCGGGCAGCTCGATATTGGCCAGCAGCGTGATGGGGGTGCCGTCCTGGGTGACGGCCGGGGTCTTCTTGAGCTTGAGCAGGCGCTTGCGCGCCTTGGCCAGCGCCGCCTGGCGCTCGCGGTACTGCTCCAGCACCAGCTGGCTCGGATTGCAGATCACCACGCCGGCGTCGCCGTCGATGATCAGCCAGTCATCCTGCTCGACCAGGCGCGATGCCTGGTCCATGCCCACCACGGCCGGGATGTCCAGGCTGCGCGCGACGATTGCGGTGTGCGAGTTCTGGCCGCCGACATCGGTCACGAAGCCGATGAAGGTGCGCGGGCCGCCGTCGCGGTCGCGGAAAGCCAGCATGTCGGCCGGCGAGATGTCGTGGGCCACCACGATCATCTGCGGCAGCGGCTGGTCGTCGTCGACGACGATCGGCGGCACATTGAGCGCGGTGCCGGTCAGGACCTTCAGCACGCGCTCGGCCACCTGCTGGATGTCGTACTTGCGCTCACGCAGGTATTCGTCCTCGATCTCGTCGAACTGCGCCGACAGCTCGTCGATCTGTGTCACCAGCGCCCACTCGGCGTTGTAGTGGCGCGCGCGGATGATGTCCAGCGGCGCCTCGGAAATCATCGGATCGGACAGGATCAGGGCGTGGACGTCGATGAAGGCGCCCAGCTCGGTCGGGGCGTCCTTGGGCAGGTCGGTCCAGAGTTCTTGCAGGTTGCGGTGCACGGCGGCGATCGCATCCTGCAGGCGCCGCACTTCGTTTTCCACCTGGTCGTCGGCGACCAGGTAGTGCTTGACGTCGAGGGCGGCCGGCGTGAGCAGGTGGGCGCGGCCGATCGCGATCCCGCGCGAGACCGGTATACCATGGAGAAGGAAGGAGGCCATGCTGACGTCTCCTGAGCGAGATGCCGCGTTACGCGGCATTACTCGCCTTCGCCGAACTTGTCGTTGACCAGGGCCGCCAGCGCGGCGACCGCGGCCTCTTCGTCCTTGCCGTCGGCTTCCAGCGTCACCTTGGCGCCCTTGCCGGCGGCCAGCATCATGACGCCCATGATCGACTTGGCGTTGATACGGCGTCCGTTGCGGGTGAGCCAGACATCGCTCTGGAATTTTGCGGCCAGCTGCGTGAATTTGGCGGATGCGCGGGCGTGCAGGCCCAGCTTGTTGATGATCTCGAGTTCTTGTTGAATCATATTCGCTTTATCGTTGGTCTTGTCGAATCGCGCTCCTCGGCGCGCGCACCGCTATGGCTATCGCCTCATGGTAATCCCTACCCCACCCTGATCCGGTTATCCACCCGTACCGCGCCGTTCTGGGCGCCCGCCAGCGCCATCTCGACCACCACGTCGAGCGTGTCGCGCCGGTACGTGATCGCCCGCAGCAGCATCGGCAGGCTGATGCCGGCAATGACTTCGACGTGGCCGGCGTCGGCCAGCGTGTTGCAGCAATTGGACGGCGTGCCGCCCTTGACGTCGGTGATCACGAGGACGCCGTCGCCTTCGTCGAGGCGCGCGATCGCCTGTTTTGCGAGGCCATTGACCTCGCCGATATCCTGGTCGGCGGCCACGTCGATCGCCTCGAAGCGCTCGGTCGGACCGCGGAACACGTGCGCCACTGCCGCGATGAATGCCTGGCCCAGCGGCGCGTGGGTCAGGAGCAGGATGCCTACCATGATGTTATTTGTTTACCTTTTGTTCGACCGCATCGATGAACATCGCGGCCACGTCGAATCCGGCCTGGTCATGAATCTCTTGGAAACAGGTCGGGCTGGTCACGTTGACTTCGGTTAAGAAGTCGCCGATCACGTCCAATCCTACCAGCAACAGGCCACGCTCGGCCAGCACCGGGCCCAGGGCCTCGGCGATCTCGCGCTCGCGCGCGCTGATCGGCTGGGCCACGCCCAGGCCGCCGGCGGCCAGGTTGCCGCGCACTTCGCCGCCCTGCGGGATGCGCGCCAGCACGAAGGGCACCGGCTTGCCGCCGATGACCAGCACGCGCTTGTCGCCCTTGTCGATGGCCGGGATGAATTTCTGGGCCATGATGGTGTTGCGGCCATTGTCGGTGAGGGTCTCGATGATGGAGCCCAGGTTCAGGCCGTCGCTTTTCACGCGGAAGATGCCGGCGCCGCCCATGCCGTCCAACGGTTTGAAGATCACGTCGGCATGCCTGGCGTGGAAGGCGCGCAGGCGCGCCGCATCGGACGTGACCAGGGTCGGCGAGGTGTAGTCGCTGAATTGGCCGATCGCCATCTTCTCGTTATGGTCGCGGATCGCGCGCGGGCTGTTGATCACGCACGCACCCTGGCGCTCGGCCAGTTCCAGCAGATAGGTACCGTAGACATATTCCATGTCGAACGGCGGATCCTTGCGCTCGAGGATGGCGTCGAATTCACCCAGGTTCACATCGACCGCCGGATCGGCGCGGTACCATTCGTCGGCGTCGCCGGTCAGGTGGATCTGCGCCACGCGCGCGCTGACGACGCCTTCTTCGAGCACCATGTCGCGCTGTTCGAAGTGATAGATGGCATGGCCGCGCCGCGCCGCCTCGCGCATCATGGCGAAGGTCGAATCCTTGTAGATCTTGAATCCGGACAGAGGGTCGGCGAGAAAGGCGATTTTCATGGGGCTTCCATTCGAGGTAATGCCTGATTTTAGCCCGAATTGCAGAAACTCGCGGACCGGCCCATCGACCATTCATACCTCAAAGTGCACTGCGGCAATTTGTTGGGTGCCGGGCGATGCAACTGAGACAGCGCAATCGTAGCGGGGCAATCACGAGCGACCATGAAGCATGGATACCCAACCGAGCCGGCAGGCGGAGCAGGAGCGCATCGAGGATGTCTACCGCAACTGGCATGGCGGCGCCGCGCTGGCGCGCTACGCCTGGCATCGGCCCGAGATCCTGCAGCAGGTCGCGGCGCGTTCACGTGGCTTCGCCGACCTGCTCTCCTGTACGGTCGGCGCCGACCTGGCTGACGTGCAAGTGCTCGATGTCGGCTGCGGCACCGGCGGTTTCTTGCGCCAGATGATCGACTGGGGCGCCTCCCCCGCCAATCTCACCGGCACCGAACTCCAGAAAGACCGGCTCGACCATGCGCGCCGATGTACGGCGCACGGCGTGCGCTGGCACCTGGGTACGCTCGATGCGCTGCCGCCCGCGGGCCATGACCTGGTCACGGCGCAAACGGTGTTTTCCTCGGTGCTCGATCCGGCCCTGCGGCGCGAACTGGCCGCGCAGATGTGGCGCGCGCTGCGCCCGGGCGGCTGGTGTCTCGTGTTCGATTTTCGCTACGACAACCCGCGCAACCGCAATGTGCGCCGGGTCACCCGCGCCGAGCTGCAGGCGTGGTGGCCGGGCAGCGAGCCGCGCTACCGCAGCCTGGTGCTGGCGCCGCCTATCCACCGCCTGCTGGCCACGGCGCCATATATGGTGACCGAACTGCTGACAGCGCTGGCGCCGGCGCTGCGCTCGCACTTCATGTATGTGGTGCGCAAGGAGGAGTAGCACCCCTCCCGGGGGCCGATCAATACACTTCCGGGTTCGGGTCGGTGCGTTCCATTTCGAGCGACGCCGCCAGCATGCCCAGCCGCGCCACCACGCCATACACATAGAAACGGTTTGGCGCCGCCGTGCCCGGCTTGGCCTTCAGGTCGGGCACCGCATGCTGCTGGGCAAAAGCCAGCGGCACGTATTGCGAGCCCGGCGAATTCAGGTTCTGGTCGATGCCGCGTTCGGCATGCACGCGGTAGAAGCCGCCCACGACGTAGCGGTCGATCATGTATACCACCGGCTCGGCCACGGCGTCGTCGATCGACTCGAAGGTCGGCACGCCTTCCTGGATGATCAGGTCGGTCACCGCGACACCATCCTTGATCACCGACATGCGGGCACGCTGGGCCGGGGTCAGGTCGCGCACCTCGCTGGCGTCCTTGATCGTCATCACGCCCATGCCGTAGGTGCCGGCGTCGGGCTTCAGGATCACGAAGGGCTTGCGCTCCTTCATGCCGTACTCCTTGTACTTCTTCTTGATCTTGGAGAACAGTGCCGAGACATTGTCGGCCAGTTCCTCGGTGCCGACGTTCTCGCGCAGGTCGACTTCGCCGCACTTGCTGTGCAGGGGATTGACCAGCCACGGGTCGATATCGATCAGCTTGCCGAACTTCTTGGCGACTTCATCGAACGCCTTCAGGTGGTTGCTCTTGCGGCGCAGCGCCCAGCCGGCATGCAGCGGCGGCAGTAGCGACTGCTCGTGCACGTTCTCGAGGATGGACGGAATGCCGGCCGACAGGTCATTGTTGAGCAAGATGGTGCACGGGTCGAAATCGGCCAGGCCGACGCGGCGCCCGTTGGGCGAGCGCACCAGCGGCTCGACCACCAACATATTGCCGTCAGGCAGGGCCAGCGGCGTCGGTTCGGTCACTTCCGGCGAGAACGAGCCCAGGCGCACGTGCAGGCCGGTCTGGCGGAAGATCTGCATCAGTCGCGCCACGTTCTGCAGGTACATCGGGTTGCGCGTATGCGTCTCGGGAACCAGCAGCAGGTTGCGCGCATCCGGGCAGTATTTATCGATCGCCGCCATGGCGGCCTGCACCGTCAGCGGCAGCATCTCGGTCGGCAGGTTGTTGAAACCGCCCGGGAACAGGTTGGTATCGACCGGCGCCAGCTTATAGCCCGCATTGCGCAAGTCTACCGAGCAATAGAACGGTGGCGTATGCTCCTGCCACTCGAGCCGGAACCAGCGCTCGATGGCGGGGGTGGCTTCGAGGATTTTCTTTTCCAGGTCCAGCAAAGGACCGGTCTGGGCGGTGGCGAGGTGCGGAACCATGTAGGACGTCCTTGTTATGCGCTTCTTGTTGTTTACTTAGTTGGGTTAGTCATATGGGGTGTACCCGGCCTTTTTAAAGAGGCGTTGCCAAAGATGCAAAAAAGGCGCCCGCAGGCGCCTTTTGACCGACGTCAAAAGATGTCAGTAGCGGTACGCCGATTCTCCGTGGCTGGTAATGTCCAGGCCTTCGCGCTCTTCGTCTTCAGGCACCCGCAGGCCGATCACGATATCGACCAGCTTGAAGGCGATGAAGGCGACGACCGCCGACCACACGACGGTCACGACCACGCCATGCGCCTGCACCAGCACCTGGCTGGCGATCGAGTAGCTGGTGTTCATGGCGTTGGTGGTGTAGTCCCACACGCCCTGGCCACCCAGCGACGGCGCCGCGAACACGCCGGTCAGCAGCGCACCCAGGATGCCGCCCACGCCATGCACGCCGAACACGTCGAGCGAATCATCGGCGCGCAACATGCGCTTCAGGCCGGTCACGCCCCACAGGCAGATGATACCAGCCAGCAGGCCCATGACCAAGGCGCCCATCGGGCCGACGAAACCGGCGCCCGGGGTGATCGCCACCAGGCCCGAGATGGCGCCCGAAGCGGCGCCCAGCATCGACGGCTTGCGCTTGAACATCCACTCGCCGGCCGCCCACGAGACGGTAGCGGCGGCGGTCGCCAGCAGGGTGTTGATGAAGGCCAGCGCCGCGATGTCGCCCGCTTCGAGCGCCGAGCCGGCGTTGAAGCCGAACCAGCCGACCCACAGCAGCGAGGCGCCGACCATGGTCATCGGCAGCGAGTGCGGGGCCATCGATTCCTTGCCGTAGCCGACGCGCTTGCCGATCACGTAGGCGCCCACCAGGCCGGCCACGGCCGAGTTGATGTGGACCACGGTGCCGCCCGCGAAGTCGAGCGCGCCTTGCTGCCACAGGTAGCCGGCGCCGGCGGTCACGGTGGCCAGCGAGGCGGCGTCGCTGATCGCGTCAGGACCGGCCCAGAACCAGACCATGTGCGCCATCGGCAGGTAGGCGAAGGTGAACCAGATCACCACGAAGGCCAGCACCGCCGAGAAGCGTGCGCGCTCGGCGAAGGAACCGACGATCAGCGCGCAGGTGATGGCGGCGAAGGTACCCTGGAAGGCGACGAAGATGAACTCGGGAATCATCGCCTCTTTGGTGAAGGTCGCGGCCATTGCGAAGGTGCCGGCGGCCGGGTCCCAGATGCCCTGCAGGAAGGCGCGGTCGAAGCCGCCGATGAAGGCATTGTTGCCGGTGAAGGCCAGCGAGTAGCCGTACAGGCACCACAGCACGATGATCAGCGAAAACACCATCATGACCTGCATCAGGACCGACAGCATGTTCTTGGCGCGCACCATGCCGCCGTAGAACAGCGCCAGGCCCGGGATCACCATCATGATGACCAGCAGGGTGGCGACGAACATCCAGGCGGTATCCCCTTTGTTGATGGACGGCGCCGCCATGGCCGGGAGGGCCAGGCCCAGGCCCAGCATGGCGGACAGGATTTTTGTCGTTATATGCTTCATGAACACTTTCCTTCTTACAGTGCGTCGTTGCCGGTCTCGCCGGTGCGGATACGGATGACCTGGTTCAGGTCGGCCACGAAGATCTTGCCGTCACCGATCTTGCCGGTGCGGGCGGCGCCCTGGATCGCATCGATTACCTGGTCGACGACGGCATCGTCGACGGCGGCTTCGATCTTGATCTTGGGCAGGAAATCGACGACGTACTCGGCGCCACGGTACAGCTCGGTGTGGCCTTTCTGGCGACCGAAACCCTTCACTTCAGTCACCGTCATGCCTTGCACGTTGATTTCCGACAGCGCTTCTCGCACCTCGTCGAGCTTGAAGGGCTTGATGATGGCGGTAATCATTTTCATGGTATTGCCTCTTTGCTATCAAAAAGTTTTTGACACGGACAGCACGGCGGCCGATTTGCCCAGGTTCTTGCCCTCAGGACTCAGGTAGGCGTCGGTATTCGCCTTGTGCCAGGCCAGGGCCACGGTGGCGACCCCGAAGTCCTTCGTCACCCCGACCCGGTAGTCGGTGTACGACACCGGGCTGTTGTTCTTGACGCGCTGGCGGCCGACGTGCAGGTTGAGCAGGAAGCCATTGCCAACGTCGATGTCGGCGCCCACGTCCAGGTATCCGCTCTGCTTGCTGTCGGCGGTGCCGAACAGATTGGTCGTCGAGTGCGAATACTTGATGTACGCCGGACCGAAGCCGAGCTTGCCGTACAGCTCGAAAGTATTCGCATTTGGATCAAGGCTATTGTCCGGATAGTAGTAATACAGGCCGCCAACGTCGTAGCTGACCGTCTCGGTCAGCTGGCCGCGTTTGCCGGCATACAAGTCCCATTCGATATTGCCGTCGCCACCCAGATCCTTGGTCCACTTGATGGTGGACAGCCAGGTGCCTACGTAAAAGCCGGATGGGGCGTGTACGTAGTCGACGCCGCCCGACAGGGCGGGGTCGAAATCGGTTTGCGCGAGCCCGCGGTAACGGTATTCGCTGGCGAGGCTCACGTTGTAGCTCACCTGGTGTTCGGCGGGTTGTTCCTGTGCCATGGCCTGGGCGCTGGTAAAAGCCAGAATCGCCAGGCTGATTGCGTTGATTTTTGCAGTGCACTTCATGACAAACCCCCTTGATGATGAACAATTACTGCGTTTGGATTCCCTTTTTTATTGCGTTTTCTACCCTTCATTTAGCAGGATGCGTGCCAGCCCATAAAGGGCTGAAAATGGCCTTGTTTTTTTGGTAAACACGCCCCACATCAGTTTTGCTCCATTACAACCGACCGCGAACGGCGCGCTGCATGCCGGGCGGCGCACCAAATCTGGCTGTATTGCACCGCAATGGTGCGTGCACCAATGGCAAAAAGGGATCAGGACATGAACAACAGTAATTTCTTCAGCGATTTGCAGGGCAAGATCAATCAGGCGCTCGAAAGCGGACCGGCCAAGGACATCGAGCGCAACGTCAAGGCGGCGATGACTTCGGGCTTCGCCAAGCTCGACCTGGTCACGCGTGAGGAATTCGATATCCAGGCCCAAGTGCTGGCCAAGACACGCGCCAAGCTGGAAGCGCTGGAGCTGCGCGTGATCGAACTCGAAGCACGCCTGGCCGGTGGCGCGTCCGCCCCGGCGAGCGCGACGGCGGCGACCACCCCACAACCGGGGGCGGCGCCGTCGGCCACGGCGCCGTTCCCGAACCAGCCCGAGGATCCGACCATCGTGCTGCCGCCGAGCCTGGATAAATCGGGCGATACGCCGATCGACAAACCATAAGCACGCGTGCATTCATGGACAGGGCGACCAGCATGAATGCACCAGACAAGCCGTCCGGCACCTTGCCCGCGCAAGCAGTATCGCTGGACGTGCTGCTCGAGAAATACGCCAGGGGCGACGAGCGCACGATCGACGACGTGCGGCGGCGCATTGCGCGCGCGCTGGCCGCCCTCGAGCCCGTGCCGCAGCGCGCCGACTGTGAACGCCGCTTCCTTTGGGCCCAGCAACAGGGCTTCATTCCCGCCGGCCGGATTGCCTCCGCCGCCGGCCTCGGCCTGCGCGCCACCCTCATCAACTGTTTCGTGCAGCCGGTCGGCGATTCGATCACGGGCGCTAGCGATGGCCTGCCCGGCATTTATACCGCGCTCAGCGAAGCCGCCGAGACCATGCGCCGCGGCGGTGGGGTCGGCTACGATTTCTCAGCCATCCGCCCCTTTGGCAGCAAGGTGGCCGGCACCGCATCGCGCGCTTCCGGCCCGGTGTCGTACATGGAAGTGTTCGACGCTTCCTGCCGCACCGTGGAATCGGCCGGTGCCCGGCGCGGCGCCCAGATGGGCGTGCTGCGCATCGACCATCCCGACATCGAGCGCTTCATCGCGGCCAAGGACACGGGCCGGCTCACCAATTTCAATATATCGGTCGGGGTGACGGATGCCTTCATGCGCGCCGTCGAAGCGGATGACGCGTTCGCGCTGGTGCACGCGGCCGAGCCGGGCGATGAAGACCTGGCCGCCGGCGGCCGCCGCCGCGACGACGGCCCGTGGGTCTACCGCGAGGTGCGCGCGCGCGACCTGTGGGAGCGCATCATGTTCTCGACCTATGACCATGCCGAGCCGGGCGTGCTGTTCGTCGACCGCATGAATGCCGAGAACAATCTCTGGTATGCCGAGGAGCTGCGCGCCACCAACCCCTGCGGTGAGCAGCCCCTGCCGCCATATGGCTGCTGCGACCTCGGCTCGCTCAACCTGACCGTCTTCGTCCACGACGCCTTCTCACCGGATGCCCGGCTCGACTTCGAGCGCATGCGGGAGGTGGCGACGGTCGCGGTGCGCATGCTCGACCTGGTGCTGGACGCCACCCAGTGGCCGCTGCAGCAGCAGGCGGCCGAGGCGCGCGCCAAGCGCCGCATCGGCCTGGGCTTCCTGGGCCTGGGCAGCGCGCTGGCGATGCTGGGGCTGCGCTACGACAGCGACGAAGGCCGCGCCATGGCGGCGCGCATTGCGAGCGCGCTGCGCGATGCGGCCTATGCGGCCTCGATCGGACTGGCGCGCGACAAAGGCGCTTTTCCGCTGTTCGACGCCGACCGATACCTGCGCGGCCAATTCATCGAACGCCTGCCGCAGGCGCTGCGCGACGGCATCCGCGCGCACGGCATCCGCAACTCGCACCTGCTGTCGATCGCGCCCACCGGCACCATTTCGCTGGCCTTCGCCGACAACGCATCGAACGGCATCGAGCCGCCCTATTCCTGGACCTACCAGCGCAAGAAACGCACCGCCGATGGCGGCACGCGCAACTACGAGGTGGCGGACCACGCCTGGCGCCTGTACCGCCAGCGGCACGGCGACGCCGCCCTGCCCCCAGCCTTCGTTACCGCCCTCGAGCTGCGCGCGCTCGACCACCTGCGCATGGTGGAGGCGGTCCAACCCTTCATCGACACTGCGATCTCGAAGACCGTCAACGTGCCAGAGGACTATCCCTACGAGGACTTTCGCGACCTGTACCTGGAAGCCTGGCGCGCCGGGCTGAAAGGACTGGCGACCTACCGCCCGAACGCGGTGCTGGGCAGTGTGTTGTCGGCCACGCCCGCCGTTCCCGCGCACGCGCCGGCCGCCAACCAGACGCCGGACGACGATCCGCTGCGCAAGCGCTTCGAACACCGCCCGCTGGGCGAACTCGAATCGGTCACCTCCAAGATCGAATACTCGACCCAGGAAGGCCGCAAGACCGCCTACCTGACGGTAAGCTTCCTGCGCGCCGAAGGCATGTGGGAAGGCCGGCCCGTGACGATCGAGCGCCCCTTCGAATTCTTCATGCCGGCCAACCAGCGCACCGGAGGCCACCAGTGGATCACGGCCTCGATGCGGCTGCTGTCGATGGTGGCGCGCGCCGGCGGCCCGATCGCGCGCGCCCTGGCCGATATGCGCGAGGTGGTGTGGGAAAAAGGGCCGGTACGCTGCGGCCACATCACGCGCGAGGACGGGGTGCGGGTGCCGGTCTACCACGACTCCGAAGTCGCGGCGATCGCTTTCATGCTGCAGCGGATGCTGATCCGGCGCGGCTTCCTTGATGAACAGGGCAACCAGGCGCCGGTCGGCGCGCTGGCGCGCCGCTTCGAACGGCACGCGCACGACGGCGCGCCCGACCGGCAATCGCAGCCAGAGACGCCGGCCGAACCGCTGCCCGTGATGAACGGCGCCAAGTGCCCGGAATGCGGCGCGCTGGCGCTGCGCAAGGTCGATGGCTGTTCGCGCTGCGCATCCTGCCACTACCTGGGCGAGTGCGGCTGACCTTCGACAAGTGGCGCCCGCCTGCCGCGCTCGGGCATACTGCCGGGGATCGCAACCATTCTTGCCCCCCAACGATGAGCTACTACGCCCTCAAGCATATCCACATGACCTTCGCCGTCCTGAGCGGCGCCCTGTTCCTGCTGCGCGGCCTGTGGATGCTGGCCGCGTCGGACTACCTGCAGCGGCGCTGGGTGAAGGTCGCGCCGCACGTGATCGACACCCTGCTGCTGGCCAGCGCCGTCGGCCTGGCGGTATGGAGCAGCCAGTATCCGGGCCAGTCGCCGTGGCTGACGGCCAAGCTGGTGGCGCTGGTCGCCTATGTCGGCCTGGGCACGGTGGCGCTCAAGCGCGGTCGTACGCGCCAGGTGCGCGCGCTGGCCTTCGTCGGCGCGCTGGCCTGCTTCGGCTACATCCTGGCGGTGGCGGTCACCAAGAATCCGCTCATCGCTGCCTGAGCGGCGACGCTCAGGCAGCGCAGCGCACGGCGCGCCGCACCGCCTGGTCGCCCCAGTCGGGACCCTGCCCGCCGGCGCGCGCCGCGAATACCTGTCCTCCCATCAGGAAGCCGCTCAACACGAAGAACCGGTCGCCGCTCATCCAGCCAAGGAGGGCGAGCCGGCACGCGCGGGCCGTGGCTGATCAAGTGGCAGGCCATGCCCCGGACGATCGCCAGCGCGCAGCATATCGGGGCCGGGAAGATGGGCAAGACGACCGGATCGGACCATGAGCAGGAAGGTAGCGCGGCGCCGTCGCGTGGTTGCCTGTCGCGGCAATGCGTGTCAGCGCCGCTTCAGCTGTGTCAGGTGCGCCGCCACCTGCGCGTGCTCGCGCCGCGCGAGCGGCGGCACGCCCGCCAGCGCGGCCTGGTAGGCCGCGATCGCGCGCCGCCGGTCGCCCCGCGCTTCATGGACTTCGCCCAGTGTCTTGTAGACATAGGGCCGGGGTGCGATCGCGGCCGCCTTTTCCAGCTGGACCACGGCGTCGGCCAGGCGCCCCTGGGCCCGCGCCACCAGCGCCAGGCCATAGGGGCCATGCTCGCTGGATGGCAGGCGCCGGCTCAACTCCTGGAACAGCAGGCTGCTCTGCGCATAGCGGCGCGCGTCGAGATGGGCAGTGGCCAGGGTCAGCAGCAGCTCGCGCTGGCTGCCCTGCACCAGGACATATTCTTCCAGGTCGGCCGCCAGGATGTGCTCTTCGGCCTCGTCCAGCTTGCCTTCATCGAAAGCGTAGATGGCGCGCATCAGGCGGGTCAGGTCGGGATCGGTGCGCCGCGCCTCTGTGGCCAGTTCGCGCGCGCGCAATTCGCTGCCGCCCAGGAAGAACGGCGTCTCGAGATAGAAACGCATCAGGTTCACGCGCGCGCGGTAATTCACCGGATCGAAGCGTAGCGCGCGCTCGAGCGTGTCGCGGGTGGCGCGCGCATTGCGCAGGAAACCAAGCACGCCGCTCGCATTCCACTGCGCCATCAAGGCATTGCCCAGCGCCTCGGCGCACGGACTGCTGTCCGGATGAACCTCGACGCAGCGCTCGGCCACGGCGCGTGCCTGCGGCACGCTGTCCGGGCCACCCTGGGCAATGCGCAAATCCACCAGGGCCGACAGCGCTGCCGGATCGGCGGCATTGCGCGCCAGCCTGGCGCCGATCGCCCGACTGGCTTCGCCGAAGCGCTTCTCAATTACCAAACGTGCGATGGGGTCGGTCTGGGCAGCATGCGCAATCCCACTCCCGACGCCCAACAGCAATACCGGCACCCACCATGCCAAACTCTTAACCAGCATTGCATGACCTCTCCACAAGACCCAGCCTTTTCCGTAGCGGCCAGTCTTGCTTTTTTGATCAGATTATATTGTTTGTTATTTGATTTAAAGCAAATCGTCACACAGAATGTATTTACACGTCAATGCGGGCCGAATACTTATTGCCTACAAACCATGGCGCACTCACACAAAAATCGATTGCTTGAGCCGAATCAACGCAGTCGGCGTTCACCGCGATATTTCGCCAGCTCGGCCTTGAGCCAGGCAGCGCTTGCGACCGGGGCAGCACTGCCGCAGCGGACCTGGTAGGGCGTACCGCTGAGGCTGCTTTCGCTGGCGGCGCGCGTGATGAAATCCTCGCTCGACGCGACCAGGTCACGCTTTTGCAGGTAATCGTACTTGCGCTGCAGGTGCTTGGCGGCCTGGGCCGCATCGTGCCAGCTGCCGTTGCGCTGGAAACTGCAACCGGATGCGGTGAGGTAGCTGATCAGATGAGCGATTTCCTGGCGCGCCGCCGGCGCCGGTTCGGCATGGGCGAGCAGCGGCGAAAGGATCAGCAGGATTGCGGTGAACCGTTTCATCGTCGGCAGAAGCTGTGGAGACGCCCCAGTATGCCGCGTAATCCGTATTCGTGCGCTGCGCGGGGAAGTAGAGCGCGCATGCAGGCTGGATGAAATGCGGTCCGGCCAACGATGTTGCGGCCCTGACGCGGCGCTGCCGCCGACCTGTCGTTTATACTGACAGGCTGTCATCCCTACCGCGCACATGATGAAAACGTCCCTGACCTTGTTCGCGCGCGCCGCCGTCTGCGTCGCGCTGGGTGTTCCCGCGGCCGCCTGGGCGCAGGCGCCCGTGACCGCCGCCGGCGCACCAGAAGCATCCGAAGCACCTGGAGCGCACGATGCGGGTTCCAGCCTTCTGCGCCGGCTCGACGGCAAATGGCGCATGTCGGGCGACGTGCGCGGCAAGCCGGTGACCTACGACATGGTAGCCCAACCCGTCCTGCAAGGCAGGTTCACGGCGCTGCGGATGAAGGACGTACAGGTGCCGGCCCAGTACGAGGCAGCCGTGTACGTCGGCTACGACAAGGCCAGCGAAACCGTCATCGCGCACTGGATGGACAGCTTCGGGCCGACCTCGTCGATTCCGCACGGGACCGGGCAAATCGACGGCAACACCATCCAGTTCATCATCCCCTACTCCACCGGGCCGTTTCGCAACACCTGGCGCTACGATCCTGCAACCGCCTCCTGGCAGTTCTGGCTCGAGTCGGGACAAGCGGATGGCTCATGGAAGCATTTCGCACGCTATGAGGTCAGGCGCGACTAAAAGCGCCACGGCGGGTTCGCGCCGCAGCGCTCCAGGCGCCCAGCCTCAATCGACGCTGACCTCCTTGCGGTTGTCGCGCGAGACGCGGTCGATCATCTTATTGTAGGGGTCGACGCCCACCTCGAACGGCTGCTCCTTCACCGTGACCGTCATGCCTGGATTGTCGCCGGACAGCACGCGCTTCTCGAGCAGCAGCACCTTCTCGTCGGACTCCTTCGCCCCCTTGGCGCGTGCGAATACGCCGATCTCCACCGGCTCGTCGTAGGCGCGCGGGGTTTCCTTGCCCTTGCCGTCGGCTTCCACCTTGGCCAGATGCAGCTTCAGCGTTACATCCCACTGGCCGTCGGGGCGCTTCCTGGCCGATGCCTCGGTCACGCGGTTATCGTAGAACACGATTTTCTCGAACATGTCCGCGATCAGGGCGTGCTTGTCGGCTGGCGCTTCAAGGCGGATATAGTCGAGCAGTTCCTTCGAGGTGGTGAACGGCGACTCCTGGTAGCCCTTGTCCTCGAGGAAGCGCTTGAGCGCGCGATTCAGCGCTTCTTCGCCGATCTCGTCGCGCAGGCGATAGAAGATCAGGCTGCCCTTGCGGTAGTGGATGTAGTCCTGGTTCTCCACGCGCATCAATGGCAGTTCCTCGATCACTTCGCCGCCGCGCGAGCGCAGGTAGCGATCGAGCTCGTAGCGCAGGAAACGGCGCATCTGGTGGCGTCCGTATTCCTTCTCCATCACCATCAGCGCCGAGTACTGCGACAGCGATTCGATCAGCATGCTCGCGCCCTGCACATTGGCGGCCGTGACCTGGTGGCCCCACCACTGGTGCGCCATCTCGTGGGCCGTCACGTAGAACACGTAGTCGATGTCTTCCTTGTCGCGCAGGTCGGCGATGAAGCCGATCGATTCCGAGAACGGGATCGTGTTGGCGAACGACTGGGCGAAGCTCTGGTAGTTCGGGAACTCCAGGATCCGCACCTGCTTGTGCTGGTAAGGCGTGAACTCGGTCGTGAAGTAGTCCAGCGACTTGCGCGTTGCCTCGATCATCCGGTCCACGTTGTAGCCATGCTTGGCATCGTGGTAGATCTCGATCGGGATCCCGTTCCAATCGCCTTTCTTCACCTGCCAGCTGGCCGACAGGTAGGCAAAGAACGGCATCATCTTGCGGTCCATCTTGTAGTGATAGTAGTTGCGGCCGTTTTCCTGCCACGACTTTTGCAGGTAGCCCGGCGCCAGCGCGATCTGGTCGCCGCTGGTCGACACCGTGGTCTCGAAGTCGATCCAGTCGGCGCCTCCGCCGAACATCGAATCGGCGCGCGCCGCTTCGTTCTCGAGCTTGGCCATGCGCTCCGGCTCGCCCAGCCCGCGCTTGCGGCGTTCGTTGCGGTCGGTCAGTTCGAAGTCGCTCTGGTAGCCGATCCGCGGGAAGAACTCGGCGTTGTTGAAGAAGGTGCCGTTCAGGTTGAAGGTATCGGCCTTGCCCGAGTTCGAGAAGCCCGGGCGGCGCGCGTCGACCGTGAAGTCGAGCGGCAGATGCGCGCCGGGCGCCAGCGCCTGGCTCAGCTTCAGGATCATGAAGCCCGACTCCCTGTCATCCAGCACCACCTGGTGGTTTGGCAGCTTGCCCAGGGTGGTCACGACATCCGGGTTGAGCTGCAGGCGCAGGGTATCGAGCGGCTCGCCGGTCTTGTTCTCGAGGACGTAGCTCCCCTTGACCATCACGCGGCGCTGTTCCGGATAGATGTCGACCGCGGCGCGCACGTCGATGACCTTCGCATGCGGCAAGTCCTTGTACTGGCGGTAGTTCTTCTCGTACCGCGCCTGCTTGTCCATGCTGATATTCGTGGCTTCGTAGCGGCCCAGGGTCACGGTGTTATGGAAAATCCAGCCGCCCACCAGGGCGAAAGCGACCGTGCACAGCGCCAGCGTCACACCCGCGCTCCCCTTTAGACGGCGCCCCGCTTCGCGCACGCGGGCGCGCCACTCGACCGACAGGCCACGCACCCAGAAGGCCTGGGCCACGACCAGCGCTGCCAGGCAGAACAGGGTCCAGTAGAGAGCGAACCAGGACCAGCCGGTAACGAAGTGACCGAAGCCGTTCATGTCCGAATAGGGCGTCTCGGGCAGCAGCGCGATGTTGTACAGGTTGTGATCGAAGTGCATCACGGACAGCACGATCTGCGAAATCATCAGCACGATCACCAGCAGGTAGCCGATGAACTTGTTGTTGGTCATGACCTGCAACACGATCGCGACCAGCGCCATCAGCACGAATGGCAGGCCGGCCATGAACATTCCTTTGACGTACACGCCGAATTCGACCGGCGAGCCGCCCTTGACCAGCTGGATGGCGATCGCGGTCAGGATGCCGGCAAACAGGAAGGCCAGCACCACGCCCACCAGCGCCAGGCTTTTCGCCACCAGCGGCGCCCAGTTCGGCATCGGCATGGCGTCGATCACATCGGCGATCCGGGCCTGCCGCTCCTTGAAGATCAACTCGCCCGCATAGAAGGTGACGATGATAATCAGGAGAAAGTTGAACGACCCTTTCAGCAGCTCGATCATCAGATGGGTGCGCGGATAGACGTCGGTGCCGAACATCTGGTCCATCTGGCTCGAACTGCCCACCATATTGAGCACCCCGAACAGCAGCATGACCAGGAACGGCACGCTCTTGAATACTGCGACGGCATCGAAGGCAAAGATGTGCCAGCACTGGATCCAGCGCATAGCGCCGGTCAAGCGCGGCGCAACGCGCGGCAGCGCGACCTGCACCGGCACGAAGGCCGGCGTGGCCTGCGCCCTGGCCTTGCCGAACAGGCGTTTGCCGGTGCCGGCGCGCTGCGGCTTGAACAGGGCCAGCGTCAGGCCGACCAGCACCACCGCCACCGCGCTCCACAGCAGGCGGTTGGCCAGCATATAGCCCTGGATGTCGGGCAGGCCGGCATTCGACTCGGCGGTCGAGAAGTAGCGTGTGGCGCGCCCCAGCGCACGGATGCCGAAGGGATCGGCCAGCACCGCGATCCACTCGTTGTCGATGTTCGAGGTGAAGCTGCCGGCGACGATCCACAGCACGAAGAAACCCATCACGCCGACGTACACCATCATGATCGAGCGCGTGGTGGCCGCCAGCAGCATCAGCAGCGCGCCGATGAAGAACAGGTTGGGCACGACCAGCACGCCCAGCGCCCACAGGTAGGCCGCGCCGGGGAAAGGACCGACGCGCTGGACGTCGATCCAGGGCATCAGCGGCCCGAGCACCATGCCCAGCACGATCAGGGCGAAGATGAACAGGCAGGCCACCAGGCCGGCGGCGAAGCGGCCGATCAGGTAGTCGTGCTTCTTCATCGGTGTGGCGAACAGCATGTCGGAAATGCCGATCTCCCCATCACGCAGCACGCTGCCGGCGATGAAGATGGTAACGACAAACATCGACATCAGACTGAAGACGCCGAGCAGCTGCGCGACCACTACCGGCGCGTTGCGGTTGACGTTGCCGATGCTGCCGCCGACCTGGATCGCGTCGCTGGTAGTGGCGCCGAAGGCCAGCGCGCCGAAGATCAGCGCGCAGACCCACAGCAAGGGCTGGCGCAGCTGGAAGTCCAGCTCGAACTTGAAGAATTCTCTCAGCATGCCGCGCTCCTCACGCCATCACCGGCGCTGCCTGCGCCGGCGTGCCTGCCTGGCCCGCGGCGCGGCTGGCGTTGCGGATCTGCAGGAAGTAGACGTCTTCCAGGTCCGGCTCGACGCTGGTGAAGCCATCGTCCGGCTGCGACTCGGCGTACACATTGATCTGCGGGCGGCCCGCCACCAGGCGGGTGGACAGCACATTGAAGCGTTGCTGGTATTCGGGCAGTGCTTCCTGGCTGACGGTGCGGCGCCATACGCGTTTTTTCAAGGTATCGATCGCGGCCTGCGGCTCGCCCTGCAGCAGCACGGTGCCCTTGGCGATCATGGCCATGCGCGGGCACAGGTCGGTCACATCCTCCACGATATGGGTCGACAGGATGACCACCACCTGCTCGCCGATCTTGGCCAGCAGGTTCAGGAAGCGGTTGCGCTCATCGGGATCGAGGCCGGCGGTCGGCTCATCGACGATCACCAGGCGCGGCGCGCCCAGCAGCGCCTGGGCGATGCCGAAACGCTGGCGCATGCCGCCCGAATAGGTGCCCAGGCCGCGCTTCCTCGCTTCCCACAGATTGGTCTGGTGCAGCAGGGCTTCGACGATCTCACGGCGCTCGCCCTTCGCGCTTAAACCCTTCAGCACGGCGAAGTGGTTGAGCAGCTTTTCGGCGCTGACCTTCGGGTAGACGCCGAAGTCCTGCGGCAGGTAGCCGAGCTGGCGGCGTAGCCCTTCCTTGTCCGCCAGGACGTCCAGGCCATGGAAGTGGATGCTGCCGCTGTCCGGGTCCTGCAGGGTGGCGATGGTGCGCATCAGCGAGGACTTGCCGGCGCCATTCGGCCCAAGAAGGCCGAACATCCCGTTCGGAATCTCGAGGCTGACATCGTTGATGGCCTTGACGCCATTGGCGTAGGTCTTGCTGAGCTGCTTGATCGATAACATCGGCGGTCACTCCTGAGGCGGTTGATGGTGATATGTATTTCCTGCAGATAATGTAGCGTTAATAGTTTGCAATGTCAGTATTTTGTGACAGGCGGTGGAAAAGCCGGAATGGACGACGAATTCGGGGGCATATGCGCATGCCTGTCCGCTCTCAACAGACGCCGAGATGCCCGCCTTACGATAGGCCTTCCCGGGCGCTTCATGCGCAAGGCATACGATGAAAGGAAGCCCATGAGTCTCGCCGTCCTGAGAAGCCGCGCCCTGGCCGGCATGGAAGCGCTTGCCGTCAATGTCGAGGTTCACCTGGCCAACGGTTTACCCGGCATCGCGATCGTCGGCCTGCCCGATACCGAGGTGCGCGAAGCGAAGGACCGCGTGCGTGCGGCGCTGCAGAATTCCGGCTTCGACATCCCCGCGCGCCGCATCACGATCAACCTCGCGCCGGCCGACCTGCCGAAAGAATCGGGCCGCTTCGACCTGCCCATCGCACTGGGCATTCTGGCCGCGTCGCACCAGATACGCGACGATGCGCTGCACCGCTACGAGTTCGCGGGCGAACTGTCGCTGTCGGGGGAACTGCGGCCGGTGCGCGGCGCGCTGGCGATGGCGTTCGCCATGGCCCGCGAGGGTGACAACGAGATGCGCGCTTTCATCCTGCCGCTGGCAAATGCCGACGAAGCCGCGCTGGTCGAGACGGCAGCCATCTACCCGGCGCGCACTTTGCTCGAGGTCTGCGCGCACTTCGCGAACGCGCCCGATGCGCCGAAGCTGGGGCGCCACCATGGTCCCGGCCTGGCGCATGCGCCGCTGTATCCCGACTTCGCCGAGATCAAGGGCCAGCAGCATGCCAAGCGCGCGCTCGAGGTCGCGGCGGCCGGCGCCCACTCCGCCCTCCTGATCGGGCCACCGGGCGCCGGTAAAAGCATGCTGGCGGCGCGGCTTCCGGGCCTGTTGCCGCCGATGAGCGAGACCGAAGCGCTGGAATCGGCCGCCGTGCAATCGCTGGCCGGCGGCTTCGCGCCCGCTCGCTGGCGCCAGCGGCCGTTTCGCAGCCCGCACCACACGACGTCGGGCGTGGCCCTGGTCGGTGGCGGCAACCTGCCGCGCCCGGGCGAGGTGTCGCTGGCCCATCACGGCGTGCTGTTCCTCGATGAGCTGCCCGAGTTCGACCGCCGGGTACTGGAAGTACTGCGCGAGCCGCTGGAATCGGGATCGATCACGATCTCGCGCGCGGCCCGCCAGGCCGACTTCCCGGCTCGCTTCCAGCTGATCGCGGCGATGAATCCCTGTCCCTGCGGCTGGCTCGGTCATGCGAGCGGCAAGTGCCGCTGCACGCCAGACGCCGTGCTGCGCTATCAGGGCCGCATTTCCGGCCCCCTGCTCGACCGCATCGACATCCAGTTGCCGGTGGCGGCCATGCCGCCGGAGAGCATGGGGGCGCAGGCCGAGGGCGAGCCGAGTGCGACGATCGCGCAGCGGGTGGCGGGGGCGCATGCGCGCCAGCTCGAACGCCAGGGGCGGCCCAACAGCCAGTTGGGGCCGGGCGAGATCGACCGCCATTGCGCGCCCGATGAAGCGGGACGGCGGCGGCTGCACGATGCGGCGCGCCACCTGCACTGGTCGGCGCGGGCCTATCACCGCGTGCTCAAGGTGGCGCGCACGATCGCCGACCTGGCGGATGCAGAGGGCGTGACCTCGAAGCATGTGGCCGAGGCGATCGGCTACCGGCGCGCCTTGCGCGACGATTGAATCGCTCGCCGCCCGGGCCTAGAGCGCCTGCTCGCGCGCGGCGCGCTTGATCGCCTGCGGCGGCTGGCCGAAGGCGCGCAAAAAAGCGCGCCGCATGCGCTCGGGGTCGGCGAAGCCGGTCTCACGCGCGACCATGTCGATCGAGTGGTTGCTGGTCTCGATCATGGCGCGCGCCGCCTCGACGCGCAGCACCTCGATCGCGCGCGCCGGTGACTGCCCGGTTTCGAGCCGGAAGCTGCGGCTGAACTGGCGCGTGCTGAGATTGGCCGCCTCGGCCAGCTCGTCCACCGACAGGTGCCGGCGCAGATGGCTCTTGGCGTAGGTGAGCGCCTGCTGGATGCGGTCGGATTTCGGTTCGAGTTCGAGCAGGGCCGAAAACTGCGACTGGCCGCCGCTGCGGCGGTGGTAGACCACCATCTGGCGCGCGATGTGCTTGGAGGCGTCCTTGCCCAGGTCGGCCTCGACCATTGCCAGGCACAGGTCGATGCAGGCCGTCATGCCGGCCGACGTCCACACCCGGCCATCGTTGATGTAGATGCGGTCTTCCTCGATGCGCGACTTTGGATAGGCGCGCTGCAGGTCGCGCGCCAGCGCCCAGTGGGTGGTGGCGCGACGGCCTTCGAGCAGGCCCGCCTCACCCAGGATGAAGGCCCCGGTGCAGATGCTGGCGGTGCGGCGCGAGGCCTCGCTGGCTTCGCGCAGGAAGGCCAGGAAGGGCGCGCTCGATTTCGCGCTCAGCGGGGTCATGATGCCGGCCACGATCAGGGTATCGTAGTCACGCCGCTCGAAGGCTTCGGTGAACACGCCGACGCCGGATGAGCTGGAGAGCACGCCGCCCTGCTCCGACAGCATGGTCATGTCATAGAACGGTCCACCGTCGAGGCCGTTGGCGATCTCGAATACGGTGGTGGCCATCAGGTCGAGCGCCTGGAAGCCGGGCGGGAGCAGGAATCCGATTCTGCGTTTCATGGCGGTCCTAGAATGCGCAACAGGGAAAATAATACGCCAAGATACGCCGGCCGGCCGAAGTCCCCATCTTTCGATGGAGTCCGGCCCGCCCGGCGCCGCGATCCGCGCAGGTCGACATCAGGCGCGGCGCCGCTGTTCGGGGTCGATCGGCAGCGTGCACGGGCGCTCGCCGGTGACCCTGAACACGGCATTGGGCAGCGACAAGGACGGCGCCGAGATACCGGGTGGACCGGTTTTTTGGCGCGGATGGTCGCAGACTTTTTCACCTTCGCCGGACAGATGAACCTCGATTCGGGCCATCCATGCCGACTGCAGAAACTGGTGCGAGGACAGGCCAACCACACTGCCGCGTCTCAGGAATACGGTCGCGGCAAGACGCCAAAAAACGGCTGATGGGATAGCCGCTGCTGCTACTATCGCTGCATGCGACCATCGATTTCGTTCTGGAGGCGCTTGCGCGCCCTTGCCCCGGCCCTGGTGGCCGGCGTCCTGCTTGCCGGCTGCAATCCCACTTATAACTGGCGCGACCACGCTAGCCAGGATGGCCGCTACAAGGTGCTGTTCCCGGCCAAGCCAGCCACGTTTACCCGTGCGGTGGACGTCGACGGCCTGCGGGTGGACATGACGATGACGGCGGCCGAGGTCGACGGCGCCACTTTCGCCGTCGGCGCCGCCACGGCGCCGGATGCCGCGCGCGCGCAGGCGGCGCTGCCGGCGCTGCGCCTGGCCCTGCTGCGCAATATCGGCGCCGCCGAAGACGGGACGACCGTGACGCAGAATGGCCTGCGCGTGGAGGCGACCGGCGCCGCCAATGGCCGGCCAGTGCGCCTGCATGGCCGCTTCGAGGCGCGCGGCGAGCGCTTTTACCAGGTCATCGTGCTCGGCCCCGCCAATGCAGTCCCGGCCGAGCAGGTCGAACAGTTCCTGACCTCGTTCACGCTGCAATGACAGTGACCTTGGATATGCCGCTGCCCGCCCTGCGCTTGAGCAGCCTGCGCAAGGATTTCGGCCGCCCTGCCGTGGATGGCCTCGACCTGGTCGTCCGGCGCGGCGAGTTCTACGCCCTGCTCGGCCCCAACGGCGCCGGCAAGACTACCACGCTGCGCCTGGTCACCGGCCTGCTGGCCCCGGACGCCGGCAGCATCGAGGTGCTCGGCATCGACCTTGCCGGCACACCAGCGGCAGCCAAGGCGAAGATGGCCTACCTGCCGGACGAGCCGATGTTGTACGGGAAGCTCAAGCCGTTCGAGTACCTGGAATTCGTGGCCGGCCTGTGGGGTGTGCGCGCCGAGGAGGCTGAACCGCGCGCAAGCGAGCTGCTCGACTGGCTCGACCTGAGCCAGCATGCGCACGAGCTGACCGAAGGGTTTTCGCGCGGTATGAAGCAAAAGCTGGCCCTGGCAGGCGCCTTGATCCACGAACCCGAGCTCCTGATCCTCGACGAACCGCTCACGGGCCTGGATGCGGCCGCGGCGCGCCAGGTGAAGGACTTGCTGCTGGCGCACGTCGCAAAGGGCGGCACCGTGATCCTGACCACGCACATCCTCGAAGTAGCGGAGCGGTTGGCGCAGCGCATCGGCATCATCCGCCAGGGCCGCCTGATCGCCGAGGGCACCCTCGACGAACTGCGCGCGCGCACCCGGGGCGGCAGCCTGGAAGACGTGTTCCTGCAGCTGACGGCGACGCCATGAGCGCGGCGCCGGGCAGCGTCGGCTGGCTGCTGCGGCACGAGCTGCGGCTGGCCTGGTTCAATGCAGGCGGCGGCAAGGATGGGGGCAAGGACGGCAACGGCAGGCGCCGGCCGGGCAATGCGGCGATCGTCCTGGCGCTGGCCGGCTGGGCCGCGCTGCACCTGCTTGGCTGGGTGACGGTGCGCAAGCTGGCCGGGGTGCCGGGCGACGATCCGCGCATCCTGCTTGCCATTTCCGCCATACTGGCGGGCGGTGCGACCTTCATGCTGTCGTCGGCGATCAAGTCGAGCGTGCTGGTGCTGTTCGAGCGGGGCGACCTCGATCTGCTACTTTCGTCGCCCCTGTCCTCGCACAGCATTCTTACGGTGCGCCTGGCCGGCGTGACAACCGGCACGGCTGCCATCTACCTGTTCTTCCTGGCTCCTTTCGCCCACGCCGGCCTGCTGCAGGGACAGTGGCGCTGGCTCGGCATCTATCCGGGTGTGGTCTCGATCGCGGTACTGTGCAGCTGCGTGGCGATGCTGTTGACGCTCGGCCTGGTGCGCGTGCTCGGCGCGCGCCGCACGCGCGTGGTGGCGCAGGTGATCGGGGCGCTGGCCGGGGCTTTGCTGGTCATTGCGTCCCAGCTGCAAGCGTTATTGTCCAGCGAGTCACAGGGCCGCTTGCGCGAATTGATCAATGGCCTGCCGAGCGGGGAAAGCGCAACCCGCAGCGCCGCCCTGCTGCCGGCGCGCGCCATGCTGGGCGAGCCGCTGCCCATGCTGCTGCTGGTCGCCACCGCGGCTGTGGTGTTCGTACTGACAGCGCGGCAGACCCACCGCTTCTTCGCGCATGGGCTGCAATTGGCGGCGTCCTCGGCGCGCCGAAGTGGGGCCCGAGCAGCGCCGCTGCGCCACCATTTCGGCCGCAGCCTGTTCGCCGCCGTACTCGTCAAGGAGTGGCGCCTGATCGTGCGCGATCCGCACCTGCTGTCGCAGGTGTTGCTGCAGCTACTGTTCTTGCTACCGCTATTTTTCATCATCTTCAAGCGCTCCGAGGCGCAATTACAAGCGCTGGGAGCCGGGCTCGCGCTGCTATGCAGCTCGCTGACAAGCGCGCTGGCCTGGATCGCCCTCATGGCCGAGGACGCGCGGGACCTGCTGCTGGTGTCTCCCGCTTCGACGCGCACCGTCAAGCGCGCCAAGCTGGCGGCCGCTATCGTGCCGGTGCTGGCGCTGGTCGCGATTCCCCTGCTATGGCTGACCGTGAATATGCCGGCTGTCGGGCTGGTCGTGTTTTTCGTCGTATGTGGCGCAGTGACGAGTGCGGGACTGACTGTATTCTGGTGCGGCTTGCCTGGGGTGCGCAGCAATTTCAAGGGCCACGGCAAGGGCGGGATCGTGATGAATGTGCTCGAGATGTTCAATAGCCTGACCTGGGCGGCGCTTGGCTGGTTGCTCGCGGGATCGACGCGTTCACCGCTTTCGGACGGGGAAGCGATGGCGCTCATGGCGAGCGGGGTGTTTGCAGTCGTCGTTCCGGGGGCAGCCTGGCTGCTGAGGGTAAAGCGGCGCTGAGCTTGTGCGAACGAGCGCACTGTGAAGGTGCGCCAGTCGTGCTATCGTTTAATCACTAACAAAACCAAGAGATAGCCATGTTGATTACCTTTAAATGCAAAACCTACCCAGAAGTCCTGATGTACCAGGAACATGCCAAGCGCATTCTCGACCTGCTGCACAAGGAACCCGAACGCGGTGTGATCACCGCGGCAGAAGCCGAGCGCGCGGTACAGGTGGTCGAGGCGGAGGTGGAAGAAAGCCGCAATCACCTGGCGACCGACCAGGTGTCGCAGGACGTGCAAGCCCACCATCGCGATGAGGATGACCATGACCATGGACCCATTGAAATGGTCAGCTTCTCGACCCGCATGTATCCGTTGCTGGAAATGCTGCGCTCGGCGCGGGATAACAAGACCGATATCTTGTGGGGCGTTTGAGGCATTCCCGATCTCGCTGGCGGACGCTATAAGGTGGATGGCCCTGCCACGTAAGCGTGCAGCCCACCCACCTGTAACGTAGCCGCGATGACGTGCAGACTCGAGGTTTTCTACTTCGAGGATTCCATGACCCGTCAACGCATTCCCGCATCGACCTGGCATGAGCGTGTGGCGCAATGGCGCAGCAGCGGGCTGTCGGCCCAGGCCTATGCCCACGAGCACAATATCGGCGTGGAGCGCCTCAAATACTGGGCACGCCGCATCAAGCGCATGGCGGGCGGCGCCGAGTTTCTGCCGGTGCGCATCAGCACACCAGCGGCGTCCAGCCCCCTCGAACTGCGCAGCGCCTCGGGCTGGAGCCTGCGCATGGATGGCGGCGTCGATGCCGTCTGGCTGGCTAGGTTGCTGCAGGAGTTGCGGTGAAACTGCTGCCCGAATCGATCTGGCTTGCGGTCGAGCCCGTTGACATGCGTACCGGTGTCGATGGGCTGTCACTGCATGTGCAGCAGGCGTTGGGCCG